>NZ_JBEZJY010000050.1:0-59258 GCF_040651415.1 Streptomyces sp. NPDC048484
GGTGCATTACGGTGGGGCACGAGGGCCTTTCTGATCACTGGTGCAGATGTCGCAATCCACACCAGGCCAGAAGGCCCTCACCCATTTCAAGATCATCCGCCCGTGAATCCAGTCACCGTCCACAACCTCCCGAGACAGAACATCTAGGGCTACGCGGGCACGCGGAAGGCCGGGGCCCTGTTCCGCACAGGGCCCCGGCCTTTGTTCGTCCGCGGTGCGGTGGCCGTGGCCGTCCGCGGTGCCGACGTCGCGTGGTTACGGGGTCAGGACCTGGCCCAGCCGCGCGGCCGTCGCCGTACCCAGCTGGGTGACGCCGTAGTACGCCGACGCGGGCAGGGAGACGCCCGACGCCGTGCTCGGCAGGTAGAGCAGCGTGCCGTTGCCCGTGTCCTCGCCCTCGGCCCCGATGAGCAGGTGCGCCCGGCCGTGGCCGGAGAAGTCCGTCAGCGAGACGGACGAACCCAGCTTGTCGTCCTTCTCCGTGGACCCGGCGATATCCGTCGTGTCCTGGGAGTAGGAGAGCGAGCCGGTGCCGGTGAGGCCGGTCGAGGCACCCTTGAGGAGCCAGACCGCGCCCGCGTCGGCCTTGTTGGCGCCGCTGCGGGTGATGTCCTCGTTCGGGGCGCCGGTGAGGACGTCCGCGTAGCCGTCGGCGTTGAAGTCGCCGGTCGAGACCGACCAGCCCATGGCGTCGCCCGCCTCGGCGGCGCCCTCGACGCCCGCGGTGCCCTGGTGGATCGTCGTCATCCCGGTCGTGGTGAAGCCCGTGGCCGCGCCCGGGACCATCGTGACCTGGCCGCCGGCTTTGGCGCCGGACTCGGCGGTGTACGGCTGGCCGATGACGATGTCGTCGTAGCCGTTGCCGTTCACGTCACCCGCGGCCAGGGAGCGGCCGCCCTTCACCGAGATCGTGGACACCTTCGAAAGACCCAGCGACCTGGACCCCTTGAACCAGGTGACCTTGCCGACGCCGGACGCGTCACGGTAGTTGAGCGCCACGTCCGCGTAGCCGTCCCGGTTGAAGTCACCGCTCGCGGCGTCCGCGTACGCGAGGGCGCCGGTGGCCGTGGTGAGGTCGCCGGCGACCTCGTGGCCGTCGTCGAACCGGGCCGCCCAGTTGCCGCCCGTGCCGGTGGCCGCCGTGAAGACGTCCGCCTTGCCGTCGGCGTTGAAGTCGCCGACCGCGACCGTCGAGCCGAACTTCGCGCCGACCGGCTCGAAGTCGTCGCCCAGCGCCATGGTGTCGGCGCCGGTGTCGAACTTCGGGCCGTAAAGAATCGTTACCGCGCCACGGTCCGCGTGACCGGTCGTGTCGTTCTCGCCGGGGGCGCCGATCGCTATGTCCGCGTAGCCGTCGGCGTTTATGTCGCCCAGTGCCGTGGCCGCGCCCCACTGGTCGCCCGACTCGGCGGTACCCGGGACGTTGGCGGTGCCCTGGTTGAGCTTCACCTTCGAGGCGGAGACGGGGCCGTTCAGGCCGCCGGGCACGAGGGTGAGCCAGCCGCTGCCCTGCTTGGGTGTGGCGGCGAGGAGGTCGCTGATGCCGTCACGGTTGAAGTCGGCCGTCGGGGCCGCGGCGTTCCTGCCGGGGCTGGACGCGTACCGGCGGATCTCGCTCAGCTTCGAGTAAAGGTTTTTGCCGGGGCACTCGGTGGCGAAACCGTCGCGGTGGCCGGAGACCGTGTTCAGCGTGGCCTGCTCGCCCGCCTTCCACACCCCCGTGTCGTCGGCGGCGGTCAGCGTGACCTTGCCGCTCGGGTTGCCGCCGTACTGGCCGAGCTTCCACGCGGCGACGCGCGCCACGGACTCCAGGGAGGCACGGGTCGGCTTGCCCGCGGGCTTCGCCGGAGTGGTGGAGGTGGCGGCCGCTCCCTCGAAGTCACCGAGGACGGCGACGCCCGCCGAGTCACCGTCGAAGCCGGAGGTGTGGGCGCCGCGCACCGGCAGGTCGACGCCGCCCCCGCGGCCCTCGAAGATCCGGCCGCACTTGTCGACCAGGAAGTTGTAGCCGATGTCGTTCCACTTCTCGGTCTGCACGTGGTACGCCATGATGCCGCGCACCAGCGCAGGGGACTCGGCGCAGCTGTAGTCGTTCGTGCCGGCCGTGTGGTGGACGAAGACCGCGCTGACCTTCTCGATGTACTCCGGCGGGTCCGGGACCGTCGACTCGTCGGCGCCCCACTGGGCGCGGGAGATGATCTGCGGCTGCGTCACGGTGGACGGCGGCGGGGACGGGGCCGGGTTGGGCGTCCTGGCGGCCGAGTTGCTCTCCGGGGCGCTTTCCGAGACGCTCCCGGCGGGCGACGCCGGGGCGCTGTTCGCGGGCTCCGTGCTCGTGGACTCCGACGGCGGGGGGGAGTCCGTGGCCGCGTCGGCGGCCGGGGTGGCGGAGCCGGTCGGACCTTCGGCGACGAAGGCGGCGTTGTCCATGGAGGAGACGGCGGAGGTGCCGGTGGAGGTGCCCGCGGCGTTGTCCGTGGAGTCGCCCTTGGCGGTGTCCTTGGCGGTGTCCTTGGAGCTTTCCGTGGGCGTGGCCAGCGCCTTGTTCTTCGCCTCGGCCGAGGTCACACCCGGGTCCACGAGGCTGACCTCAAGTCCCTTGGGCAGCCCGGAACTCGCCGACCCGTCGGCGGCCACGACCCGTGCCTCGACGCCGTCGCTCGGGCCGACCCACAGCGGATCGGACGCACCGCGCGCGTCCTTGGCGCCCGGTTCCGCCTTGTCGACCGGGTGCGGCTCCAGGTCCAGGTTCTGCCAGCCGGTCCACTCGCCCGCGCCGAGGGCCCGGGTCCGCACCTGTGCGGTGCCGTCGAGTTCGGCCTTCGCGCCGGTCCAGGAGATGCCGAGCAGCGAGAACTGCTCGGTGCTCGTCCGCTCCACCTCGCGCCGGCCCGTGCCGTCGCTGCGCATGGTGAGCTCGTGCACCTTCACAGGCCGCTTGCTGCGCGCGGCGTCCACCGACGGAGCGGCGCTGGGGTCGGCGACGGCGTATGTCACGGCGCCCGCCCCGCCCAGCACCACGGCCCCAATCGTCAGCCACGCTCTTCGCTTCATGCTCAGCGGTTTGTACGCATGGGTCGTCCGGCGACTCAATTACCCCACCCCTAGAAAAGCCTCACAAAAAACCCACCCGACACAAGGGTGGCTTCTTATTCAGCGCCATCTCAGAACCAAACATCACCCAACGCGGGTGTGGGGTACGTCACTTCAGGCGGGGGGCGAGGGCCGAGGAGTACGGCATGCGGGACGCGGCGGGAGTGGGCGCGGCTGAGTGGGCGCGGCAGTACCGGCGCCGTGTCGCGCTGGTTCTGGCGGCGGAATGCGCGCCGGCGGCGCGGTCGGACTGCGGCGCGCTGGTCACATGTCCAGCCGTTCAGGTCGGCCCCTGCGGAGGCAGCCCGCCCGGGAGCGGCGGGCGAGGAGCGCCTGGGGTCACGCCAGTCGAAGCGCAGTGACGAATCCCAGTACGACGCTTTCTGTCGAAGTAGACCTATACAAATTACGTCGCAGTCAATGAGAGATAGGAGAGAGAGTGGAAGAGAGCCTGCCGGTCAAGCCGGACGACGTGGTCGACCGGGACCGGGAGTGGGACCTGCTCGCGGAGTTCCTCACCGACCCGGATCCGGCGATGCGGCTCGGCATCGTGTCGGGACGGCGGCGGCACGGGAAGTCGTACCTTCTGCAGGCACTGTCGGAGCAGGTCGGCGGCCTGTACGTCACAGCGGTCAGGGAGGAGGGGCGGCTGCCCGCGATCCAGCGGTTCAGTGATGCGGTCGCCGCCCACGCCGGCCTGCGGCCGGGGAGTCTCCGTCTCACCGGCTGGCGTGACGTCCTGTCCAACGCCCTTGAGGTGACCGCCCGTTTGTCGCACCCGTTCCTGGTGATCGACGAGTTGCCGTACCTGCTTCAGCACTCGCCTGAGATCCCGGGACTGCTGCAACAGCTCTACGACGAACGCCAGCGGGGTGCCCGGCCCGGTGCCGGGCCGGGGCCGCGGCTGATCCTGTGCGGCTCCGCGATGAGCGTCATGCACGAACTGCTCCCGGGAACCAAGCCGCTTCGCGGACGTGCCGTGGTCGATCTACGACTGGGTCCCTTCGACTACCGCGACAGCCGGGCCTTCTGGCAGATCGCCGACCCACTGACCGCGCTGAAGGTGCACGCGGTCCTGGGCGGGGCACCTGGCTACCGGCCGGTGGCTGCCCGGCCGCATCCGGACGACGGCTTCGGCACCTGGCTCACCCGCACCCTGCTCGACCCGGGGCGGGCGGTGTACTCGCGTACCGAGACCGAGTACCTGCTGCGCGAGGACCCGAGGATCACCCAGCACACGCTCTACTACGACATCCTCACCGCGATCGCGAACGGAGCCACCACCCCCAGCAAGATCGGTGCCGCCCTGGAACGCCCGCGCAACGCCGTCGCTCACCCGCTCGGAGTGCTGGAATCCACCGGCTACATTCAGCGGGAACAGGACATCCTCCGCTCCAGGCACCCCGTCATCACGCTCGCCGACCCGGTCATTCGCTTCAACCAGCTCATCACCCTCCCGCAGGCCGCCGCCGTGGAGCAGGGCTTCGCCGAGCAGGTGTGGCAACAGGCCGCCCCGACCTTCAACTCCAAGATCCTCGGGCCGCACTTCGAAGACCTGGCCCGCGACTTCACCCGTCGTTACGCCCACACCCTGTTGCCCGGTGGGCTGCCCGGCCCGGTCGGTACCACCGAGGTCGCCGACCAGGCCGCCCGGACGAAGCACGAGGTCGACGTCATCGCCCTGGCCGCCGGCGAGCGCCCGCAGGCTCCCCGCGCGAGGATCGCGCTGTTGGGCGAGGCCAAGGCGACCGCTGCCCGCCGTGGGACCGGTGACCTGGAGCGCCTGGAACGTATCCGTGCCCTGCTCGCAGATCAGGGGTACGACACCACTGCCACTACCCTGGCCCTGTACTCCCTGCACGGCTTCTATCCCGACCTGGTCGAACTGGCCGACCGTCGTGACGACCTCCTCCTGGTCGATCTGCCCACCCTCTACGGCGGCTGACACAAGAGTCGCCGGTCTACCCCTCCTCGATTGATCCGCCCAACCGCACCTTGCGGTTCCTGACCGGACAACTGACAGCCCGGCGTCAGAGATTGCTGATCAGGGAGACCTTGTTCGCGCCGCCGCCCATGGCCGGCCAGCGGAACTGGACCCCGTCGTCCTCCCAGAAGCAGACAGGGCAGATCTCGTACGAGCCGGGCATCGCGCCCAGCACGCGGTGCCCGCAGCAGGGACAGGGGTAGGAGCCGCTCACCTGCGCAGTCTCGTTGCAGGTCCCGCCGGTGTGCCATGGATTTCTCTGCCTCGGTGTACCCAGCCAGTCCGCGGCCAGTCCGCAGGACACCCGTAAACGGCCGTCGGGAGCCAACGCATCCCAACGAGGAAATCCAAGGTCAGCGCCCTGGGTGCGGCTCCGCCGCAGGTCAGGATCAACCGGCAGACGCTCCGCTTCAACGCCTGGTGGGGACCTGGTGAGGACGTCGCCGAGCTGGCAAAACAAGCAGGTCAGGACGGGCTCACCCTTCTGGGGGCGAGCCCCTGGTCTCTTCCCGTGCTGGAGGGGGCCTCACGTCTCGTAGACCGTGGAACGGTGTCCGACGTGAACGATCCATACGACCAGTTCGCCGTTGTCGATGGTGTAGATGACGCGGTAGTCGCCGATCCGGAGGCGACGACGATCGGGTTGGGACACGAGCGCCGTGGTGCTGAATCCGAGCGGATCGCTCTCCAGTTCCGTCAGCTTGGCCAGGAGGCGCAGCGCCATGTCGCGGGGGACTTTCCGAAGCTCGGCTTGCGCCTCGGGCCGGAAGACGGTGCGGTACTCGCTCGCGCTGTGCTCATTCACCGCGTGCCAGGGTTTCCTTCATGATGTCCTCGATGGGGACGCCGGCCGAGCGGTTCGCCATCCGCTCGTCGATGATGCGATTGATCTCGCGCTCTTCCCACTGCTGGTACTTGCGCAGGACGTCGATCGAGACGATGGCGGCGACTTCTTTTCCTCGTCGCGTGATCACGGTGGGCTGGTCATCGCGATCGGCCCGCTCGACGACTTCGGCAAGGTGCGCGCGGACGTCACGGATGGACTCTATGGGCATCTGCGTCATGCGCTCAAAGGTACCGGATGTTCCATGTGTACACAGTGCCGGTTGTGTGTTCTCTTCCGGGGTCCTGCTGGGTCCGGTGGGCTCACGCTTCACCCGTCGCGCCCTTGCCTTGCATGACGGGCACGCTGCCTCGGTGAGCCGCCGTCCGCCTCCCGTCCCGCAGCCCCAAGCGTTCGACGGGGCGCCTGTGAACGGGCGCGGAGTCGCCGGACCGGAGAGCGCCGGACGGCGTGCGTCACAGGGCGGGCTCGATCGCCCGGCGGGCGGTGGCAGCGCCCGCATGCCGGCGGCCCGGGACAGGGCCAGAGGCGACGCGGAGACGGCCGGAGCCGCCACCCCCCACAGGAGAGGCCCCGGCCGTCGCGCGGTACGGGCCGCGCGGCGGCCCGTACTCTCCTCAGCGTCGGCGGTGCGTTTTGTGTCACACCCCACGCCGGAACGACTTGGTTGCATGGTGGACGGACATGGACGCATCCCGGATTCACGCCGTAACGTGCATTTCGCGCCGGATGCGGGGCAGGACCGCAACCATCGACCGGGAGACCATGACGGAGAGAATCCGGTCCGCGAGAGCGGCACCGGCTGGGCGCAACGAGGGGCGCGGTGCTGGGGGACGACGCGGAGCTGACCGCCGCGGTGCTTGCCGCACAGTCCGGAGACGAGACCGCGTTCCGGACTGTGTACCGAGCCGTGCATCCACGGCTCCTGGGGTACGTGCGGACGCTGGTCGGTGACCCGGACGCCGAGGACGTGACGTCCGAGGCCTGGCTGCAGATCGCCCGCGACCTGGAACGGTTCAGCGGGGACGCCGACCGGTTCCGCGGCTGGGCGGCCCGGATAGCCCGCAACCGCGCACTCGACCACATACGCATGCGCGGCCGGCGCCCCGCGACAGGCGGCGACGAGACCGAACTCACCGGCAGGGCGGCCGAGTCCGACACCGCGGGTGAGGCCATCGAGGCCCTCGCCACGAACAGCACCCTCTCCCTCATCGCCCAGCTCCCGCAGGACCAGGCGGAAGCCGTCGTGCTGCGCGTCGTCGTCGGCCTCGACGCGAAGACCGCCGCGGACACCCTCGGCAAACGGCCGGGCGCCGTCCGCACAGCGGCGCACCGCGGTCTGAAGCGCCTCGCGGAGCTGCTCGGCCCGGACCCGGAATCAGCAGACCCGGAAGCGACGGACCCGGAAGCGGTAAATCCGGAATCGGTGGCCTCTCTGCGCTCGGTGCCGCCGCAGAGACCTCCGCACGTACAGCCGCATACCCGCGTGGTGACGTCCGCGGGTGTGACGCATACGCCTTCGCGGACGCAGAAGGGCATGTGATGGCCGACGAGCGCTGTGTCTTCCCGGGGGGTAATCCGCGGCCCCCCGGCCGGTGGCTGGACCGCGACGCGGCGGAGCGGCTGCTGCGCGGAGAGCGATTCGAAGCCCTCGACGCCGACAGCCGCGACCAGGCCGACCGACTCGCCGAAGCACTCGACGCCCTGGGCGCGCTGACCGCCGAAACCGTGCCGACCAGTACCGAACTTCCGGGTGAGGCCGCCGCGGTGGCCGCATTCCACGCCGCGCGCACCGGCCGGAACGCCGAGGAGGCGAAGGCGGACCTCGGCCGGGCCGTCCGTACGCGTTCCCCGGCGCCCTCCTCACCTCCGGGAACCTCCCTGGACGCGGGCCTCGTCCGACTCGGCCGCGCCGCCACGGACCGCCGTGCCCCCTCTCTCCGGGGCTCCCTCTGGGGCCGCCCGGTGCGCTACGGCCTCGCCTCCGCGCTGGCCGCCGGGATGCTCGGCGGGGTCGCCGTGGTCGCGACCGCGGGCGTCCTGGCCTTCGGCGGTGACGAACCGGAACCCGGCGCCTCCGCGACGGTCGCCGTCACTCCGGACCGCTCGTTCGTCGAGCCGTCTCCCGGGAAGACCCGCGGCGGCGCCGACGAGCCGCGACCCGACGGCAGCGCCGGCTCACCGACCGGCGAGAACTCCGTCCCGGGCGGCGAAGCACGCGGGGACACGGGTGCGGACACGGGAGCACAGCCCGACTCCGACGACACCCGGCGCGCGAACCGGCCGGGGCAGCGGTGGGCCAGGATCGCCTCGGCCTGCCGCGACCTCAGCGACGGCAAGGATCTCGACTCGGGACGCAGGCGCGCCCTGGAGGACGCGGCCCACGGCGCCGAGCAGGTGCAGAGGTACTGCAAGGGCATTCTGAAGAACTGGGACCGCCACGACTCCGACGACGACCGGCGTGGTCACGGGGCCGGGTCCGGGCACAGCGATGCGAGCAAGGGAGACAGCGGCAGCGGCAGGGGCAAGGGCGGCGACGAAGGTGGCGGTGGCGACGGCGGTGACGGTGGGGACCACGACGGCGGCGACCACAGCCACATAGGGCAGGGCACCTTCCGCGGCGACGACGGCACGGCCCACCGCGAAGGCGGCGCCGCCGAGCCGTCGGGCTTCGCCCCCGCCCTGCCCCCGGTGTCGGACGATTCGGCGCGGACTCCGGCCCCGCAGGTCAGCGCCTCGCGGAAGTGGAAGCCCCCGGCCTCCGTGACTTCACCGGTGGCTTCCCCGGTGACCTCCGCGGTGCCTTCTCCGGTTGCCTCCGCGGTCTCCGACCGGGCCCACCCCGCAGCGGGCGCTGCAGCAGCCTCCGCCCGGCGGCTGCCTTCGACGACGCCCTCGACGCCCTCGACACTCTCGACGTCCTCGTCGCGCTCCTGACCTGCTATTTCGTGCCGCCTACACGCTTCTGTCGTCCCGGTGTGACGTTTTCAGCCGTCCCGACGCAGTAATAATCGAGCCGACTGGTCATCGGCTGTCGCACGAGCCGGGGTTCCCCCCGTACCCACGGCTCAGTGCACACAGGCGCGGGCGGGACAGGTTCCCCCGGTCCCGCCCGCGCCCGCACACTTCTCCGCCGCCGGGTCCTCACCAGTAGACGACGACCTTGTCGCCGTTCCTCACCTGCGAGAACAGTGCCGAGACCTTCCCCTCGTCCCGTACGTTCACACAGCCGTGCGAGCCCCCGTAGTAGCCCGTCGCCGCAAAGTTGGAGGAGTAGTGGACCGCCTGCCCGCCGCTGAAGAACATCGCGTACGGCATGGGTGAGTCGTAGAGCGTCGACACATGATGACGCGACTTGAAGTAGACGTTGAAGACACCATCGCGGGTGGGCGTGTACTGCGCGCCGAAGCGCACAGCCATCGTCGAGACCGTACGGCCGTCGATCATCCAGCGCAGTGTGCGGCTGGTCTTGCTGATGCACAGCACCCGGCCCGTCATACAGCGCGGGTCCGGCTTCGCGGCCGGTTGGCCGCCCGACGCGTACAGGTCCCACTTGCCCGGCTCGCGGGTCATCCCCAGCAGTCGCTGCCAGGTCACCGAGTCCGTGGACCCGGTCTGCGGCAGGCCCCGCTTGCCCTGGAATCCGCGTACCGCGGCGGCCGTCGAGGTGTCGTACGTCCCCGTCGGCCCCTGGAAGAGCCACTGGACCTGACGCAGCCGGGCCTGCAACTCCCGTACGTCCCCGCCCCGGTCGCCGGGCGACCAGAGGACGTCGGGCGCGGACTGCCCGGCGGGCTTCGGGGGCTTCGCGTCGCCGGGGGAGCGGCCGGCCGGCGTCGGCGTACCGGCCGACGACCTGGTGGTCGGGTCGACGGTCTGGATGGTGCATCCGCTCACCGCGACGAGCGCCGCCAACGCCGTCGCCATCGCCGATGCCGTCGCGACTGAACTCCGCATGACCCTTGTACGCATCCGAACCCCTCGCTGCTCACCGAACCAGTTCTCGACGTGCCGTCGACGACGCCGGCGATGTGCCGTGGTGCCACCTGTGATGGTCTACCTGAGATGGTCCACCTGAGATGGTCCACCTGAGAAGGTTCCCGCGTGTGCCCGGTTGCGAACAGGGCGGCACTGTCCGGTACTACGAGACGTGCACGGTGAGGCCCACGAGCGCCGCGTACTCCGCGAGCCCTCGCGCCGACTCGCCCGCCCAGCCCACGTAACCGTCCGGGCGGACGAGGAACACTCCGGACCCGTACGCCTCGTACGCGGGGATGCGGACGGCCCGGACGCCGGTGCTGGTGCAGGTGCCGGGGAGAGCCGGCACACCGGTGTCCGTGCCGTCCGTGTCGGCTGTGCCCTCCGTGCCGACTGTGAGCAGTGTCCAGTGCGGGCCCCGGAAGGCGTCGAAGAGGTGTACCCCGGCCCGGGTGCCGTCCGGTGCGCGGTCGCCCGCGCGGAGGGCTCCCTCGGGCAGGCCCACGCGGGTCTCCACCGCGAGGGCGCAGCCCCGGTAACCGAGGCCCAGTTGCTGGGTGGCGACGCCGCGCCGGACCTCGCCACGGTGGACGCCGGTGGACAGGCCCAGCATCTGCGCGGCGATGGGCATCCGCTCCTCCTCGTACGAGTCGAGGAGGGCGGCCGGGGCGTTCTCCCGGAGTACGGCCGCGAGCTTCCAGCCCAGGTTGTAGGCGTCCTGGACGCTGGTGTTGAGGCCCTGACCGCCCGCGGGTGAGTGGACGTGGGCCGCGTCACCCGCCAGGAAGACCCGGCCCTGCCGGAAGCGGTCCGCCATCGCGGCGCGCGGCCGGAAGTCGGAAGCCCAGCGCACCTCGGTCACGTCGTCCGGGGCGAGGTGCGTCCGTGTGGCGACGAGCTTGCGGATGCCGTCGAGGGAAAGGTCCGGCCGGGCCGACGGGTCCGCGAAGCCGGCCGCCAGCTGGAAGTCCTCGGTGTGCGGCAGGGGGCAGATCGCCAGGAAGCCGCCCTCGCTGTCGGCCGCGTCGGTGGGCGGGAAGAAGTGCCAGTTGTCGCGGTCCAGTCCGGTGACGCGGATGTCCGCGACCAGTGCCGGAGCCGGGTCCACCGTCTCGCCGGTCATGCCGATGCCGAGTGCGCGCCGCACCGCCGAACGGCCGCCGTCCGCGGCGACGACGTAGCGGGCGAGCACCGGAGTGCCGGACGCGAAGCTCGCCGTCACGCCGTCGGCGTCCTGGGCGAGGCCCACCAGCTCCCGGCCGAAGGCGACACTGCCGCCCAGTTCCGTGAGTCTCGCGAACAGGATCTCCTGCGTCCGCCACTGCGGCACCATCAGCGCGTGGCCCGCGTACGGTTCGGCCTCCGTCGCCTCCACCTCGTCGAACATCCGGTGTTCGCCCTGCCGTTGTCCGTCCTGCCAGATCATCCCGACGGGGTACGTGCCGCCTTGCGCCCGGAGCGCGTCCAGTACGCCGAAGTCGTCGAAGACCTCCTGCGTGCGGGGCTGGATCCCCTTGCCGCGTGAGCCGGGGAAGAGTGCGTCGGCCCGCTCGACGACGAGCGCGTGCGTTCCGCGCCGGGCGAGGTCGACGGCCAGGGCGAGCCCGGTGGGGCCCGCGCCGACGATGAGCACGTCCGTGTGAGTGGTCACGATCAGACTCCTTAACGCCGTTAAGTTCACCGTCCTCCCAGAGTGGCCTTAACGGCGTTAAGCTGTCAAGCGTGAATACGGAACGCCGAGCCCCCCTGGACCGCAAGCGCGTCGCGGACACCGCCCTGCGGCTGCTGAACGAGGTCGGCCTCGACGGCCTCAGCCTGCGGGTCATCGCGAAGGAGCTGGACGTCAAGGCGCCCGCCCTCTACTGGCACTTCAAGGACAAACAGGCGCTGCTCGACGAGATGGCGACGGAGATGTACCGCCGGATGGTCGCCGGGATCCCGCTCGACCCGGGCGACACCTGGCAGGAGCGACTGCTCAGGTCGAACCGCGGCCTGCGCACGGCGCTGCTCGGCCACCGCGACGGCGCGAAGGTGTTCAGCGGCTCCCGCTTCACCGGGATCGAGCACGCCGAGCAGATGGAGGAGAACCTGCGCCTGTTCACGGCCGCCGGCTTCACCCTCGCCCAGGCGGTCCGCGCGGCCTCGACGGCGCACCTCTACACACTCGGGTTCGTCATCGAGGAACAGGGCGTCGAGCCGCTGCCTGGCGACCGGCGCGAGGGCTACGACGTAGACGAACGCGCCCGCCTGATGGCCGACTTTCCCTTGTCGGCCCAGGCGGGCGCGGAGATCTTCGCTGATTACGACCGGCACTTCGAGGAGGGGCTGGCGTTGGTGATCGCCGGCGTCGAGGCGGGGTACGGGATCAGATGAGCGGCGCGAAGGCAGACCCAAAGAGAGGCCCAGAGGCAGGCCCAAGAGGCCCGGAGGCCCCGGGGCTCACGCCGCGCGCAGATAGCCCGAGTTCGCCACCTGGCCGAGGAACGTCAGCCGGGTGTCCGTGGCCATGTGCTTGTCGAAGGCCTCCTTGATACCGGGCCACTTGGCGTGTCCGAAGTCGTCCAGGACCACGATGCCGCCGGGCGCGGCGATCTGCTCGGCCCATTCCAGATCCGCCTTGACTCCCGAGGCGGAGTGGTCACCGTCGACGATGATCACTCCGTAACTGCGGTCGGAGACCAGGGCACGCACCTCCGGGTCCTCGGAGAAGCCCTGCTGGACACGGGCCTCGGCACCGGCCGAGCCCGCGAGGCCCAGGTTGGTGCGTACTGCGGCCTCGCGTACGGGGACGCCCGTCGGGTCGGCGCCCTCGGTCGTGCCGGGCTGCAACTGCAGCCCCGCCAGCGGGTCGACGATCGTCAGGTGCGGGTCGCGTCCCGCGCGCTCCATCATCCGGATCAGAGCCGCGCCGAACATCCCGTACAGGGTGCCGATCTCCAGGATCTCGTCGTTCGGCGGATCCAGCAGCGGTACGGCGGAGAGCTTGCCGCAGATGTTCATGGTCCCACCGGCTATCCGGCCGACTCCGAGTGACTCCAGGGCGATGAGCAGGCGGAACGACTGGGCGATATTGCGCTCCGCGCCCTCCTTGTCCCCGGTCACCGACGCCAGTTCGTCGATCGCGCGGGTGAGGTGGACTTGGGCCGGGAGCCGTGACACGCCACGCCCGGTTCCGTCGAGCAGCAGCTCAAGGGGGCGCTGGCGGTTCCTCAGTGTCATCAGCTCGTGCAGCCCGTTGTTGTCGGAGCCGCCCCCGAGAGAACGCCGGATCTGCCGCTCGATGCGCTGATCGATGAGATCGGCGATGGGACGCAGGGCGCGCCGGGTGACTTTGGTGGTGAGTAGCGTTCGCATGATTCTGTGACCCCCACAGATAATCGGGCAGATAATCGGGTGAAGTGGATGACTCAGGGCATCGCCCGTTGGCCGACCGCATCCGACGTGCCGGGGAGCCAGCACCCCATCCACCGCGTTCGCGCCCGGTTCCCCCCATCGGGCACAGGAGCCGAGGCCGCACACGTCCGAACGGGTCCGCACGTCTCCGGCCGCTCCAGCACACAGCACACCGGGTTCGATTGACAGCTCAACCTCGTGTGACAGAGCCACTGTTCTCGCGATCATCGCCGTGAGTTCACCGAAGAGTCGATTCGCTCACCGCAACCCCGGCTCCCGGCCCCCGCACCTCGACCCCCGGCCCTCGACCTCG
The DNA here is from genome assembly GCF_040651415.1 of Streptomyces sp. NPDC048484. NCBI lineage: Bacteria > Bacillati > Actinomycetota > Actinomycetes > Kitasatosporales > Streptomycetaceae > Streptomyces > Streptomyces sp. NPDC048484. Next base: position 13,606 of record NZ_JBEZJY010000050.1, read on the forward strand.
GTCCTCAGTCCGCCTGGCCCCCGCCCGCCCGGCCCCTCTCAGGAGCGCCGAGCGCAGCCGTGGCGCCAGCCGGTCCTCGACGAACCGGTTGAGGAGCCAGGCCAGGGTGAGCATGGACAGCACCGTCAGGGCCAGGGTCGCGTACGACGGGATGTTCAGCCGCTGGTGGAACGTCTCGATGGCGACCCAGCCCAGGTGCTCGTGCACCAGATAGAAGGGGTACGTCAGGGCGCCCGCGACCGTCAGCCACCGCCAGTTCGCCCAGTTCAGCCACCCCAGTGCGATCGCGGCGACGGCGACGAAGCCGAACGTGACGACCAGGATGATCCCGAACGAGGTGCGGTAGGAGAAGAAGTCCGGGTTCGGTGCGTGCCACAGCCCGCGCATCGCGTAGTGCTGGCCGATCAGCCAGCTCACGATCACGATGCCCCAGGCGTGCGCGTCGTGCCGGTCGCGGTGGACCAGGTAGAGGCCTATGCCGCCGATGAAGAACGGCGCGTACTCGGGCATCAGGACGAGGTCGAGCAGCGGCTCGTTCGCGGCCTCGGCGAGCGCCGCGGCCAGGGTCCAGCCCGCGCAGAACATGATGACGCGCTGCCGGGTCGCGCCCGGCACCACGACGCACAGGGCGAACAGCGCGTAGAAGCGGACCTCCGCCCAGAGCGTCCAGCAGACCCCCAGCACCCGGTCCACGCCCAGCGGTTGCTGCATCATCGTCAGGTTCACCAGCGCGTCGCTGGGCGAGACCGCGTTGTACGCCACCACCGGCAGCGCGAAGACCGCCGTCACGATGACGACCGCAGCCCAGTACGAGGGCAGCAGCCGCGACGCCCGTGAGGCGAAGAACGAGCGCAGCGGCTTCCCCCAGCCGCTCATGCAGATCACGAAGCCGCTGATGACGAAGAAGATCTGCACGCCCAGGCAGCCGTAGGCGAACCACGAGTGCAGCGTGGGGAACTGGACCTTCGGCGAGCTTCCCCAGGCCTGTCCGACCTCGCCGTCGCGACCGCCGTAGTGGTACGCCGCCACCATCAGCGCGGCGATCAACCGCAGCCCGTCCAGGGCGCGCAGCCGGCTCTCCCGTGGCTTCGGTCGCGTCGGCGCGGCGGGTGGCTGGGGCGGGTCGGGCGCCGGCAGGACGGTGCGGATCATCGTGCCCATGGACGTCGCGCGTATGTCCTCGGGAGTGTCGGTCACGGGTTTCCCCTCAACGGCCGTTCTGCGGGCGGATGCGTGCGGATCGCGGATTGCGGGCCGTGGTCGACGTAGGTTGCCGTGGTTTCCGTGACCCGGGGCTTTGGGCGGGCTTTGGGCGGGCCTCATGCGAGCCTCGTAGGGACCTCGCGGGGGCGCAGGGCGTCAGCCACGTACGGCCTTCTTCAGGGAGCGTGCGCGGCGGGCCACCCGGCGCACCGTCGCGTTGCGCGGAATGAACGCGAGCTGGGACGGCACCGCGCCGGGCAGCCCCAGCGAGGTGAGGCGCCGCCGCTTGAAGTACCGCCAGGTGCGGGCGTTCAGATGCCGTGTCAGGTAGCGCTCGGCGTCCGGCCTGGCGTCCGGGTAGATCCTCGGCTGCATGGCGAAGCCCACGGCCCGTACCAGCTCGCCCAGCTCACCCACTCCACTCAGGTCGTCGGGGCCCATGCCCTGGCGCTGCCCGGTGACCGCCTCGCGGTCCGTCAGTTCAGGGAGCAGGGCGTCCACGATCGTGACCGGGACGCGGTTGCTGTTCTCGTACGGGGTGAGGCGTTCGAGGAGCGGCCCCGTGCCGATGCGGGCGACGGGGAGGCCGTACAGCGCGGAGGCGGTGAGCAGCGCGGTGGAGAAGCAGCCGACGACCAGCGCGGGACGCATCCGCTGGTAGAGCACCTCGGCGAGGACCGGGGTGTCGAGCACCGTGAGGTCGGCGCCGATCCGCTCCGCCTCCTTCTCCAGGGCGCGCGACCAGCGGGCCGGCGCGCTGGGGTGCGGCTTGAACACCACCTGGTTGTGGCCGAGTTCGACGGCGCCCTTGAGCATCCGTACGTGCAGGTCCTCCTCTTCCTCGGTGGTGAGGATGCCGAGGGCGGAGAGGTACTGGCCGAGCAGCAGGGCCGGTTCCTCGACGGCGGGCTCCGGTAGATCACTGCCCGTCTTCACGAGTTCGGTGAGGACCTCCGTGAACGCGGAGGTCGGCACGATCTCCGGTTCGACGCCGAACTCCGTGAGCAGCATGGGTGTCAGGCCCGGCACCAGGTCGAGGTGGAGGAGGCGGTCGATACGGGTGCCGACCAGCGGGTCGAGCTTGTTGCGGGTGGGGCCGTAACTCATCAGGCCGTCCGCATAGACGGTGACGGGCGCGCCCGTGAAGATCTGCGTGACGCCGAGCGCCGGGTTCACCTGGATCGATTCGACGACCAGCTCCACGTCGTCGTCGCCGAGCCCCCAGGCGAGCCGCAGATGCCGCTCCCACAGCGGGACGTCGTCGAGCCGTGGGGCCCAACCGCCGGGGTGGAACGGGGAGATGGTCTCGTTCCAGGAGATCACGTCGTCGAACCGGCCGAGCAGCTGCCCGAAGCCGGGCATCTCGTCGACGCCGGGTGTCGTCTCGGGCGTCGCCGAGTTGTTGGAGACGAGCAGGACGCGACGGTCCACGGGGCGGAAGCAGCCGGAGTCGACGGCCGCGGCGAGCGTCGCCGTGCCGTACAGCGTCGACGCCATGAAGATCTGGACGCTCACGCGGACACCCCCGCGGCCGCCGGACGGCGACGCAGCCGACGCAGCCGCGTCGCGCGCTGTATGTCCATGGAATCGAGGGCGTCATCGAGGACGTCCTGCGGCATACGCCGCAATGCGACGGCACTCATCGACTTCAGTTTCCGTGCCACGGGCGGCTCGAACCTTTCGATGGATCCCAGGTGGTGGGAAATAATCGCGCAGTAGGTCCGCACGGCCTTCGGCAGGAGTTTATCCGCCTCCCGGTCCTGGGCCGTTTCTCTTACCACCTGGTCGAACGCGCGAATGAAATCCAGCTGCCGTACGTCACCGATCTGTGTCAGTGAGGAGGCGACGCCGCGCCGGTAGAACACACCGAGCAGGCCCACCGTGGCGAACGAATCCGCCTCCCGGTGCAGCTTCCAGATCCACGGCCGGTCCTCGGCCGTGCGCAGCCCGTCGGTGAAGTGCAGCAGGCCCCGGTCGGCCAGCCGGCGGTGGTAGATGCCGGCCCACGCGTACGCGTAGTCGACGGACGTGGAGCGGTCGGCGGGCAGGATCGCCTCGCGCGGATTCAGTACGACACCGCGCCTGCCGTGCGGCACGCGGTGCACCGCGCGGGCCCGCGCGGTGCACTGGACATGGTCCGTGCGTACGAAGTCGCAGCCCAGGTCCTCGATGGAGGCGAGGAGCTGCTCGTAGTAGCCGGGGGCGAGCCAGTCGTCCCCGTCGAGGAACGTGAGGTATTCGCCACGCGCCGCGTCGATGCCTGTGTTGCGCGCGGTGGCCAGCCCCCCGTTCTGCTCGTGTCTGACATACACCGCACCCGGGAGCTCGCGCTCCGCGCGCGCGAGGATGTCCGGAGTCTCGTCGCGGGAGCAGTCGTCGACGAGAATGAATTCGAAGTCCTGGCGCGCGTTCGCACGCAGACTTTTCAGGGTGTCGGGCGCATATTGCTGCACGTTGTAGAACGGCACGATGACGGAGAGCTTGACCACCCACGTGACGTTAGGCGGCGGCCCGGCATTCGTCTTGACCGTTGGTGAGATGCCAGGTGAACGACACATGGCGGAATGGTGAACCGGGTCTTATTGGGGGCCGATCGGGGGTCGGTTCGTCATTCGGCGGTGCGCTGTTAACCCGTTGTTGTATTCCGGTTGGGCCGCGGATCGGAATTGCTTCCTAGCGTCTTCGGTGTGCCAGCAAGTACCACGAAGTCCCTGCGAGTAGCCGTCCTCGCCGATTCCGATACCCGGTGGAAATGGGGCGCGCTCACCGCGAACCGTATCGCACCGGCCGATTCGGACATCAGGCTCGACGGCTACCTCCTGAGGGGCCGTGCGACCCCCACCGCCCGTCAGCTCGAAGAGGTCGGCGTCCGCGCCGACTCCCTCCGGGAGGTCACCTCGGTCGAGTTCCTTCGGGAGATGGCCCGCGAGGAGGCCGCGTACGACGTCCTCGTGCTCTCCCTCGTCGGGGGCGGCGTCCAGGCGATGCTGCACGGGCTCTCCCACCAGTGGCGGGAGCGCGCCGTGACGGGCCGTACCGAACGGCCCGTGGTCGTCACCGGCTATGTCGGCGTCGTCTACGAGAAGCTCGCCGACGGGCTGCTGCTGCGGCACGGCGCGGACCTCGTCCTCGCCAACTCCCGCCAGGACGCGGACCGTTTCACCGCCGTGTACGAGGGAGTGGGCGCCGACGCCTCCTCGGTGACCGAGGTCGCGCTGCCGTTCCTCGGCGGCGACCCGTACGAGAAGCACGACCCGTACACGGTGGTCTTCGCCGCGCAGCCCTCCGTGCCGGAGAGCCGCAAGGACCGTACGTACCTGCTGAACCGGCTGGTCCAGCACGCCAGGCTGCACCCGGACCGCGAGGTCCTGCTGAAGCTGAGGTCCAGGCCGGGCGAGCACACCACACACATCGAGGAGCAGCCCTACCAGCGCCTCGCGGAGCGGATACCGGGCGGGCTGCCCGCCAACTTCCGCCTCGTGTACGGGCACATGGGCGAGGTCCTCGACCGTACGGACCTGCTGGTCACCGTCAGCTCCACGGCGGCCCTGGAGTCCCTGCACCGCCGGATACCCACGGTCGTCCTCACCGACCTCGGGGTGCGCGAGTCGCTCGGCAACCACCACTTCGTGGGCTCGGGCTGCCTCGCCTCCTGGGACCAGCTCGACGACGGGCACGCACCGTCGCCCGACGAGCGGTGGGTCGCCCGGCAGGGCGTGGCGGCCGCGGGCTCCCCCTCTGGAGGCGCTGGAGGCGCTGGGGGATCTGGGGGATCTGGGGGATCTGGAAGCTCTGAGGGTTCCCCAGCCGGGGGCGGCTCGTACGAGACGGCCTTCGACGCGGCCCGCGAGCGCATCGCCGAGCTGCTCGGCAAAGGCGTCCTCCCCACCCTCGCCCCCTACTACACGCCCGCCACCGCGCCCGGCTACCTGCCCGGCATCCTCGCCCGCCACCACCTCGCCCCGGACGGCAGCCCGCTGCCCGGCGCGCCCGACGCCGACCGGGAGCCGGGGCCGGTCCGGCAGATCGTCCGGCGGGCCGCGCGGGGTGCCTACCGGCACGGGGTGCAGCGGGTGGCTCCCGTCATCCGGCGGATGGGGGAGCTGTGAGATTCCCCTCGCCGGAGGCCCGGCGTCCCACCGCCGTCCTGAACCCGCGGGTTCGTCGTGGCTGGTCGCGCAGTTCCCCGCGCCCCTGCGGGGGCGCCGTACGGCGGCCCCCTTCCACGCGACCGTCAACCAAGGAGTACAGCCAATGACCAACTCGGAAGCGGGCCGGGTGACAGCCGGGCGGCTGAAGTCGGTGCCGCGTGTGCTCGCCGTGATTCCCGCGCGGGGCGGCTCCAAGGGCGTCCCCTCCAAGAACCTCCTCCCCGTCGGCGGAGTGCCGCTTGTCGCCCGAGCGGTGCGCGAGTGCCGTGCGGCCCGGCTGGTCACGGACGTCGTGGTCTCCACCGACGACCAGGCGATCGCCGCCGCCGCCCGCCAGGCCGGAGCGGAGGTCGTGCTGCGGCCCGCCGCCATCGCCGGCGACACGGCGACCTCCGAGGCGGCCGTCCTGCACGCCATGGCCGCCCACGAGGCGCTGCACGGCTCTGCCGTCGACGCCGTACTCCTCGTGCAGTGCACCAGTCCCTTCATCGTCCGCGAGGACATCGACGGGGTGGCGGGCGCGGTCGTGGAGAACGGCGCGGACACCGCGCTGACCGTGGCGCCCTTCCACGGGTTCATCTGGCGGGACGCCGACGACGAGTTCGCCGCGGGCGACGAGCACGGCCAGGCGGCCGGTGCGGAACGCCCCGCGACGATACCGGCCACCGACACCGCGCGCGCCTTCGGCGCAGCCGGCACCGAGCGCCCGGCGGTCGCGCACTCCACCGCGGGCGCCCCCCGAGCCGTTCCCGCATCTTCCGCCGCCCCCGGCGACACCGCGCGCGCCTTCGGCGCAGCCGACGCCGAGCGTCCGGCGGTAGCGCTCGACGCGGCGGGCGCCCGCCGAGCCGCCTCCGCGCCCTCCGCCGCAGGCGGCCCCGCGCCCTCCGCCGCAGGCGGCTACGGCGTCAACCATGACAAGTCCTTCCGCCCGCGCCGCCAGGACCGTCCCCAGGACCTCCTGGAGACCGGCGCCGCGTACGCCATGGACGCGGCGGGCCTGCGTGAGCACAAGCACCGCTTCTTCGGCCGGACGGAACTCGTCCGCACCGACCCCGCGCGGGTCCTGGAGATCGACGACCCGCACGACCTCGCCCGTGCCCGGGCCCTCGCGCCGCTCTTCGACGCGAACCGGCCCGGCACCCTCCCGACCGCCGAGGACATCGACGCGGTCGTCCTCGACTTCGACGGCACCCAGACCGACGACAGGGTGCTGATCGACTCCGACGGACGGGAGTTCGTCTCCGTGCACCGCGGAGACGGACTCGGCGTCGCGGCCCTTCGCAAGAGCGGCCTCACGATGCTGATCCTGTCCACGGAACAGAACCCGGTCGTCGCCGCCCGCGCACGGAAGCTCAAGATCCCCGTGCTGCACGGCATCGACCGGAAAGACCTCGCACTGAAGCAGTGGTGCGAGGAACAGGGCATCGTGCCCGAGCGCGTGCTCTACGTCGGCAACGACGTCAACGACCTCCCGTGCTTCGCCCTCGTGGGCTGGCCCGTGGCGGTCGCGAGCGCCCACGACGTCGTACGCGGCGCCGCGCGCGCGGTCACCACCGTCCCCGGTGGCGACGGCGCGATCCGAGAGATCGCCAGTTGGATCCTCGGCCCTTCTCTCGACTCCCTCAACAAGTAAGGAACGTCACCACCATGAGCTCCAACTCCCGTCTGCGTACCTTCGGTTCGAAGACCGCCGGCCCCGGCCACCCCGTCTATGTCGTCGGCGAGATCGGCATCAACCACAACGGCGACCTCGGCAACGCCTTCAAGCTGATCGACGCGGCCGCCGAGGCCGGCTGCGACGCCGTGAAGTTCCAGAAGCGCACTCCGGAGATCTGCACCCCGCGCGACCAGTGGGACATCGAGCGCGACACCCCCTGGGGCCGCATGACCTACATCGACTACCGCCACCGCGTGGAGTTCGGCGAGGACGAGTACCGCCAGATCGACGACTACTCCAAGTCGAAGAACATCGCGTGGTTCGCCTCCCCGTGGGACACCGAGGCCGTCGCCTTCCTGGAGAAGTTCGACGTCCCGGCCCACAAGGTGGCCTCCGCGTCCCTGACCGACGACGAGCTGCTCCGCGCCCTGCGCGACACCGGCCGCACGGTCATCCTCTCCACCGGCATGTCGACGCCGAAGCAGATCCGCCACGCGGTCGAGGTCCTCGGCAGCGACAACATCCTGATGTGCCACGCCACGTCGACCTACCCGGCGCAGGCGGAGGAGCTCAACCTCCGCGTCATCAACACCCTGCAGGCCGAGTACCCGAACGTGCCGATCGGCTACTCCGGCCACGAGACGGGCCTGCAGACCACGCTCGCCGCGGTCGCCCTCGGCGCCGCCTTCGTCGAGCGCCACATCACCCTGGACCGCGCGATGTGGGGCTCCGACCAGGCCGCCTCCGTCGAGCCGCAGGGCCTGACCCGCCTCGTCCGCGACATCCGCACCATCGAGGCGTCTCTCGGCGACGGCGTCAAGAAGGTCTACGAGTCCGAGCTGGGCCCGATGAAGAAGCTGCGCCGCGTCTCGGGTGTCGTCGCCGAGGCCGAGATCGCCGCGGCAGCCGGCGAGCCGGTCGCGGTCTGAGCCACTGCCACAACTACCGCCTCTTCCGACTCCCAGCCCTCCCGACTCCCACCCCTTCCGATTCCAGGGAAGCGACGGTCGTACGCCGATGAGTCCCCGCGCCGGGTCCACCGGCCCCCAGTCACCCGCGTCACCCGCCACCCTGGCTTTCGTCGAAAGCCCGGTGCAGCTCCTGAACGTCCTGGAGTGGGCGCACGCGCATGCCCTGAGGGCGGCCGCCCTCAGGATCACGGGCGAGACCTCCGGGCCCCCGGGCCCGGAGCTGGGGGCCGGCCGGCCCGGCGGAATCGGCAGGTTCGGCCGCTCCGGCAGGCCTGACACATCCGGTGACGCCGAAACCACCGAGGCCGGCAGCGGCCTCACGCTCGTCGTCCTGTCGCCCACCGACCCGATGACCCGCGGACAGCTGCGCCGCATGGCCGAGCTGGCCAGGGACGAGGGGTACGAGGTGCGGTGGGAGGAGGCACGGGGCGGCGCGTCCGCTCCCTTCCACACGGTCGGCGGGCTCGCACCCTTGCTGCGGCGTGCCCGGCGCATCGTGATGGGCGACCCCTTCTCGCGGTACGTGCAGCTGCTGCTGACCATCACCCGCGCCCGCGATCTCGTCGTCGTGGACGACGGGACCGCGACCATGGAGTTCGTCTCCCAGCTCGCACGAGGTGAACGCCTGGTGCGGTGGCACCGGCGCGGCGGGCGGCTCGGGGCCCGTGACCTGCTCTTCGCACCGGTCTCGGCCCGGGCCCGCCGCCGGCTCACCCCCGGCACGGGACGGCGGGTGGAGGTCTTCTCCTCCATGCCGATCACCGAGACGCCCGACGGCGTCGACATCACGGCCAACGACTTCGCCTGGACCCGGGCCCGGTTCGGTCCTCCCCGCATCACGAAGGGCGCCGACCTGGTCGGAACCTCCCTGGTGGAGACGGGGGTCGTGGACCCCGACCGGTACCTGGAAGCGGTGAAGGGACTGGTCGGCACCTACGGGGCCACCCGCTACTTCGCCCACCGCAGGGAGAGCCCTGAGAAGCTGCACCGGCTGGCCGTGGAGACCGGCCTGGAGATCGTCCGGCCGGACCTCCCCCTCGAACTGATCGCCCGCCGCGGCCCCATCGGCCGTACGATCCTGAGCTTCCCGTCGACGGTGGTCCACACCCTGCCGCTCGCCCTGGCCGGCACGGAGGTCAAGGTCGCCGTCTTCGACATCGACCCGTCCTGGCTCACGGCGAACGCCTCCCCCCGCGCCCAGGGCTTCCTGTCGGGCGTCACGGACACCGCCCGCGACGTCCACCGCCTGTCGGCGGTCACGACGGCCACCTGAAAGTCACCCGAGTCCGTCACCGGCATCCACCGGCATCAGCGGTCGGTCGACTGCTTCCGGGCCAGCAGGAAAGCGCGGGGCAGCGTCTCGTTCTCGTACGCCTCCCGCACGACACGTGCCCGCGGGGTCAGCCCCGCCCGGTCGAGCAGCCCGGCCACCGCCTCCGGCTGCCGCCAGTGACAGTCGAGCGAGATGGCATGGCCGAACCACTCGGTGAGACGCGCCTGCTCGTCGGCCGTCTGGAAGGCCAGCAGTACGTGTCCACCGGGGGCCAGTACCCGGTGGAACTCCCGGAAGACCGCGGGTAGTTCGTCGTCCGGGACGTGGATCGTGGAGTAGAGGGCCGCGACACCGCCCAGCGCGCCGTCCGGGATGTCGAGGGCCGTCATCGAGCCCACCTCGAAGCGGAGCCCGGGGTACGTCTCGCGGGCCCGGGCGACCATGGCGGGGGAGAGGTCGATGCCGAACACCGGCACGCCCAGCGCGTGCAGGTAGGCCGTTATGTGGCCGGGCCCACAGCCGATGTCGGCAACGGGCGCGACGGGCGTAACCGGCGCAATGGGCGTGACGGGCGCGAGGGGGGCGACAGCGCCCGTGGACGCGAGAGCGGCCGTTCCGGCGGTCGAGCCGACGGAGGCCGCGGGGCCGGTGGCCGCCGGGGCCCAGGAGGCGGGCCCCTCGGTCCGCACCGACTCGGTGAACGTGGTGATGATCGCTCGGTCCAGAAGCGGGCCGGCGAACAGCGGGGCGGCGAACTCGGCCAGGGAGGTCTTCGCGTAGTCCGTCGCTATCGCGTCGTAGGAAGCGCGTGTGCTCATGATGAAGTCCGGTTCGGTCACGGTGGGCGACCATAGCGGGCCGTGTCGGCGCCCTGCCGGTGGAGCGGGGCCGTACGGGGTCACGGGGATCGAATCCGGCCGACGCCCCCCACCCAGCAGACACCCAGCAGACCTGGGCCGGTCTCCGTGGCGGCCCCCGCCGCCCCTCGCCGTGGCCGATGTCCGGCAGATGAACAGAACCGTGTGGGGGTCCGTATGCGTGGTATGCGTAGAGAGCCTGTTCCCGGGGACCCGGGAAGGGGCGTCGCTGCTCGGAGGTTTTCCCACAAGGAAGGCCGGAGGAACGTCGGAGGAAGGCCCGGGGAAGGCCGGATCCAGATCCCGCTGGGCAGGTGCAGGACCCAGTAGCCCGAAAAACCGGGCGAGTCTACCCAGCCCAGTCAATTTCTATGCGCCACGCGGCTAAATAATCTGTCCCGAACGGGTTGAAGTTTTGTTGATCGCAGGGCAGTTGGCCGCCGCGTCGCCCTACCCTTCAGAGGGTGAACAGACTGATGCCCCAAGAGTCCGAGGCCGATTCGTCCGGGGAAGCTTCGCCCGGAGAAGCTTCGTCCGGGGAGGAACTGCTTCCCGGCGTGCTGTCCGAGGCGCTGCGCGCCGAACTCGTCGCGTTCCGACGTGACTTGCACATGCACCCGGAGCTGGGGAACCAGGAGTTCCGTACCACCGCAGCGATCAAGGAGCGGCTGGAGCGGGCCGGTCTGCGGCCCCGCGTGCTCGACACGGGGACCGGGCTCATCTGTGACATCGGTGTACCGGACCCCGCGCTCCCGATGCTCGCCCTGCGCGCGGACATCGACGGCCTGCCCATTCCGGACATGAAGACCGAGTGCGCGTACCGGTCGACCGTGCCCGACCGGGCCCACGCCTGCGGGCACGACGTGCACACGACCGTCGTGCTGGGCGCGGGGCTCGTCCTCGCGGACCTCCATGAGAAGGGCCTGCTCGACCGGGCCGTACGCCTGATCTTCCAGCCCGCGGAGGAAGTGCTGCCCGGTGGCGCTCCCGACGTCATCAAGGGCGGAGGCCTCGACGGTGTCGGGCGGATCGTCGCCGTCCACTGCGACCCGAAGGTCGACGCCGGACGCATCGGCTTGCGGTACGGGCCCATCACCTCCGCCTGCGACCGCATCGAGGTCTCGCTGGACGGCCCCGGCGGGCACACCGCGCGGCCGCACCTCACCACCGATCTCGTCACCGCCGCCGCCCGGGTCGCCGTCGACGTGCCGGCCGTCGTCGCCCGGCGGGCGGACGCGCGCTCCGGGCTCTCCCTGACCTGGGGACGTATCGAGTCGGGCCACGCCTGCAACGTGATCCCGCAGCACGCCGAACTCTCCGGGACCGTACGGTGCCTGGACCTGGCGGCCTGGCGGACCGCGCCCGACCTGGTGCACGCCGCCATCGACGAGGTCGCCACCCTCCACCGGGCCAAGTCCGTGATCAACTACGTGCGCGGGGTGCCCCCGGTCGTCAACGGTCCGGGCACGACCGACCTGCTGCGCGCCGCGATGACCGCCCGGTTCGGGGCCCACACCGTGGAGGACACCGAGCAGAGCCTGGGCGGGGAGGACTTCTCCTGGTACCTGGAACACGTGCCCGGTGCCATGGCCCGGCTCGGGGTGCGTCCGCCGGGCGAGCGGACCATGCGGGACCTGCACCAGGGGGACTTCGACGCCGACGAGTCGGCCATCGCGGTGGGCGTCGAGCTCTTCACCGCGGCCGCGCTCCTGGAAGCCCGGGGCTGACGCTCTCCTGGAGGCCCGGGGCTGACGCTCTCCTGGAGGCCCGGGGCCGACGCGGGCGGCGAGCGGTTCACGGGCGGAGGGGTGACCGGTCGGTCCCCTTCGTCCTCTTGCGTCACTCGTACGTAACCGGCGGTGGGCGTTCGTAACCAGTCGTCGGCACGAATCGATAACGGCCGTGAGGAACCCCGTTCCCCTACCCGTCTACGCGCGTTACTGTGCGCCGCAGTCAGCGTCGTCAACGGCGCCGTTGGGGAATGTAAGGGGTGCTCTCTCATGCGTCGGATTTCTCGGAGAACCAGGCTTTCTCAAGCCGCTGTCGCCGTCGCGGTCGTCGTCGTCGCAGCCGCCGGTTGCGGCGAGACCAGCAACGAGTCGTCGGACAGCGACACCGGGTCCGACTCCGGGTCCGGCTACAAGGGCAAGGGCATCGGCCTCGCCTATGACATCGGCGGCAAGGGTGACCAGTCCTTCAACGACGCCGCCTACGCCGGGTTCGACAAGGCCCGCAAGGAATTCAAGATCGGCGGCAACGACATCGAGCCGAGCGACGGGGAGTCGGACGCCGACAAGGTGCAGCGCCTGACCCAGATGGCGAAGACCGGCTACAACCCCATCATCGGCGTGGGCTACATCTACGCCCCGGCGGTCAAGGAAGTCGCCGCCAAGTACCCGAAGGTCACCTTCGCCGTCATCGACGACGCCCAGGTGCAGGCGAAGAACGTCGCCGACATGGTGTTCGCCGAGGAACAGGCCTCCTACCTCGCCGGTGTCGCCGCGGCCAAGACCAGCAAGAAGGACCACGTCGGCTTCATCGGCGGCGTGGACATCCCGCTCATCCACAAGTTCGAGGCGGGCTTCGTCCAGGGCGTCAAGTCGGTCGACCCGAAGATAGAGATAGAGAAGCGGTACCTCACGGAGAAGCCCGAGGACGGCGGGTTCGCCAACCCGAGCATGGGCAAGGAGGCCGCCAGCGGCCAGATCGAGTCCGGCGCCGACGTGATCTACCACGCCGCCGGTCTGTCCGGCCAGGGCGTCATCCAGGAGGCCGCGGCCGAGAAGGTCTGGGCGATCGGCGTCGACTCCGACCAGTACAAGCAGAAGCCCCTCGCCGCGTCCAAGGAATGGATCCTGGGCTCGGCCCTCAAGGACGTCGGCGGCGCCGTCTACGAGGTCACCAAGTCCGTCGTCGACGGGAAGCCGCTCTCCGGCGAGCACCGCGGCGACCTGAAGTCGGGCGGCGTGGGCTTCGCCGACTCCAACCCGAAGTACAAGGCCATGACCGAGGTCGTCGCGGCCGTCGACAAGGCCAAGGAAGACATCGTCAGCGGCAAGGTCACCGTCAAAACCGAGTGACGCCCAACTGGGACCGGGTGACGCCCGACTGAGACCGGGTGACGCCCGACACACGCCGGGCGCCCGGTACGCGCCGACCGCCCGGCGCGTACCGGGCGCCCGCACGTACTGGCCGATTGCCTCGCCAGTAGGCCCTTCGTGGGCCCTTCGCAGGTCGTACGCCCCTTGCCTCCCGCAAGGGGCGTACGACGTTCCGTAGTCTTGGTGGCATCTGTGGCCACAGCTCGATAACGGACCGGACAGAAGGGGTTTTCCGTCTGGTCTACGCGCGTTACGCTGCGGCGGAACCAGCGCCTGGTATGGGCGCTTGCACACAAGGAGTCACGTTCCATGCGCCGGGTGTCCCGAATCGCTGTTGCGGGCGTTGCAACCGCTACCCTCACCGCCGCCCTCGCTGCTTGCGGCGGCACGTCCAACGACGCCGCGGACAGCGGCGACGGCAAGAGCAAGGGCATCGCCCTCGCGTACGACGTCGGCGGCGAGGGTGACCAGTCCTTCAACGACGCCGCGACCGCCGGTATGAAGAAGGCCGCCGGGGAGTTCAAGTACGGCTCCAAGGCTGTCGAGCCCACCGACGGAGAGTCGGACGCCGACAAGGTGCAGCGCCTGGAGACGCTGGCCAAGGCCGGCTACAACCCGGTGATCGGCGTCGGCTACGCCTACGCGCCGGCTGTCGCCGAGGTCGCCGACAAGTTCCCGAAGACAACGTTCGGCATCGTCGACGACGAGACGATCGACAAGAAGAACGTCACGGACATGGTCTTCCACGAGGAGCAGGCCTCCTACCTCGCGGGTGTCACGGCGGCCCTCACCACCAAGTCCAAGACGGTCGGCTTCGTCGGTGGCGTGGACAACCCGCTGATCCACAAGTTCGAGGCGGGTTACAAGCAGGGCGTCGCGGCGACCAACCCGAAGGTCAAGGTCGTCTCGCAGTTCCTGACCGAGAAGGCCGAGGACGGCGGCTTCGCCAGCCCCGACAAGGGCAAGACCGCCGCCGAGGGCCAGATCGAGGACGGCGCCGACGTGGTCTACCACGCCGCGGGCCTGTCCGGTCAGGGCGTCATCGAGGCCGCCTCCGCCGCGAAGGTGTGGGCGATCGGCGTCGACTCCGACCAGTACAGCCAGGACGCCCTCAAGGCGTACAAGCAGTACATCCTCACCTCGGCCACCAAGGACGTCGCGGGCGCGGTCTACAACCTCGCCAAGTCGATCCAGGACGGCAAGCCCGAGACCGGTGTCGTGCGTGCCTCCCTCAAGACCGGCGGCGTGGCCCTGGCGGACTCGAACCCCGACTTCAAGGGCAACGCCAAGCTGCAGGACGCCCTGAAGAAGGCCACCGACGGCATCAACGACGGCACGATCAAGGTCAAGACCTCGTAGTCACAGCACCAGCCGTGGTAACCGTGGTCAATCGGGCGCTGTAATGGCAGCGTTACGGTCGCGAAAACGGGGTGTGGGAAGGATGGCCTTCTCGCGCCCCGTTCGCGCGGCGGATGATCCAGGTCTGTCCGGAAGTCATGGATATGCCCGGAACGCTCGACTCCGCAGCAGGAGAAGTTGAAGCAGGGGCGCTACGCGCGTAGATGGCCCCTTTTCCAAGGAGTACGCCATCGACGCGTCCAGCAGCACTCCACTCGCCGCACCATCGACCGTCTCGGTCGAACTGGCGGGGATCACCAAGCGATTCCCCGGTGTCGTCGCCAACCACGACATCCACCTGTCCGTCCACCAGGGCACCGTGCACGCCCTCGTCGGCGAGAACGGCGCCGGCAAGTCGACCCTGATGAAGATCCTCTACGGCATGCAGAAGCCGGACGAGGGCACCATCGCGGTCGGCGGCGAACAGGTGACCTTCGCCAGCCCCGCCGATGCCATCGCGCGCGGCATCGGCATGGTCCACCAGCACTTCATGCTGGCCGACTACCTCACCGTCCTCGAAAACGTCGTCCTGGGCAGCGAGAAGCTGTACGGCATCGGCGGCGGCGCCCGCGAGAAGATCAAGGAGATCTCCGAACGGTACGGCCTGGGCGTACGCCCGGACGCTCTCGTCGAGGACCTCGGGGTCGCCGACCGCCAGCGCGTGGAGATCCTCAAAGTCCTCTACCGCGGCGCCCGCATCCTGATCCTGGACGAGCCCACCGCCGTCCTCGTGCCGCAGGAGGTCGACGCGCTCTTCGACAACCTCCGCGAACTCAAGGCCGAGGGCCTGTCCGTCATCTTCATCTCCCACAAGCTGGGCGAGGTCCTGTCGGTCGCCGACGAGATCACCGTCATCCGCCGGGGCACGACGGTCGGCACGGCCGTTCCCGCCGAGACCACCTCGCGTCAGCTCGCCGAGATGATGGTCGGCAGCGAACTGCCCACGCCGGAGACCGCCGAGTCGACGGTCACCGACAAGCCCGTCATCGAGGTCGAGAACCTCACCGTGTACGCCGTCGGCGGCGCCTCGCTCGGCGAGACCGGGGCGGTCGGGGCGGCAGGCGCTGCGGGGGCGGCCGGTGGGACCGCCGCCGGAAAGCTCGCTGACGTCGCGGCGGGCGGTGACGCCAAGCGCGTCCTCGACGACGTCACCTTCACCATCCACGCCGGCGAGGTCATGGGCATCGCCGGTGTCGAGGGCAACGGCCAGACCGAACTGATCGACGCCCTGATCGGCCTCAAGAACGCCGACGCGGGCACCCTCCGCTTCATCGGCGAGGAGATCACCTCCTGGCCCACCCGCAAGCGCCGTGAGCAGGGCGTCGGCTACATCCCCGAGGACCGCCACCGGCACGGCCTGCTCCTCGAAGCCCCGCTGTGGGAGAACCGCATCCTGGGCCACGTCACCGAGAAGCCCAACACGTATGGGAAACGGGGCATCTGGCTGGACACAAAGGGCGCCCAGGAAGACACCCGCCGCATCGTCGAGGAGTACGACGTCCGTACGCCCGGCATCGACGTCACGGCCGCCTCCCTGTCCGGCGGCAACCAGCAGAAGCTGATCGTCGGCCGCGAGATGAGCCACAAGCCGCGCTTCCTGATCGCCGCCCACCCCACCCGAGGGGTGGACGTCGGCGCGCAGGCCGCGATCTGGGACCAGATCCGCGAGGCCCGCCGCGAGGGCCTCGCCGTGCTGCTGATCTCCGCGGACCTGGACGAGCTGATCGGCCTCTCGGACACCCTCCGGGTGATCTACAACGGCAGGCTCGTCGCGGACGCCGACCCGGCGACCATCACCCCGGAGGAGCTGGGTTCGGCCATGACCGGCGCCGCCTCCGGACACCTGGAGCACGTAGAGCACGGAAAACAGGCAAGCCAGGTAGTGGAAGCCCCGGAGGACGAGGCCCGATGAAGAAGTTCGACAAGGAGCGAGTGCTCCTCGCGGTGGCCGGACCGGTCATCGCGCTCGTGGCGGCCGTGGTGCTGACCTCGTTCGTACTGATCGCCTCGGGCAAGAACCCGATCGAGCCGTACACCCTGATGTTCGAGCAGGCCGGCTTCGCCGACGTCCAGGTCCTGATCATCAACCAGGCCGGGGTCTACTACCTCGCCGCCCTCGCGGTCGCCGTCGGCTTCCGCATGAACCTCTTCAACATCGGCGTCGACGGCCAGTACCGCCTCGCCGCCATGATGACCGCGGTCGTCGGCGCGCACGTCTCGCTGCCGGCCGCCCTGCAGATCCCGTTCCTGATGCTGATCGCCGTGCTCACCGGCGCCTTCTGGGCCGGTGTCGCGGGCGTCCTCAAGGTCACCCGGGGAGTGAGCGAGGTCGTCGCGACGATCATGCTCAACGCCATCGCCACCAGCCTCATCGGCTACCTCACCCTCACCGAGGTCTGGGGCCGGCCGCTCGGCAACAACCAGACCACCGGCGTGATGAAGGAGTCCGGCTGGTTCCCCGGCTTCGACATGGGCGACGCGGGCGAGATCTACGGCTTCACCCTGATCGCCGTGCTCGCCGGTGTCCTCTACTGGCTGGTCCTCAACCGCACCCGCTTCGGCTTCGACCTGCGCGCCACCGGCGCCTCCGAGACCGCGGCCGCCGCCTCCGGCGTGGACGCCAAGCGCATGGTCCTCACCGCCATGCTGATCTCCGGCGGCATGGCGGGACTCGCGGGCCTGCCGATCCTCCTCGGCGACGCCCACACCTACAGCCTGTCCTTCCCGACGGGCCTCGGCTTCACCGGCATCACCATCGCGCTGCTCGGCCGCAACAACCCGGTCGGCATCGCCTTCGCCGCCCTGCTGGTCGCCTTCCTCGACAAGGCCTCACCCGCCCTCGACTACGCCACCCCGGTGGCGTACGACAAGGAGATCGCGGTGATCATGCAGGGCCTCATCGTGATCGCGGTCGTCGTCTCCTACGAGGCCGTACGCGTCTGGGGCCTGCGCCGCCAGCAGCGGCGCGTCGGCGCCGAACTCGCCGCGGCCGCCGCCAACGACAACTCCAAGAAGGAGGTGGCTGCCCGATGAGCACCTCGACCGTCGCCAAGCCGCAGGCTCAAAAGCCCGCCCGGGGCCGCCGCCGTATCTCGCTCCCGGTCCTGCTCCTGCTCATCGCGGGCCTGCTGGTCCTCGTCTCCGCCGTCCGGCTCATCACCGACGCGGACGGCATCACCTCGACCGGCCAGATGTCCACCGCCCTGCGCCTGGCCGTGCCGATCGGCCTCGCCGGACTCGGTGGACTGTGGGCCGAACGCGCGGGCGTCGTCAACATCGGCCTCGAAGGCATGATGATCCTCGGCACCTGGTTCGGTGCCTGGGCCGGCTTCCAGTGGGGCCCGTGGACCGGTGTCGCCTTCGGCATCATCGGCGGCGCCCTCGGCGGCCTGCTGCACGCGGTCGTCACCGTCACCTTCAACGTCAACCACATCGTCTCCGGCGTGGCCATCAACATCCTGGCCCTCGGCGTCACCCGCTACCTGTCGACCTTCGCCTTCGAGGGCGAGGAGGGCGGTACGTCGAAGCAGTCGCCGCCCGTCGACTCGCTCGGCACCTTCGACATCCCAGGGCTCTCGGACTGGCTGCAGACCCTCAACGGCAAACACTGGTTCCTGGTCTCCGACCTCGCAGGACTCGTCGGCGGCATCTTCACCGGCCTGTCGCCGCTCACCGTCGTCGCCGTCGCCCTCGTCCCGATCACCTGGTGGGTGCTCTGGCGCACCTCCTTCGGACTCCGGCTGCGCTCCTGCGGAGAGAATCCGGTGGCGGCCGAGTCGCTCGGCGTCAACGTCTACAAGTACAAGTACCTGGCCGTCGTCATCTCCGGCGGCTTCGCCGGACTGGGCGGCGCCTTCCTCTCCCTGGTCGCCTCCAACATCTACCTGGAGGGCCAGACCGGCGGCCGCGGCTACATCGGCCTCGCCGCGATGATCTTCGGCAACTGGATGCCGGGCGGACTCGCCCTCGGCGCGGGCCTGTTCGGCTACACCGACAGCCTCAAGCTGCGCGGCGGCGGCACCAACGTCCACGCGCTGCTGCTCCTTCTGGCGCTGCTGCTGATCATCGGCGCGGCCTACCTGGCGTGGAAGAAGCGCTACGTCCACGCGGCGATCACCGCGGTCGTCGGGGTGCTGGTGTTCCTCTGGTACAGCACCACCAACGAGGTCCCGAACCAGGTCGTCACCGCGACCCCGTACGTCGTCACGCTGCTCGTCCTCGCGCTCTCCGCGCAGCGCCTGCGGATGCCGAAGGCGGACGGCATGCCGTACCGGCGGGGGCAGGGCAAGTGACGACAGCGGCCGGCTCCACGCCCGCGGCCGTCGACTGGGAAGCCCTGCGGGAGGCGGCACGCGCGGCCATGTCCCGCGCGTACGCCCCCTACTCGGGCTACCCGGTCGGAGTCGCGGCCCTGGTCGACGACGGCCGGGTGGTCTCCGGATGCAACGTGGAGAACGCCTCGTACGGGCTCGGTCTGTGCGCCGAGTGCGGCCTGATCTCGCAGCTCCAGAACACCGGGGGCGGCCGGCTCACGCACTTCACGTGCGTCGACGGCCACGGCGAGATCCTCGTCCCGTGCGGCCGCTGCCGCCAGCTGCTGTACGAGTTCGGCGGCCCCGATCTCGTCCTGGAGACCCCGGCCGGTCTCCTGCCCCTCTCCGAGATGCTGCCGCAGGCCTTCGGGCCGGAGCACCTCACCAGGTAATTCCGGGGCACCTCACCGGACAATTCACGTGTGGCCCCTCCGTATCGTGTGTCGTCAAAAACACCGGGAGGGGCCGCTGCACTTCTGAAGGGAAGCCACTGCCCATGGACGCCATCTCCGTCATCCGCACCAAGCGGGACCGCGGCGAGTTCAGCGACGAGCAGATCGACTGGGTCATCGACGCGTACACGCGCGGTGAGGTCGCCGACTACCAGATGGCCGCCCTCAACATGGCGATCCTGCTCAACGGCATGAACCGCCGGGAGATCTCCACCTGGACGGCCGCGATGATCGCCTCCGGCGAGCGCATGGACTTCTCGTCCCTGTCCCGCCCGACGGCCGACAAGCACTCGACGGGCGGCGTCGGCGACAAGATCACGCTCCCGCTCGCACCGCTCGTGGCGGCCTGCGGCGCGGCCGTCCCGCAGCTCTCCGGCCGGGGCCTCGGCCACACCGGCGGCACCCTGGACAAGCTGGAGTCGATCCCCGGCTGGCGCGCCCTGCTCTCGAACGAGGAGATGCTCTCCGCACTGGACTCGGTCGGCGCGGTGATCTGCGCGGCGGGCGACGGCCTGGCCCCCGCGGACAAGAAGCTCTACGCGCTCCGTGACGTGACGGGCACGGTCGAGTCGATCCCGCTGATCGCCTCCTCCATCATGTCGAAGAAGATCGCGGAGGGCACTGGCTCGCTCGTCCTGGACGTGAAGGTCGGCACCGGCGCCTTCATGAAGACGATCGAGGACGCGCGCGAACTGGCCTCCACGATGGTCGGCCTGGGCACGGACCACGGCGTACGGACGGTCGCGCTCCTCACCGACATGTCCACCCCGCTCGGCCTGACCGCCGGCAACGCCCTCGAAGTCCGCGAGTCCGTCGAGGTCCTGGCGGGTGGCGGCCCGGCCGACGTCGTCGAACTGACCCTCGCCCTGGCCCGCGAGATGCTGGACGCGGCGGGCGTGAAGGACGCCGATCCGGCGAAGGCCCTTGCCGACGGCTCGGCGATGGACGCCTGGCGCCGCATGATCTCCGCCCAGGGCGGCGACCCGGACGCGCCGTTGCCCACGTCGAAGGAACAGCACGTGGTGAAGGCGGGAGCCTCGGGCGTCCTGACTCGCCTGGACGCGTACGACATCGGCATCGCGGCCTGGCGCCTGGGCGCGGGCCGCGCCCGCAAGGATGACCCGGTCCAGGCCGCCGCGGGCGTCGAACTCCACGCCAAGCCCGGCGACACGGTGACCGAGGGCCAGCCGCTCCTCACCCTCCACACGGACACCCCGGAACGCTTCGAGTACGCGCTGGAGGCGGTGGCGGGCTCGTACGACGTGGGCGCGCCCGGCACGGCGTTCACGGCGGCTCCGGTGGTGCTGGAACGTATCGCCTGATCTGCGCCTTCCTCGTACGGGTGAACGGGATCGGTGGACGGCCGCCGGTCCCGTTCGGCATGTTGGATCACTCACGCTCTACGGCGAGCCCCAGGGCGATGTCTACCGGGTCCTGCACGCGGGAAAGTTCGGCGAGCTGATCGTGCTGCCGGAGCCCTTCGACCTCAAGCTCGACACAAGCGTCTTTCCCGTCCACTGAGCGTCGGCCACGGGACCTCACCCCAACAACGCCGCGATCACCACCAGCACCGGCACCGCCAGCATCGTCGACAGCAGGATCGACTCGCGGGCCAGTACCTCACCGACCCGGTAGCGCGAGGCGTACGTGTAGAGGTTCTGCGCGGCCGGCAGGGCCGAGGTGACGACCACGTCGAGCAGGTGTTCGTCCCGGAGGCCGAAGACGCCCGCCGCGAGTGCCCACGCAGCGAGGGGCTGGCCCACCGACTTCAGGGCGACGGAGAGCAGCACGGGGGTCCGGTCGGCGCCCCGGCCCGGCATCGTGCTGCCGCACAGGGAGATACCGAAGGCGAGGAGCACGGCCGGCACCGACATGTTGCCGATCAGGGTCAGCGGATCCATGACGGGCCCCGGGACGGTCAGACCGGTCGCCGAGACGGCCACCCCGGACAGGGAACCGATGCCGACGGGGTTGCGGACGGGCGTGGTCACCCGCCGCCAGAGCGAGGGCTTCTCGCCGGAGCCCGACAGGTCGAGGACCGTCAGGGCGACCGGGGTCATCACGATCTGCTGGAACAGCAGGACCGGGGCCACGAGCGAGGCGTCGCCGAGGACGTACACGGCGATGGGGATACCGAGATTGCCCGCGTTGACGTAGCTGGAGCACAGCGCGCCGATCGTCGTACGGCCCACGCCCCAGCGGCGTACGGCACCGACCGCGACGAAGACCCCGGCAACCGCGAACGTGCTGACCGCCGTCACCAGCAGCCGGTTCGACAGGATCACCGACAGATCGGCCTGCGCGAGGGTCGTGAAGAGCAGCGCGGGCGTGGCGACGTGGAACGCGAGCTTGGTCAGTACCTCCCGGCCGTTGTCGCCCAGATACCCCCGGCGCCCGATCAGATAGCCGACGCCGATGACGACGGCGATGACCGCGAAGCCGTTCAGCACCCCCTGCACGGCACCTCCCGCAGGAGAGGCGTCCGGCGGTCCGGTTCAGGTATTCGTCGTGCGGCGGGTACTGATGCGCGAGGCCATTGGTGGGGCATACACCTAACCCTCCGGGGTAGGACATGCCCTGGTCAATGTGACTTTGAGCGACGAAACCACGCGGTCGGCCCCGGTTCAGCGATGAGTTCCGTGCCGCCGCTGGGTCTACTGGATGTGGACGCCATGACACCCGCCGTACTCGTACTGCCCGGCCCCGTCGCCCGAGACGAGGTGCCGGGGCTGTGCGAGGACGTGCGCACACGACTGAAGCACAGCAGAGCCGATGTAGTGGTCTGCGATGTCGCCGGGCTCGGACCACCGGGCCTGACGACCGTCGACGTACTGGCCCGGCTGGAGCTGGCCGCCCGGCGCGCGGGGGGACGGATCAGACTGCGCGACCCGGACCCCGCCCTGCGGGCGCTACTCGCTCTGGTCGGCCTCCCCTTCGAGGTGGAGGGGCAGCCCGAACAGTGGGAACCACCGCTGCGTGTCGAGGAAGCAGTGGAACCCGGTGATCCGCCCCTCTGAGATCTCCAGGACCTGTACGGCCCACGCCGTGCGGCCGCCGGTCTCCGGATCCGGCTTGTACTGGGCGAAGCCCGGCAGGCCGTTCACCGCCACCGGCACGAGGTGCGAGTTCGCACAGGGCGCGCCGAGCGTCGTCATGAAGCCTGTGATGTCCTCGGGGCCCGTCAGCCACAGGTCGAACGGCGGCATCGTCATTACCGCGTCCTCGTGCAGGAGCGCCGTCAACGCCGCCATGTCGTACCCCTCGAAGGCGGCCACATAGCGCTCCAGGAGCTTCTGCTGCTCCTCGTCGAGCGGGTCGGAGGTGGCGGCCCGGGCCGCGGCGCTCTCGCTCTCCGCGAGCGTGGCACGGGCCCGCTGGAGCGCGCTGTTGACGGAGGCGACCGTGGTGCCGAGCAGCTCGGCGACCTCGCTCGCCTTCCACGCCAGGACCTCGCGCAGGATGAGCACGGCCCGCTGCTTGGGCGGCAGTTGCTGCAGGGCGGCCATGAAGGCGAGGCGCACCGACTCCTTGGCCACGGCGGCCTCGGCCGGGTCCTCGACGGTCGGCAGCACGCGCGCGTCCGGCATGGGCTCCAGCCAGGTGTTGTCCGGGCGCGGGGTCAGGGCGGCCCGCGCGAGTGGTGTCGAGTCCGTCAGGTCCATGGGCCGGGCCCGCTTGTTGCCGGCGGTCAGCATGTCCAGACAGACGTTCGTCGCGATCCGGTACAGCCACGAACGCATCGAGGAGCGGCCCTCGAACTTGTCGTAGCTGCGCCAGGCGCGCACCAGCGTGTCCTGGACCGCGTCCTCGGCCTCGAAGGACGAGCCGAGCATCCGGTAGCAGTACCCCGTCAGCTCGACCCGGTGCTTCTCCAGCCGGATGTCGAGATCCTCCACCGTCGCCGTACCGTCACTCATAGCCAACCCACCCCTGTGGCTCCGTCCGGTGCCAGGCACCGCCTCATTGCGGCGCCGGCACTTCGGAAGCTACCGCAGCGCACTGACAATGGCCCCCCGAGATGAAAAAGGTGCAGGTCAGGACAGTAACTGTCCTGACCTGCACCCGCGTGTCCGCCGGCTGATCCCCGGTTGCTCTCTGATTGGTCGCCGGCAGATCCCGGGTTGGCCCCCGGTGTGTCAGTGCGGAACGGCCACCAGCCGCCGTTCCGCCCGGGCCGCGTGGGACCCGAGCACCGTGATCGCCACGACCCCGAACACCGCCAGCAGGCCGAGTGCCACCGTCCCGGCCCAGCCGCCGGAGTGGTAGGCGACCGCGCCGAGCGTGCCGCCCGCGCTGGAGCCCAGGTAGTAGGCGGACTGGTACAGCGCCGAGGCCTGTGCGCGGCCCTCCTTCGCCGTGTGGCTGACCGAGGAGGACGCCACCGCGTGGCCGGCGAAGAAGCCCGCCGTGATCAGCACCAGGCCGAGCAGTACGAACGGCAGCGAGTCGGCAAGCGACACCAGCAGACCGGAGGTCGTGGTCGCGCCCGCCAGGTACAGGGCGCCGCGCCGGCCGAGCCGGCCGACCAGCTTCCCGGCCGTCGACGCCGAGACCGTACCGACCAGGTAGACGAGGAAGATCGACCCGATGAGCCCCTGGGGAAGGGAGAACGGGGCGTCCGTGAGGCGGTAGCCGATCACCGTGTAGACGGCGCCGAACACCGTCATGAACAGCGCGCCGATCGCGTACAGCCTGCGCAGCAGCGGGTTCGCGAGGTGGGAGCGGACCGTGCCGACCAGCACCGCGGGCCGCAGCGAGCCGGCCTTGAAGTGCTTCGGCGCCGGAAGCAGCAGCCGGAAGGCCACCGCGCAGCCCACCGCGATCACGCCGATCACCCCGACGGCGACCCGCCAGCCCCACTCCTGCGCGACCCAGCCGGTGATGACGCGGCCGCTCATCCCGCCGACGCTGTTGCCCGCGACGAACAGGCCGATGGCGGTGATCAGTGCCTTCGGGCGGACTTCCTCCGCCAGGTAGGCCGTCGCCGAGGCCGGCAGCCCGGCCAGCGCCGCGCCCTGGACGGCGCGCAGCGCGATCAGCCAGCCGACCGAGGGGGCGAAGGGCACGAGCAGGCCGACGGTCACGGCGATCGCCAGGGACGCCGTCATCAACGTACGCCGCCCGAACCGCTCCGAGAGGGCGCTCAGCGGCAGGACGAACAGGGCCAGTGCGCCGGTCGCCGCGGACACCGTCCAGCTCGCCGTGCTCGCCGTCACCCCGAAGTCGCCGGAGATCAGGGGGAGAAGGGCCTGGGTGGAGTAGAGGAGCGCGAAGGTCGCGACACCGGCGAGGAAGAGCGCGAAGCTCATCCGCCGGTAGCCGGGCCCGCCCGGGGTCAGCCGGGTGTCGACGGGGACCACTTCGGTGGGAGTGACGGCGGCGGAGGAGGCGACCACGGTGGTGGGCGCCCCGGTACTGGCGGAAGGCATGCTTCGAACCTAAGGACCTCCCCTTCATCCGTCCAATGCATGGAATTGCCATAATCGTTCCTGTGATGCATCAGCAGAGGTCAGAGGGTCGACTGTCACCGTCCAGTGACACAGAAGACAGCGCGGGCATGTCGAGGCTGCTCGCTCCGCGCCTGGCGTACTTCGCCGGGGTCGCCCGCACCGAGCACGTCACGCGGGCGGCGCAGGAGATGCAGGTCCCGCAGTCGACGCTGTCCCGGGCGATGGTCCGCCTCGAACAGGACCTGGGCGTCGATCTCTTCGCCCGCCATGGCCGCACGGTCTCCCTCACCCCGGCGGGCCGCACGTTCCTCGGCTCCGTCGAACGGGCCCTCGCCGAGATCGAGCGGGCCGCCGACGAGGTGCGGGCCGACGCCGACCCGGCCACCGGCAAGGTCGCTTTCGGTTTCCTGCACACCATGGGCTCCGAGACGGTCCCCGCCCTGATCCGCGCCTTCCGCGCCGACCATCCCCGGGTCCGCTTCAGCCTCGTCCAGAACTACGGCGAGGCGATGATCGACCGCCTGCGCTCCGGCGAACTCGACCTCTGCCTCACGTCCCCCGTGCCGGACGCCCCCGACCTGGTGGGCCGCCGACTGGACGAGCAGAAACTCCGCCTGGTGGTCCCCGCCGACCACCGCCTGGCCTCCCGCCGCCGCATCCGCCTCGCCGAGGCCGCCGACGAAACCTTCGTCACCCTCGAACCCGGCTACGGCCTCCGCCGCATCACCGACGACCTCTGCCAACAGGCGGGCTTCCGCCCCCGGGTCGCCTTCGAGGGCGAGGAGGCGGAGACCCTGCGGGGCCTGGTCGCGGCAGGCCTGGGGGTGGCCCTGCTGCCCCCGCCGGCGGTCCCGCGCCCGGGGGTCGTGGAACTGACGGTCACGGCCCCGAGAGCGGCGCGGGAGATCGGCGTGGCCTGGCTGGACGGCCACCCCGACACCCCACCGGTGGCGGCTTTCAAGAAGTTCCTCCTCTCGAAGAGGGGAACTCTGCTCCCGTAGTGAGTGCGGTGAGTGCGGTGAGGCCGTGCCGGTCGGCTCCCGACGGTGTACGTCACGAAGTCCGCCCGCGGTCAGCGCCTCGGCCCCTCGCGGTCGGCGTCAGCGCACCAGGGGCAGAAAGACCGTGTCGACGATCTCTTCGAGGACGTGGTCGCTCGCGGGGGCGAAGGTCGTCAGGATCTCTTGGCGGAGCAGGTCGAAGGGGAGGGACTTGATGCGTTCGGTGAGGCGTTCCGGTGTGGCCTCGCCGCGCTCCACGGCGCGGTCGAAGAGCACGTCGGCCGATTTCTCCGGCCCTGGAGGGATCAGGTCGCCCGGGCTGATGCCCGTCTCCCGGTGACAGGCGGCCAGGTGCACGCTCATGACCGTGATGAGCTGTACGCGGGTGGCGTTGATCTCCCGCATGAGGCCGAGGACGTCCTCCCGCAGGCTTCCCGTGTCGGGGACGTCGAGCAGGTGCTTCTCCAGGATGTGGGCGATCGTCGCCCGGACGAGTGCGTCGCGGTCGGACCAGCGGCGGTAGAGGACGGGCGGGCTGGTGCCCGCGCGCCGGACGACGGCGTCCATGGTGAACGCGGCGTAGCCGCCGGCAGTGAGCTCTTCCCAGGCCGCGTCGAGGAGCGCCTTCTCCAGTGCCGCTCCGCGGCGTCGCTCGGGCATCCCCATCTCCTTTAGATAGGCTTGCTTATCTTAATCCGGCATCCTACTCTGACGGCCGTAAGATACGACTCTCTATCTTAGGTGGCTGTTCATGAGCACTACCCGCGACCCCGGCCGGATGGACCCCGCCGTGTGGCGCATGGCGTTCACCCTCATCGTGGGCGCCCTCGCCGTCGTCTTCGACACCACCATCGTCACCGTCGCCCTCAACGACCTGGCGAAGGAGCTCGACGCCCCGCTGTCCACGATCCAGTGGGTGAGCGCCGGCTACCTGCTGGCCGTCTTCGTCACCATCCCGCTCGCCGGCTGGGCCCAGTCCCGCCTGGGCGGCAAACGTCTGTGGATCGCGTCCCTGGGCGTGTTCCTGCTCGGCTCGATCCTGTCCTCGCTGGCGTGGAACGTGACCGCCCTCATCGCCTTCCGCGTCGTCCAGGGCATCGGTGGCGGCATGATGATGCCGCTCATGGTCACGCTGATCATGCAGGCGGCCAAGGGCCGCAACATCGGCAGGGTCATGGCTGCCGTCACCCTGCCCACCGCGCTCGGCCCGATCCTCGGCCCGGTCCTGGGCGGCGTCATCCTGCATCTGGCCGACTGGCGCTGGATGTTCCTCGTCAACATCCCCTTCTGCGTCGTCGGCGGCTGGCTCGCCCGGCGCAACCTGCCCGACGACCGGCCCGCGCCCGACAGCCCGCGCGCCCCTCTGGACGCCATCGGCCTGCTCCTGCTCTCTCCCGGTGTCGCCGCCGTCATCTACGGACTCTCCCGCGTCGAGGGCAGCGCGGGTTTCACCGGCGCCGAGGTCCTCGTACCGCTGATCGGCGGACTCGCCCTGGTCGGCGCCTTCACCGCCCGGGCACTGGCTCGCAGCAGCGGGGCCCTGGTCGACCTGCGGCTCTTCCGCCACCGCGCGCTCGCCTCCGCAGCCACCCTCGGCTTCCTGGCCGGTATCACCCTGTACGGGGCGATGCTGCTGCTGCCCCTGTACTTCCAACAGGTCCGCGGCGAGGACGCCCTCGGCGCCGGGCTGCTGCTCATCCCGCAGGGCGTCGGCGCGCTCCTCGCACGCACCGTGGCGGGCAGGTACACCGACCGCGTCGGCCCCCGACGGGTCGCCCTCGCGGGATTCGCCGTCGTCGCCGCGGCCACCGTGCCGTTCGCCCTCGTCACCGCCGACACCGGTGAGGTCCCGCTCCTGGCCGCCCTGCTCGTCCGCGGCTTCGGCATGGGGGCCGTCATGATCGCGCTGTCCGGCGCCGCCTACGTCGGCCTGGCGCACGAGGAGATCCCCGACGCCAGCATCATCACCCGCGTCGCCCAGCAGATCGGCGGCTCGGTCGGCACGGCGGTCATTGCCGTCGTCCTCCAGCACACCGCCGGCGGGACCCGCGCCCCGGGCGCCCTGGCCGACGGCTTCGGCGACGCCTTTCGGTGGTCGGCGGCCTTCACCGCCGTCGCCGTCCCGCTGTGCCTGTTCCTGCCCGGCCGCCCCAAGCCACCGGCCCCCGCCGGCAAAGCCGAAGCCGAACACGCACCGCACACGGCCAGGGCAACCAGCGCCGAAGAGACCGGCTAACGGCGAAGAGACTGACCGAAGCCGGAGGCGAGCGGCATCCGCAACCCCAGGGGCGGCGGAGCCGCCAGCGCGTCCTCCACCGGCCGCGAGAACGGCTGCCCGAACAGCGTCCCCATCACGAAGTCCTCCGCCAGCGCGTGCACCTCGTCCCGGAACGCGTGCAGCGCATGCCGGTCCGAGTGCACCTCGAACCGGCAGATGTCCCGGTTTGCCTTCTTCGCGCGCGCCGCGAGCCGGAACGACAACTCGGGGTCGGTCCGCTCGTCGTTGGTGCCGTGCACGATCAGCACCCGCCGCCCCGCGAGCTGCTTCACCGGTTCGGGCGGCGCCGCGACATCCTCCTCGGGCAGCCAAGGGGACAGTGCCAGCAGGGAGGTGACGGCGCTGTGGCCTCCGGCGTGCACGGCGGCCCGCCCGCCCATGTCCACCCCGGCGAGACACACAGGCACGTCCCCGTAGCGCCGTACGACCTCGTCCGCGGCCCACGCGGCGTCCTGCGCCGGATGCGCCTCGCTCCCGTTCCAGCCGCGGTACCGGTAGTGCACCACGTGCACGACAAGCCCCTCCTCGCGTCCCGCGCGGGCGAGCCGGCGCCCCAACGCCCGGACGGACGCGGCCGCCAGCATCGGTGACGGCCTGCGGGCAGAGGTCTCCTCGCCGCCCGGCAGCAGCAGCACCACGCCGCTCACCGCCGTCGGCTCCGTACCGAGCGCCCGCCCCAGCCGGGCCGTGCGAACCGGCGTCGCTTGCTGTGCCATGACAGAACAGTGTCAGAAGCGATGGGGTACGCCATCCGTCCACACGGTCACCGTTACATATCGACGGATCCGTGCAAGGGAAGATCTACGCGCGTAGGCGTTAGAGTGCGGAGATGACGAGCCAGACCAAGAACACCCCGAGCTCGCAGCAGATCCGCCGGGCGCCGAAGGTCCTGCTGCACGATCACCTCGACGGGGGCCTGCGCCCCGGGACGATCGTCGACCTCGCCCGTGACTCGGGCTACAGCGGCCTACCGGAGGCGGACGCCGACAAGCTCGGCATCTGGTTCCGGGAAGCGGCCGACTCCGGTTCCCTGGAGCGGTACTTGGAGACGTTCGCGCACACCTGCGCCGTCATGCAGACCCGTGAGTCACTGGTGCGCGTCGCGGCCGAGTGTGCCGAGGACCTCGCCGAGGACGGCGTCGTCTACGCGGAGGTGCGGTATGCGCCCGAGCAGCACCTCGAAGCCGGGCTCACCCTCGAAGAGGTCGTCGAGGCCGTCAACGAGGGCTTCCGGGAAGGTGAGCGGCGGGCCCGCGAGAACGGCCACCGCATCCGCATCGGCGCGCTGCTGACCGCCATGCGGCACGCGGCCCGCGCCCTGGAGATCGCCGAACTCGCCAACCGCTACCGCGGCCCCGGCCCCGGACCCCATGGCGGAGTGGTCGGATTCGACATCGCGGGTGCCGAGGCGGGCTTCCCGCCCACCCGGCACCTGGACGCCTTCGAGTATCTGAAGCGGGAGAACAACCACTTCACGATCCACGCGGGCGAGGCCTTCGGGCTCCCGTCCATCTGGCAGGCGCTGCAGTGGTGCGGCGCCGACCGGCTGGGCCACGGCGTGCGCATCATCGACGACATCCAGGTGCAGGAGGACGGCTCCGTGAAACTGGGCCGCCTCGCCTCGTACGTGCGCGACAAGCGGATCCCCCTGGAGCTGTGCCCCAGTTCCAACCTCCAGACGGGCGCCGCCGACTCGTACGCCGAGCACCCCATCGGGCTGCTGCGGCGGCTGCACTTCCGGGCGACCGTGAACACCGACAACCGTCTGATGTCCGGCACCAGTATGAGCCGGGAATTCGAGCACCTTGTCGATGCTTTCGGTTATTCACTCGACGACATGCAGTGGTTCACAGTCAATGCGATGAAATCAGCATTCATTCCTTTCGATGAACGGCTGGCCATGATCAACGACGTGATCAAGCCTGGTTATGCCGAACTGAAGTCCGAATGGCTGTTCCAGCAGACCGCCTCCACCAGCGGTTCTGTGCACGAAGAGGGCTGAGAGCGAAGGGCGGGAAGCGGCCGGGTGGTGACGGCTCGGCCGCTTTTCGATGTTTGCGAGGCGAACTCGTACGTGATTACCGTTTCGAACCGCTCGAATCCCCGTCACAGCATGCAAGGACGAAGATGAAGCAGTCTGCTGCCAAGACCCTCGGCGTCGCCGCTCTCGGTGCCGCCTTCGCCGCCGCCGGCGCAGGCGCCGCCAACGCGGCCCCCGCGGTCCCTGACGCCGCCCCGGCGCTCGGCACCGCCACCAGCGCGCTGCCGGTGGGCGGGGTCGCCAAGACGCTGCCCGCCGCCTCGGGCGAGTCGCTCACCCAGGGCCAGAACACGCTCGGCACTGCAGTCGCCGCCGCCCAGCCGGTCGTCATGAACCTCCTCGCCAAGGGTCCGGCCGGTCTGCTCGGCGGACTGCCCGTCCAGGGCCTGCCCACGCAGGGCCTGCCGGTGAACGGCATTCCGCTGGGCTGACCCCCGGCTCCCGCCACCCACGTACGCGCAGATGGGGCGCGCCCTCGGTCGGGCGCGCCCCATCTGCGTGCTCGCAAGACGTGCTCGCGTGTGGTCACCAGGCCGTGCGGGAGGTCCTGCCCTCGGAGGGGAAGAGGATCCACAGCAATATGTAGAGCAGGAACTGCGGGCCCGGCAGCAGGCAGGACACCAGGAAGATCACCCGCATCGTGGTCGCGGAGGTGCCGAAGCGCCGAGCCAGCGCTGCGCACACTCCGCCGATCATCCGGCCGTCGGTGGGGCGGGCAAGGCGGTTCATGAAGGCTCCTTCGTGAGCGTCGTCAGATGATTTCGAGGCTTCCTGTACGGCTGCCTCGTCTGACATCCACGTTACGGATACGAAAGGGACAAAGCGTCGCTCTAGGGGGCGACTCCGACCCTGGGAATCGTCGGGGTCAGACCCTGAGCCGTCTCCTGCGCCGGCTGCCCGCGGCGGTGGACCGAGGCGGCCCTGCTCCGCGTCCGGGCCCGGCGGCGCAGCCCGGCGCGGGCGGCGGGCACGACGGCGAGATGGACCAGCGCCACGCCCACGGTGTTCAGCAGCAACGAGTCGACGTCGACGACCTGGCCCGGCACCCCGGTCTGCAGCAGCTCGATGGCAAGCGACAGCAGCGCACCGGCGGCGACCGTCCGCAGCAGGGACAGGAGGGGGGAGACGGCGAGCCTGCCGCCCGCCAGGGGTAGCAGCACCCCGAGCGGGGCGAGCAGGAGCAGGCCCTTCCCGATAGCCCTTGCCGCCGCCTCGGGGCCCATCGCCAGATCGGCCCTGATGCCGGCGAACGGACGCAGGTTCGCGGCGCTCACCCAGGGCACATCCAGGGGCCGCAGCGTGACCCAGGCGACAAGCGCGAGGTGTGCGACGAGGAGGAGACCTCCCGCCGCACGGACGCGGATCACGGCGGTTCCGCCGTTCGAGCCTTGACGCTGCACGAAGCCCAAGACGCGGGCACCGGCAGGATCGGTTCCGTGTGACGGCGGCGCTTGGCCCGCACGGGTGAGGCGTGCGCCACAGACGGGCTCCGGCCCAAGGCCTCGGAAGGCTTCGGAAGGCCTGAGAGAGCCTCGGAAGGCATTCAAAAGGCCACAGGAAGGCCGCAGAAGACCTCAGGCAGGCCTCCGGGAGGCGACAGGAAGGCGACAGGCAGGCCTCCGGTACGTCCCGGCCTCCGGAACGCTCAGGCCATCTCGGTCAGTGCGGCTGCTGCGGCTGTTGCGGCCGTCTCGGGCCCTCTCAGGCCCCGTCGGCCCGCGTCGACGGCGGGGTCTCCGTGCCCGGCCGGGTGCGCACGGCCTCCGTGCACTGATAGCGCCGCGAAGCCGCCGTACCGGGGCCGCCCAGGGTCACCGTGCCGTCGTCGGAGGCGGCCTCCGAGTCGCTGAAGGTGCAGATGATCTGCGCCAGGGCGTACGGCGTCAGGTCCGCGGGCGCCATGCTCAGTCGAAGCGCGTCGGCCGGGTCGCCGCGCTGCGGACCGGCCACCGTCAGGCCCTTGGGCACGGTCGTCGCGTAGTTCGCCTGCTTCTCGGGCTCCGACGGGAACTCGGTGAGCTCGTCGAGGAGCGCCTGGGCGGCGCGCACCCGGTCCGTCTCCGCCGGCCCGGCCTCGATGCGCACGGTCCGGTCGACCGGCGCGAGCTGCGAGGAGCAGACGAGGAAGACCTGGACGGGGATGCCGCGCGAGGACTGCGTCCCGATGCCGGGACCGGCCAGCGCGCACGGTACCCGGGAGGGCGCGGGCCCGAAGTCGGTCGGCACCTCCGTCGCCCGGATACCGCACCCGCCCAGCACCACGGCGAGCACCGGCACGGCGAGGGCCAGACAAGCCAGACGGGCCGCACGCGTCCCGCGTATGCCCCAGGTGTCCTGTTCGGAGGACATCACACGCCCCCTTCGCTGCGGTCGGCATCGGCATCGGTGTCTGTGTCGGCGCCGGCCCGGATCGCGTCCCCGGCGCCGGTCCTGGCCCCGAGGCCGGGGCCGGGAGTGTCCGGGTCTTCCAGATCCTCCGGCTCGGGCTCGGAGGCGTCGAGCGGCAGACGCAGGGTGAAGATCGCGCCGCCCTTGGGCGAGTTCGCGGCGGTGATCTCGCCGCCGTGGATATGGGCGTTCTCCAGGGCGATGGACAGGCCGAGGCCGCTGCCCTCGGAGCGCGGCCGGGAGGCACTCGCCTTGTAGAAGCGGTCGAAGACGTGCGGCAGGACGTCCTCGGGGATGCCGGGGCCATGGTCCCGGACCTCGATCAGCAGGTCGGTGCCCTCCGCGCACACGCGCACGCGCACCGGGGAGCCGCCGTGCTTGAGGGCGTTGCCGATGAGGTTCGCCAGGATGACGTCCAGGCGGCGTGGGTCGATGTGCGCCATGATGCCGCGCGGGGCGTCCAGGTCCACCGCGTCCAGCCAGGCGCGCGCGTCGATGCACGCGGTGATCTGGTCGGCGATGTCGACGGTGTCGGAGACGAGCCGGGCGGTGCCCGCGTCGAAACGGGTCACCTCCATCAGGTTCTCCACGAGGTTGTTCAGCCGCCGGGTCTCGCTGACGACGAGCCGTACGGCGGGCTCGATCATCGGGTCGACGCTGCCGGTCTCGGCGTCGAGCTCCTCCTCCAGCACCTCGGTCACGGCGGTGATGGCGGTCAGCGGCGTCCGCAGCTCGTGCGACATGTCCGCCACGAAGCGCCGGGACGCCTCGTCCCGGGAGCTCATGTCCTTGACCCGTTTCTCCAGCGCCTCGGCCGTGCGGTTGAACGTCCGTGACAGGTCGGCGAGTTCGTCCGTGCCGGACACCCGCAGCCGGGTGTCGAGCTTGCCCTCGCCGAGCCGCCGTGCGGCAGTGCCCAGCCGGTGCACCGGCTTCAGTACGGTCGTCGCGGCGGCCTGCGCGAGCAGCGCCGAGCCGATCAGCGCGAGCCCGGTCGCGATCCCCAGCGACCAGGCGAGCGAGTTGAGATCCTTGGCCTCCGGCTCCAGCGACTTGAGCATGTACCCGGTCGGACCGCCGCCGATCACCTTCGCGCCGCCCACGAGGTACGGCTTGTCGTCCTGCACGGTCCGCTGCCAGTACAGGTGGTACGCGTACTTGTTGTTCGAGGAGATCGTCTGTTCCTTGTTCACGGCCTTCTGGAGGGACGGCGGTACGTCCTGAAGCGTGAAAGTGTCCAGGTCGGAGTTGCCGCGGACGGTTTCGCCGTTCTCGTCCTCGGCGATCAGCAGCACACTGAAGCGCTGGCTGCTGTTCGCCATCTGCCCCGCGGCGCGCTGCAGTTCCTCCTGCGTGGGATGCTGCCGCAGCGTGCTGGCGCGGGTCTGCATCGTCTGCTGGAAGTCGCCGAGCACCGCGTCCTGCGTACGGGTGAGCACGGCCTCGCGGTTGAGCCAGTACGCGATCCCGGACGCGGACACGGCGGCGGTGAGCGCGACGAGCCCGAACACCACGACCAGGCGCAGCCGAAGACTGGTGAAACGCAGGCCGGCCATGATCGTCCTGCGTGCCGCGGCCCAGCCACGGAGTTTGTCTTGCGGTTTGGTCACTGAGGAGAGTCCAGCCGGTAGCCGACTCCACGCACGGTACGGATCAGCGTCGGCGAGGACGGCACGTCCTCCACCTTCGCGCGCAACCGCTGCACGCATGCGTCCACGAGTCGTGAGTCGCCGAGGTAGTCGTGCTCCCACACCAGACGCAGCAACTGCTGACGGGACAGGGCCTGCCCGGGCCGCCGGCTCAGCTCCAGCAGCAGACGCAGCTCGGTGGGCGTCAGCTGCAGGTCCTCGCCGTTCTTCGTCACGGTCATCGCGGCACGGTCGATCACCAGCGAGCCGAACGTCGCCGCGTCGTTGGCCTCGCGCTCACCGCGCCGCAGCACGGCCCGGATCCGGGCGTCGAGCACCCGGCCCTGCACGGGTTTCACCACATAGTCGTCGGCCCCGGACTCCAGCCCGACCACGATGTCGATGTCATCGCTGCGCGCGGTCAGCAGGATGATCGGCAACTGGTCCGTTCGCCGGATGCGCCGGCACACCTCGAATCCGTCGATGCCTGGCAGCATCACGTCGAGAACGATCAGATCCGGCCGCTGCTCGCGCAGTAGCTTCAGACCGTCCTCGCCGGTGGCAGCGGTAGCCACCCGGTGTCCCTGGCGCGTCAGCGAGAGCTCCAGGGCCGTCCGGATGGCGTCGTCGTCCTCGATCAGCAACAGGGAAGGCACGGACGTCATTCTGTCCCATGACGTGGGTGCGTATCGACTGTTGGAGCGCTCCCACACATGTCCCACCTACGAGTGCGTGGCGAGTGTGTCGGATGAGTAGCCGTACGACGCTTCTCTGTGATCGATCGGTGGTCGATCGGTGGTCGATCGGTGGGGAGCCTTGGCCGGCTCCCCTGTGACAGGTCTGTGACAGTCGGAGGACACCGTCATGAAGTGGCCCCGGCAAGCTTTTCGTCACAAGCAAGAAAGCACGACACGAAGCAAGCACGACACGAAGCAAGCGCGGCACGAAGTACCGGACTGCCGGCACTCAACGACGGGGGGCGCGAGATGAACACGCTGCACAGCACCATTACTGGCGCAGTTGTCACGCGGCTCCACGACGTCACGAAGAGTGCGGAGAAGTCCGGTGCCGTGAGCGGGCGGGGGTGCGCTCGCGGCACCGGGCGTCAGCACACCGGGTCGTACATGACGGTGGTTGACGCACGTACGGGGGGAAGCGGTACGGGGGTTGCCCACGGGGGGACCGGGGCAGCGTACGGGGAGGTCACGGGGGAGCGTCGCTCGGAGTCGGAGGCGGAGTTCACCGCCTACGTCCAGGAGCGCCGCGCCTCCCTGTACGCAACCGCCTACCACCTGACCGGCGACCGCTTCGAGGCCGAGGATCTGCTGCAGAGCGCCCTCTTCTCGACGTACCGGGCGTGGGACCGGATCAGCGACAAGGCCGCGGTCGGGGGCTACCTCCGCCGCACCATGACCAATCTGCACATCAGCGCGTGGCGCCGCCGCAAGCTGAACGAATACCCGACCGAGGAGCTGCCGGAGACGGCCGGCGACACGGACGCGATGCGTGGCACCGAGCTGCGCGCGGTCCTGTGGCAGGCGCTCGCCCGGCTTCCCGAACTCCAGCGCACCATGCTCGTCCTCCGTTACTACGAGGGCCGCACGGACCCGGAGATCGCGAAGATCCTCGACATCAGTGTCGGCACGGTGAAGTCCAGCATCTGGCGGTCGCTCCGCCGGCTGCGTGAGGACGACGTCCTCAGCTTCGGCCGTGACGAGGAGGAGTCCTTCGGGGAGCTCGTCGCCTGAAGGCTGTGGGGGGATGTCCGTCACTTCGGGGGAGGCGGCGGACGACAGGGGGGGAAGTTCGTCACTCCGGGGGGAGGCGGCGGACACCACGGGGGAGTCCGTCACTTCGGGGGAGGCGGCGGACGACTCGGGGAAGCAACACCGGGGGGAACCAACGGGGTCACGGGGGACCGCGGGGGAAACACACGGGGGAGCACAAAGAGAAGCGGGACCGGAGGGCCGGGGGGTCCATCCGGTCCCGCTTCTTCTTTTGCGTCTGAGTCGGCGTCTCTTGCGCCTGGTTCTTCTGCGCCTGGGCCGGTGCCTCTTGCGCCTGGACCGGCGCCTTTCGCGCCTCTAGGCCGGCGTCTTTCGCGCCGGGACCGGCGCCGCGCGCTGTTCCGTGGCCGCGGAGGCCAGGCGGTCCAACGCCTCGCCCCAGCCGCACGCGTACGCGCCGAGCGCCGTCTGCCGGGCCACGATCGACCGCTCGTCCCGCATCAGCCGCCATCCCCGCCGAAGCAGGAACGGCACGGACTTGCGGCCTTCGCGCAGATCCCGCAGGAACCGCCGGCGGAACGTGGTCACCGCGCCCCGGCTGAGGCACAGCGCGTCGGCCAGCACTCCGGCCTCCCGGCACCGCTCCACGATCTCCGCGGCGAAGATGCCCTCGGCGATGAAGACCGGCGTTCCTCCGAAGTCGATGGTCTCCGAGCCGGTACGCGCGCTCAGGGAGATGTCGTACACCGGAACACTTGTACGCCCCGTCCCGCAGAGCTGCGTTATCGCCGCGAGGGCGACGTCCGCGTCCCAGGACAGCGGGTGGTCCCAGTCGATGTCCGAACTCCCCTCCACCTGCGGCAGCGTCGGGTCGTCGCCCTCTTTGTAGAAGTCGTCGAGCCGCAGCACCGGAAGGCCGGAGCGGGCCGCGAGGAGGGACTTGCCGGAGCCGGAGGGACCGCACAGCAGTACGACGCGCGCGGTTGTCGCGGAATTCGGAGGATAAGAACTCACGAGACACCAGTGTGCGGCATCCCGCGCGCACGGCCGAGCCCGCGGGTCGCCTTTGGAGTGCACGTCACTCCTCAACTACCCTGTGTATCGACCTGATTACTTTGAGCAGCAGAAGGTGGCGGCAGCCATGGCACGACATTCGGCCTTCCAGACCCCGACCGCTCGGCGCGCGTTGCTGGCCCTCACGACCGCGGGGATCGCTGGGGTCGCGGTGGGCGGGGGCGCGACCTCGGCGGCCGCTGACGTCGCACCCGGGGTGGACGCGATCCTTGCCCGGCCGACCTCGGCGGGCAAGCTCGACCCGCGGTCCGGACTTCAGGCGATGACCGGGACCGTCAGGTACGTGACCGGGCCGGTCGCGGCACTGAAGCCCAACCCGCTGGCGGGCACGGGCGTCGACCCGCTCGACAACGGGGTCAGCACGAAGGTGGCCGACTTCCCCCCGCTGGCGACGACCATGCTGACGGCGCCGGTCACGCAGGCCCCGTCGCTGGGCAGCGTTCCGGTGCTGGACCACCTGGCGAGAGTGCTGGGCAGCTGAAACCGTACGGACGGGCCGAGTCCGTACGGATGAGGTGAACCGTACGGACTCGTGAGAGACGGCAAGACGGAAGACGAAAAGGAAGAGAGAGCCGCGCCTCCCCCGGACGGAGGGGAAGCACGGCTCTCCCGTACGGGGGCTCGCGCCCTGGTGGCCTGTCCTAGTACGACGAGCCGGACGCGCCCAGGGCGCCCGTCGGGTGCCAGACCGTCTTCGTCTCCAGGAAGGCGGTGAGGTGCTCGATGCCCGGCGTGGCGAAGTAATCCACAGGCTGTGGGCGGACGACCCGCTTGAGGTTGTCGGCG
This sequence comes from Streptomyces sp. NPDC048484, assembly GCF_040651415.1. Classification (NCBI taxonomy): domain Bacteria; kingdom Bacillati; phylum Actinomycetota; class Actinomycetes; order Kitasatosporales; family Streptomycetaceae; genus Streptomyces; species Streptomyces sp. NPDC048484. The sequence goes on from NZ_JBEZJY010000050.1 coordinate 51,358, forward strand.
GCCGCGATCTCCAGTTCCTTCGCGAGGGCCTCGTCGGCGCCGGCCAGGTCGATCGCGTTGACGTCCTGGTGTGCGGCGAGCGGGGTCGCGATCTCCGCCGTCCCGCCGGTGAGGACGTTCACCACGCCGCCCGGCAGGTCGGAGGTCGCCAGCACCTCGCCCAGCGACAGCGCGGGGAGCGGGGAGCGCTCGCTCGCGATGACGACCGCCGTGTTGCCGGTCGCGATCACCGGGGCGATCACCGAGACCAGGCCGAGGAAGGACGACTCCTGGGGGGCGAGGACCGTCACCACGCCCGTCGGCTCGGGGGTCGAGAGGTTGAAGAACGGGCCCGCCACGGGGTTGCCGCCACCGACCACCTGGGCGATCTTGTCGGTCCAGCCCGCGTACCAGACCCAGCGGTCGATCGCCGCCTCGACCTGGTCGGCGGCCTCGGCCTTCGACAGGCCCTCGGCGTCGGCGACCTCGTGGACGAACTGGCTCCTGCGGCCCTCCAGCATCTCCGCGACGCGGTAGAGGACCTGGCCGCGGTTGTACGCGGTCGCGCCGGACCAGCCGCCGAACGCCTTGCGGGCGGCGACGACCGCGTCACGGGCGTCCTTGCGGCTCGCCCGGGGCGCGTTGGCCAGCCACGTGCCCTTCGAGTCGGTCACCTCGTACACCCGCCCGCTCTCCGAACGCGGGAACTTCCCGCCGACGTACAGCTTGTAGGTCTTGAAGACGCTCAGGCGCCGCTGCTCCGACGTCTCGGTCCTCGCTGCCTTCTCGGCCTTGTCGTTCTTGGAGCTCCTGGAGCTCTTGTCGGTCTTCTCAGTCTTCTCGGTGTTCTTCGGCTTGTCAGACATCGAGGTACGCCTCCAGGCCGTGGCGACCGCCCTCGCGGCCGTAACCCGACTCCTTGTAGCCGCCGAACGGCGAGGTGGGATCGAACTTGTTGAACGTGTTGGACCAGATGACGCCCGCGCGCAGCTTGTTCGCGACGGCCAGGGTCCGGGAACCCTTCTCGGTCCAGATGCCCGCCGAGAGGCCGTACTGGCTGTTGTTGGCCTTCGCGACCGCCTCGTCCGGGGTACGGAAGGTGAGGACGGACAGGACCGGGCCGAAGATCTCGTCGCGGGCGACGGTGTGCGCCTGGGTGACGTTCGTGAAGAGCGTCGGGGCGAACCAGTAGCCGGAGGACGGCAGTTCGCAGGACGGGGACCAGCGCTCGGCGCCCTCGGCCTCACCCTGCTCGACGAGCGAGGTGATGCGCGCGAGCTGCTCGGCCGAGTTGATCGCGCCGATGTCGGTGTTCTTGTCGAGCGGGTCGCCCAGGCGCAGGGTCGAGAGCCTGCGCTTCAGGGAGTCGAGCAGCTCGTCGTGGAGGGACTCCTGGACCAGCAGCCGGGAGCCCGCGCAGCAGACCTGGCCCTGGTTGAAGAAGATCCCGGTGACGATGCCCTCGACGGCCTGGTCGATGGGAGCGTCGTCGAAGACGATGTTCGCGCCCTTGCCGCCGAGTTCGAGCGTGACCTTCTTCTTCGTGCCGGCCACCTGGCGCGCGATGGCCTTGCCGACGGCGGTGGAGCCGGTGAAGGCCACCTTGTTGACGTCCGGGTGCGCGACGAGCGCCGCGCCCGTGTCCCCGTAACCGGGAAGAATGTTGACGACGCCCCTGGGCAGGCCCGCCTGACGGCAGATGTCCGCGAAGAACAGGGCCGACAGGGGAGTGGTCTCCGCGGGCTTCAGGACGACCGTGTTGCCGGTCGCGAGCGCCGGGGCGATCTTCCACGCCAGCATCAGGAGCGGGAAGTTCCAGGGGATGACCTGGCCGGCGACACCGAGCGGGCGCGGGTTCGCGCCGAGACCGGCGTGGTCGAGCTTGTCAGCCCAGCCCGCGTAGTAGAAGAAGTGCGCGGCCACCAGGGGGAGGTCCGCGTCACGCGTCTCCTTGATGGGCTTTCCGTTGTCCAGCGTCTCCAGGACGGCCAGTTCGCGGCTGCGCTCCTGGATGATCCGCGCGATGCGGAACAGGTACTTGGCGCGCTCGGAGCCGGGCAGCGCGGACCACTTCTCGAAGGCCCTGCGGGCGGCCCGCACCGCGCGGTCGACGTCCTCGGTGCCTGCCTGCGCGACCTCGGAGAGGACCTCTTCGGTGCTCGGGCTGACCGTCTTGAAGACCTTGCCGTCGGCGGCCTCGGTGAACTCGCCGTCGATGAACAGGCCGTAGGAGGGCGCGATGTCGACGACGGAGCGGGACTCGGGCGCGGGTGCGTACTCGAATGCGGAAGCCATGAGGGATCAGTCCACCGTCACGTAGTCGGGGCCGGAGTAGCGGCCGGTGGCCAGCTTCTGGCGCTGCATCAGCAGGTCGTTCAGGAGTGAGGACGCGCCGAAGCGGAACCAGTGGTTGTCCAGCCAGTTCTCGCCCGCGGTCTCGTTGACCAGCACCAGGAACTTGACGGCGTCCTTCGTGGTGCGGATGCCGCCGGCGGGCTTCACGCCGACCTGGACCCCGGTCTGCGCGCGGAAGTCGCGGACGGCCTCCAGCATGAGGAGGGTGTTCGCGGGCGTCGCGTTGACCGCGACCTTGCCCGTCGAGGTCTTGATGAAGTCCGCGCCCGCCAGCATGCCGAGCCAGCTCGCGCGCCGGATGTTGTCGTACGTCGACAGCTCACCGGTCTCGAAGATGACCTTCAGCCGTGCGGCGCCCGAGGCCTCCCTCACGGCGACGATCTCGTCGTACACCTTCAGGTACCTGCCCGAGAGGAACGCCCCGCGGTCGATGACCATGTCGATCTCGTCGGCGCCCGCGGCGACGGCGTCCCGCACGTCGGCCAGCTTCACGTCGAGCGCGGCGCGGCCCGCCGGGAAGGCGGTCGCGACGGAGGCGACCAGCACACCGGAACCGGCGACGGCCTCCTTCGCGGCGGTCACCATGTCGGGGTAGACGCAGACGGCCGCCGTCGTCGGGGCCGTACGGTCCGTGGGGTCCGGGTGGACCGCCTTGGCGCCGAGCGCCCGGACCTTGCCGGGGGTGTCCGCGCCTTCCAGCGTCGTCAGGTCGACCATCGAGATGGCGAGGTCGATGGCGTACGCCTTCGCGGTCGTCTTGATGGAACGGGTACCGAGCGAGGCGGCGCGTGCCTCCAGGCCGACCGTGTCGACGCCGGGCAGTCCGTGGAGGAAGCGGCGCAGCGAACTGTCTGACCCGGTCACGTCCGTGAGTGCGTGAGCGCTGGGGGTACCTCCCGCGCGCTCAGCGGTGGGGGAGGATGCAGTGGTGGGCATGGTCACCAGACGAGCATATCTACGCGCGTAGCGGCTGTACACCCCCGGATCTGCTTCCCCTCGGGCCCGCGGGTGACAGGTGACGGTGACGGGCGACAGGTCAGGTGACGGGCGGCAAGGGACAGGCGGCCATCGTGGCGGCCCCCGCCGAGCGAACGCCCGCCGAGCGAACGGCACCCCCGCGAGCGCCGAGGGGGCGGTCGGGCAGAATCGGGACCATGACGACCCCGGACCACCAGCCACCCGCACCGGACACACCGGAACCCCAGTTCAAGGACCGGGTCTACCGGTCGCCGTCCGGCATCGCGGGCGGCGCGCTGCTGCTCGCGATCGCGGGCTGGCTCGGCATCGACGCGCTGGTCACGGGCGAGGGCCGGGCACCGTGGGTGGCGCTGGCCGCGCTGCTTCTGCTGGTGCCGTTGGTCGCCGCCTTCACCCTGCGCCCGGCCGTGTACGCGAACGAACAGCGGCTGCGCATCCGTAATCCCTTCCGGGTGATCACGCTGCCCTGGGGAACGGTCGAGACGTTCCGGTCCGGCTACTCGAACGAGGTGCTCGACACGGCCGGCACCAAGTACCAGGTGTGGGCCGTGCCGGTCTCCCTGCGGGGACGTAAGCGAGCGGCTCGCAGGGAGGCGAGGGGGGAGGCCCGAGGGGCGGCCCGGGGGGACGCGGCGGGCGCCGGCCGCGGCCGGTCACCCCAGCCCGCACCGACGGCCGACGGCCCCGTACGCGCCCAGGGCGACCAGATCATGGACGAGCTGCGCGAGCTGATGGAGGCGCGCGGCAAGGATCCGCGGGCCCAGGGTGACGTCTCGGTGCGGTGGGCCTACGAGGTCGTGGCACCCGCGGCGGCCGGGGCCGTACTGCTGGTCATCCTGCAGTTGACGTAGGAGTCTTGAGCCTGCGGCCTTGAGGCGATGGACACGTTCGGCCGTACGAGTGGGTGGCACCTGTACCGGGGGCCGGGGCGTACGCCGGCCTGGGTGGTGCGTTTTGGTCGCTACTGTCACCACCGGTGCCCGCGCTGGTGTCGGCACCGGCGTTTCCACGCGATCCAGGAGTGCATGTGTCGTACGACGAGCCGCTGCGGCTGCCCGCGGCCGCGATACCCGACGACTGCCGGGACTGGACGGCCGGGCGGGCGGCGGGCTGGTCGGCGGCGCTGCCGCCGCGCTGGACCTTCCTGCGGGTGCGCAGGTCGATCGCCGGAGCCGTGACCACCTTCGCGCTCTGCGCGGGCGCCTGGGCCGCGATGCTCGGCGGACTGTGGCCGTTCGTCGCGGCGGGCCTCGCCGTGTACGTCCTGTGGGTGCTCGCGCGGCCCGAACTGGTCTGGGTCGGGGCGCCCGCGCTGCTGCTCGGGCTCGCTGTGGAGGCGCCGTCGCTGCCATGGGCCGTGACGGCCTTCGGGGCGCTGGTCGTGGTGGCCTCCTGGGCCGCCGTCGCCGTACGCCTGCGGTCCCGCGGAGCCCAGCTGGAGCGGGCACTGGAGGTCTCCGGGGACGGCACGGCACGGATACCCGGCGCGGACGCCCCGGTGCGGCGTGGCCGCTTCCTGCTCCCGCTCGGCCTGACCGTGCTCGGGCTCGGTGTGCTCACCGGCGCCACCGCGGAACTGTGGGGCACGCCCGACGACCACCGCGGCTCCTGGGTCATGGCCTACTTCCTGGCCGGGCTCGGCGCGACCGCCCTGGTCTCGGCGTGGCTCGGCCGGCACCGGGCCGTCGCGCTGCGCCGGGCCCCCGCACCCGTCCTGCGCGTTCTCGTACGCGACGACGCGCAGGGCACCACCGAGGTGTACGCGGCGGACGACCTCGCGGTGACGCGGCCGCTGTTCACGGTGGACCTGACGTCGTACGACGGTGAAGCCGAGGAGGACGACGAGGACGAGGCGGATTCCGCCGCCGAGGCCGACGCCGGAGCCGAGGAGGAACTGGAGCGGCTCCTCGACGCGGTGGACGACGACACTCCCGGACCGGTCCGGGAGGCCGTCCTCTTCGGCGCCCCCTTCGACGGTGCCGAGGTCGTGGTCCTCAGCGCCGACGAGGACCCGGACCAGCCGCCGCTGACGGAGTGGTCGGCGGGACCGGTCCGCCCGTTGTCGCCGAGCGCCGGTGTACGGCGTATCGCCAGGGAGAAGGTGAGAGAGGAGCAGAACCGCGAACTGGAGGAGCGGGCACGGGAAGCGGCTGTGGGCCGCGTCCCCGCCCGTATGCGCCGCTGGCGAGCGGGCTGGCTGGACTGGGTGGCCGCCGTGCTGCTGGTGCAGTGGGGCCTGTGGCTCACCTGGGCCGGGTTCACCGAGTTCGACCTGTCGCTCTGGAGACTGGCTCTGGCCACCGCACTCGGCCTCTACGGAGCCGTCCGTGTCCCCGTGAAACTCGCCTGGCGCATCACGGCGGACCGCTCGGGCCTGTGGGTCGCCGGACTGCGCGGCCCCCGACACGTTCCCTGGGACGACCTCCGCTCCGTACGCCGCCGGTCCTTCGAACTGAAGCTGCGCTGGCGGGAGGACGGCTGGTCGGTGGCGGCGCCGCGCTGGGCATGGTTCGAGCGACGGCGCGGCCTGGTCCATCCGTACGACGCGGTGGCGGCCGAACTGTCGGCGATGCGCAAGGACCCGGCGCTGCGGCCCACTGGAGAGAGCACCGCACCCGAACGCGGCCGCCCGCTGTGGCCGCTGGCCGTCCTGCTGGCACTGGCGTGGGCGGCGGTGCTGGTGGTGTGGGGCTGAGCGATCGCCGGGCAGCGGGCGGGCGCGGGGGTACTGGGCACCGGCTCGGCCATCGGGGGTTCAGATACCCGCCGCCGCCGACAGGTCCCGCTTGATCGCCGACAGCAGCTCCGTCGCCTTCGCGCGGGCCGCCGGGAGGCCGTCGTGGTCGCCCACCGGGACCACGACCTCCAGATAGCACTTCAGCTTCGGCTCCGTACCGCTGGGCCGGACGATGACGCGGGCGCCGTCCAGCGTGTAGCGCAGGCCGTCCGTGGGCGGCAGCCTGTCCGTCCCCCGGGTGAGGTCCTCGGCCCTGGTGACGGGCAGGCCCGCGAGGCGCGTCGGGGGCTGCTCGCGCAGGCGGCGCATCGCGTCCGTGATCAGGGAGAGGTCGTCCACCCGGACGGCGAGCTGGTCCGTGGCGTGCAGCCCGTGCTCGACGGCGAGGTCGTCCAGGAGGTCGAGGAGCGTGCGGTTGTCCGCCTTGAGCTCCGAGGCCAGTTCCGTGACGGCGAGGGCCGCCGTGATGCCGTCCTTGTCCCGTACGCCATCGGGATCGACGCAGTAGCCCAGCGCCTCCTCGTAGCCGTACCGCAGGTCCTCCACCCTGGCGATCCACTTGAAGCCCGTCAGGGTCTCCTCGTACGCCAGACCCGCCTTCTCGGCGATGCGGCCGAGGAGGGAGGACGAGACGATCGACTCCGCGAAGGTGCCCCGCGCGCCCCGGCGGACGAGGTGTGCCGCGAGGAGCGCGCCCACCTCGTCGCCGCGCAGCATGCGCCAGTCCCCGCGGTCCTTGACGGCCGCGGCGCAGCGGTCCGCGTCCGGGTCGTTCGCGATGATCAGGTCCGGGTCCGTCTCGCGGGCCTTCGCGAAGGCCAGGTCCATGGCGCCCGGCTCCTCCGGGTTGGGGAACGCGACCGTGGGGAAGTCCGGGTCCGGGTCGGCCTGTTCGGTGACGAGGACGGGGGCGGGGAAGCCGGCCCGGGCGAACGCCGCCAGGAGGGTCTCCGTGCCCACGCCGTGCATCGCCGTGTAGACCGTGCGGGCGGTCCGCGGGGAGCCGGGGGCCAGTACCGCGTCCGTGCGCTCCAGATAGGCGTTCAGGACGCCGTCGTCGAGGGTCTCCCAGCCGGAGTCCGGGCGGGGGACGTCGGCGAGGCTCACGATCGCGTCGATCTCCGCGGCGATCTCCGCGTCCGCCGGGGGGACGATCTGGGAGCCGTCGCCGAGGTAGACCTTGTAGCCGTTGTCGCGCGGCGGGTTGTGGCTGGCGGTCACCTCCACGCCTGCCACCGCGCCCAGATGCCGTATGGCGTACGCGAGTACGGGGGTGGGGAGGGGGCGGGGGAGTACGGCGGCGCGCAGGCCCGCGCCCGTCATGACCGCGGCGGTGTCGCGGGCGAAGTCGGTGGACTTGTGGCGGGCGTCGTAGCCGATGACGACGAGGCCGCCTGTCTGTCCCTTCGCCTTGAGGTACGCGGCGAGGCCGGCGGCGGCGCGGATGACCACCGCGCGGTTCATGCGCATCGGGCCCGCGCCGAGTTCGCCGCGGAGGCCCGCCGTGCCGAACTGGAGGGTGCCGCTGAAGCGTGCGGTGAGCTCCGCCGTGTCCTCGGCGTCGATGAGCTTGGCGAGTTCCTCACGGGTTTCCGCGTCGGGGTCCTCGGCCAGCCATGCGGTGGCCCGCGCCATGAGTTCGTCCTGCACGAGGGATCGACCTCTTTCTGTCGTCGTACGTGATGGTGTACCCCGGCCGCGGTTGTTTCGCCCCCGCCGCCCCTTCCCGTCCCGACCCGGGGGGGGGGGGGCCCCCCCCCCCCCCCCCCCCGGCCCCCCCCCCGGGCAAAAAAAACCCCCCCGGGGGCCAAACCACCCACCCCCCCGGGACCGGACAGAGAGAGGGCCGGGG
>NZ_JBEZJY010000051.1:0-55531 GCF_040651415.1 Streptomyces sp. NPDC048484
CCACGTCCAGGAGGCCCCGGGCCGCCAACCAAAAGACCTCACCGACTACGCCCGCGAGGCCGCCGCGCCGGCGTCTGGACCCGTATAGCGGATGGAATGTAACACTCAGCCCGGTAGCTCCGGCTCGCCAGTCGTCGATGCCGAGACCGGGGAGCTCGTCGCGGTGAACAGCACCAGCAATCGCGACGGGAAAGAATGCGAGCTGAACAACCCGTGCGAGGTGGACTCGACGGGCACCGTAGTCCATAGGGGGCGCGGATACGCCACCCAGACCGCAGCGATCGCCGGCTGCATCGGATCCGGCAACGTCGTGGACCTCAAGCGCCAAGGCTGCACCCTGCCCAAACCCTGAACTCGACTATTTCCGCCCGGCCTGGCCCGGCAGTCCATTCCTCGAAGTTACTACGAGCTCGTAACACGATTTTGTTGATGTGTCCTGGTCGGGCGTGACCGATGTGACGATTCGGCCGTTCGGGACGGTGTGAGTACTCAGTCGTGGACTGTCGATGACGACTTGTGGGCACTGAGCCCTTCTCGGTAACGTCTCGTGACGGTTCGTGATCTTCGTTCAGATGGTGCGTCCGTGTTCCGTCTGGAGCAGGACGAGGGCAGCGCGAGTGATCCGGGTGATCGCCTTGGGGCCGAGGCTGACCCTGCGCAGAGCCTTGGGTCACCTTGCGCAGGGCGTTGGCGCGTTCGGCCACGCCGTGGACGCCTCGGATGACGGAGTTGAACGCCTTGGCGTCGTCGGTGAGTTCGCCGCCCTTGGTTTTTTGACCGGGTGGCGGAGGCCGGCCCCGGTGTTCTGGTAGCCGAGGTCGGTCTGGGTGGGGATGTCGAGGGTGTCGGCGAGCCGGTTCAAAGCGGCGATCAGGCCGTGGGTATGGGCGCAGGTGGTGTCGTGCTCGCGGCCGGGCCGGACCGGCGAGACCCAGAGCGGCCAGCCGTCGGGTGCGGAAATGACCTGGACGTTGCCGCCGTGGTGCTTGTGCTTGCCCGACCACCACAGGGCGGCCTTGTTCGGGCCGGGGGCGGCGACGCGATCGGTACGGATGACGGTGCCGTCGAGGTTGAGGTGTGTACAGCCGGCCGCGGCCGCGCGCTCCAGTGCGGTGGACAGGTCCGGGGCTTGGCCGGCGAGCACGGTCAGACCTTCGTGGAGGTATCGGTAGGCCGTCGGGACGGAGATCCGGTTGTCGCGGGCGAGTTGAGTCAGCCGGGTTCCGTCCAGGAACCAGCGCAGGATCAACACGCTCTGTTTGAACGGCCCCAGGGCGCGAGTGCCCTTGCGGGTCCCGAGACGCTCGCGGTGTTCGAGCAGCAGCTTGGCGAGGGCCCCAGCAGTGGCCCGGCTGACATCGAGCACGCCGGTGTAGGTGATACTGGTCAACGCGTGAAGCCTCTCGGTACCCGGAACCTGTTCTTCGCAGACCTGTTCCTACCAGGGGCTTCTCGCGTATCTGATGCTGGGTCAAGCCCGTCTGATGTCCCTAGTCAAGAGATCTCGGATCTGTCGGACGGGCGGCATACTCTGAGCCCGGTCCGCACTGTCCGGGAGAGTCATGACAAGTAGGTTCACCGAGTTGGCCGTTGACTGCCACGATCCAGAGGGGCTCGCGGCCTTCTGGTGCGAGGTCCTGGACTTCAAGGTGACCGACCGGAGCGAGGGCAAGGTCGAGATCGGCTCCTGGGTGCCGACCGTCGAGGATGTTCGGGCCCGCCAGATGCCGCCCACCTTGCTGTTCATCCAGGTGCCCGAGGGCAAGACCGTCAAAAACCGGCTTCACCTCGACGTCAGCCCGATCGACAGCAGCGCCGAGGACGAGGTGACCAGATTGCTCGGCCTCGGCGCCACCAAGACGGATGTGGGCCAGGGCTCAGACCGGAACTGGGTGGTCATGGCAGACCCCGAGGGCAACGAGTTCTGCGTCCTGCGCACCCTGGCACCGCAAAACTAGGCCGCGAGCGGGCGCCCGCACCCCGTCACTGAGCCGCAGCACGCTAGTTGTCACCCATCGGGTGGGCTGACCTGGTCCGCGCATATCCCTTGAAGCAATCTGGCTGTCACCAACGAGGCAACCGTTTTGTCACTGTCGCCGGATTTGCCATCGTCTTGTCACCAGTTGTTGTGGTGATGCTGAGCCACGCCCGCGCCGCCTGCGGGGTGGCGAGGTGGATGACTTCGAGGGGGGCGAACCTGGGGTCAGCGCAGCGGGTGGCGATATCAACCCTGCGATTCGCGTGTTGTGACCAGGCCCACCAAGCGGGGTGGTCGGCCTTGAACCAGTCGCCCGCGGTTTCGACGTTTCCGCCGAAAATCCGGCGGCGGAGCAGGGTACGGGCCGCTGACCGGCGCAATACGCGGCACATGATCACCGGGCGGGAGTAGTCGAGCCAGACGATGGTGTCAGCTCGGGACCACAACAGGTCTCGGACCTGCGGGTAGCCGAAGGAGTCGAAGATCCAAGAGGGGCCGGAGCTGATCTGCGACACGTCCTCGAGCAGGCGTGGGTTCTCCTCCCAGTGGGGACCAGCGATGGCCAGCGCATCCATCTCGTGAAAGGGGATCGCGAGGCGCTCGGCGATCGCGCGGGCCAGAGTGGTCTTGCCTGCGCCCGTGCTCCCGGCGACCAGGACTCGTTTCATCGAAGAAATGTCCTTCACCAGCGTACTCAAGGTCAAGCTCGGCCTGAGACGAGACCGCAGTGACATCAAGGCAGCCCTTGTGGCAACTATCGTGCTTCTGCTCAGTCACACACCGCAACTATCACGTTGCCGAGACGACCTCACTGACCGAGCCCCTGCTGCCGCCCTGGCCGGAGCGGTCGCCGGGGCCGCGGCCGGTGGCGGACCGGCTCTGCCTGCAGGGCGTCCTGTACATCCTCTACAACGACATAGCCTGGCAACTCCTGCCCCTGGAGCTGGGGTTCGGCTCCGGGCAGACCTGCTGGCACAGGCTGGAGCGATGGCAGCAGGCCGATGTCTTCGACCAGTTGCACCGCATCCTGCTCGCCGAACTGAACGCCGCCGGCGAGCCCGACTGGTCGAGAGCGTGCGTGGTCGGCTCGCACATCCGCGCGGAAAAGGGGGCCCCGACACCGGTCCGTCGCCGGTCGACCGGCGGAAAACGGGCAGCAAACACCACCTGATCTGCGACGGACGCGGCACCCCGCTCAAAGTCATCACCACCGCGGCCAACGTCAACGACATCACCCGGACCCTCGCCCTCGTCGACGGTATCCCGCCCGTCGCAGGCCGCCCCGGCAGACCACGCCGTCGCCCCGACGCCCTGCCCGGCGACAAGGGCTACGACTCCAAGGCCAACCGCCTCGAACTGCGCAAGCGCAGGATCCTGCCCGTCATCCCCCGCAGAGGAGCACCGAACATCCAGGGCCTGGGCAAACTCCGCTACGTCGTGGAGCAGACCTTCGCCCTGCTCCACCACTTCAAACACCTTGCCGTCCGCTGGGAACGCCGCACCGAACTTCACGACGCCTTCGTATCCCCCGCCTGCGCACTCATCTGCTGGAGACGCCTCAAGAAACACCGACCATGATCGTGTTACGAGCTCTTTGCCAACTACCCTGCGATGTCACAATGGACGAGATGGCCCACGTCGTCAGCAAGATCGCCGAGCCCGCCGGCGGTCCGGCGCCGGCCGGGCGGACCCGCTGGGTGTACGAGCCGAGCCGGACATTGCGACCGCTCCGGTGGTACACCCCTGTCGTGTCCCGGGAGCCGTCAGCTGCCGGTTCCGGTCCAGTTCACCGCCACATGGCCGAGCCGGACCCGCTGCGGGTGGTCGCCCACGGGGACCGACACCAGCTTCCGTCCGGTGGCGAAGTCGATCGCCGTGACCTGGTCGGCGCCGCTCTCGGAAATGACGCAGCTCTTGCCGTCGCCGCTGACCGTGGCCCAGTAGGGCTTGGAGGCGGTGACCAGCGGGCCCTCCTGGAGCGTGGCACGGTCGACGACCGTGGCGTAGTCGTCCATCGTGCCGGCGACGCACAGCTTGGTTCCGTCGGGGCTCATGGAGAGGCCGTGGTGGCGCGAGTCGTTGACGTACGTGGTGCGGTCGTCGCTGGTCGCGGGGTTCTTCGGCAGGGTCTTGGTCCGGGTGATGCGGTCCGTGGCGAGGTCGTACTCGAAGAAGCCGTTGAAGAACGAGACCTGGAAGTACAGCTTGGACTCATCCGGTGAGAACACCGCCGGGCGCACGGCGTCCGAGTAGTCCTTGAGACCGATCGCGTCCAGCCGCTGCCGCATGTCGATGATCTTGACCTGCTGGTAGGTGTTCGCGTCGACGACGGTGATGCGCCGGTCGCCCTTGGTGAAGTCCTGCCACGGCGCGTCCTGCGAGGTGTTCACGTCGCCGATCGCCATGTTGTAGATGTACTTGCCGTCCTTGGTGAAGATGTTCTCGTGCGGCTTGTCGCCGGTCTTGAACGAGCCCTGCTGTTTGCCGGTGTTGATGTCCAGGACGTGCACGGTGTTCGAGATCGAGGCGGACACCGCGACCCGGGTGCCGTCGGGCGAGACGGCCATGTGGTCCGAGCGGTAACCGGACACCGGGAAGCGCCAGTTGATGTTCCCGGTGGCCAGGTTGATGGAGATGACGTCGGCGAAACTGGGCCGGGAGACGACCACCGACGTGCCGTCCGGCGTGGTGTACATGTCGTCGACGAACTGGTCGTGGCCCTCGCCGACCCCGTTGCGGATGGCCTGGAAGTAGATCCACTTGATCGGGTCGGCGTTGATCGCCGCCATCCGGGCGTCCTTGTCGGGGATCACGTTGATCCGGCCGATCCTGGCGAAGTCACCGCTGGACTTGATGACGTCCGCGGTGCCCTCCCAGTTGTTGCCGACGAACAGCACCTCGCGCAGCGCGGCGGCGTCGGAGGCGTCGGAGGCGTCGGAGACCGCAGTGGCGGCGGTCGCGGGGGCGGTGACGGTCAGGACGAGGGCGGCGGCTACGGAGCAAAGGTGCCTGGTGCGGAAGGCAGGCATGGCTGCTCTCTCCTCTGGGCGGAAGGTGTGGGGACAGGACGGAACTGCCCGCCCCGAATCTGAACACGGGTGCATTCAGAGTTGACTTACTGGAAAGTAAGGAAGGGTTGCCCTTCGCCACAAGACCCCGTGCGCGACAAACTTGGCGGCAGGGGGCACGGACCGACGAGGGAGGGTCAGTGGCGGGCAGGCTCAGGGCGCCGACCGGCCGGTACGGTGGCCGGACCGCCGAGCAGCGGCAGGCCGAGCGGCGCGGGAGATTCCTGGCGGCGGCGTTGCAGTCGTTCGGGAGCGTCCCCGGCTACCGCGGCACCACGGTGGCGTCGCTCAGCGAGGCGGCCGGTCTGTCAACCCGCCAGTTCTACGAGGAGTTCCGCACCCTCGAGGACGTCCTGGCGGCGCTGCACCTCCAGGTCAACGACTGGGCCGAGGAGGCGGTCCTGGCAGCCTTCGCCGCCGCGGGGGACGTGCCGCTCGTCGAGCGGGTCACCGCGATCTTCCGGGCCTACGCGGCCAACGTGACCGCCGACCCGCGCCGCATCCGGATCACCTTCGTGGAGATCGTCGGCGTCAGCCCCCGGCTGGAGGAGCAGCGACTGGCCCGCCGAGCCCGCTGGGTCGACCTCATCTGCGCCGAGGCGACGGCCGCGGCCGCCCGCGGCGAGGCGGCTCCCCGGGACTACCGTCTCGCGGCGACGGCCTTCATCGGCAGCGTCAACGGCCTCCTCCACGACTGGAGTTCGGGGTGGGTGGACGCCACGCTGGACGAGGTGGTCGACGAACTGGTGCGACAACTGCTGGGAATCCTCAGACCGGCCGACTGGGAACCCGAACCCCCTGGAGGACCGGTCCGGCCGCTCACGCGGTAACGGGGGGCGCGGCACGCGCTCACTGGTCGGCCCGGGACAGCCCTAAGCCGCTGCTTCCGGGTCCGTCGGGTGACAGTCGGCGCACGGCTTCCACCACCCGGCTCGTTCCGTCCTCCTCGCGCACCCGCGCCCCCAGCGTCCGTGCCCGCTCGCTGGCTCACACCACACCCCGCCCACCTGGGCGAACGTGCTGTGAGGCTCATAGTCGCCGCGTTGTCGGGGAGGTCCAAGCGCTGCTTGCGCGGTGCGGGGAGCAGCGGGCGCGGCCCGCCGGGCATCAGTGCGCGACGCTGGCGGACCTTGTCCCGGTCGCGGTACCAGGTGGTGCAGAACTTCCGGGGTCGGCGGGTGGACTCGGGCAGTGGCCTGGGTGCACACGGGGCAGCAAGGGGCAGCAACCGGACCCGGCGACCGGCGCCAGGCGCTCAAGGAGCTGCCGGACGCGCTCGGTCTCCTCTTCCGTGCCGAAGTACCGGGTGTCGGCCTGGCCCCGGCATCCGGCGAGCAGGTCGGCGAACACGCCGCGCAGCTCGGTGAGGTCGCGGCGGCAGGCACCCGGCAGGGCGAGGAAGTCGTCGACGGGCCAGGAAGTGAGGACCCCGGAGCGGGACAGGTAGAGGCCGACGGTGTCGATCCGGTACCGGTCGGCGGCATCGAGCAGCAGGTAGCCGGCCAGCTGCCACGCCGTGCGCTGCGACATCTCCGCCAGTGGGCGGCGGGCGCTCTTGAAGTCGAGCAGCAGGCCGTCGACGACGATGTCGGCGTCAGCCGTGATCTGGGCACCGGCCAACGTCGGCATGCCGACGCAGTCTGCGGGCTCGGTAGGGGCACGCAGAGCTTCCAGGGGGCCGTGGGCGGCCTTGTGGAGCTGGGCGGTGAGTCGGCCACCAGGTCGCGGTGCGGAAGCTCCAGCAGGTGCGTGAAGGTGAAGGTGTTCGGGTCCTTGAGGGCGGCCTTGGCGAGCGGGGTGAAGGCGAAGCCGATCGGCGTACGGGCGAGGACCTGGTACCAGGCCGCGGCGATGAGCATGCGGGCCAGGTCCTCCTCTACGTCCTGGCCGCGGTCGACAGGCAGTTCGCGGTTGGCGAGGTCCAGACGGTGCACCGTCTGGCTCAGGCGCACCGCGAGTTCGTTGCCGACCGCGTGCATCCGCAGTCCTGCCCCGCGGCCGCCGATCCCGCCCGTTGACCTGCTCGTGGAGGGGTGGGGGCCGGCGTGCCGGTCGCGCATAGGGATCTTGACCGAGGTGTTCACTCCGGAGCTCGTGGACGCGGCCGTCGCCAAGCACGGGCGGGGTGAGCTGCGGCGCCGACTGCTTCCGGCCCGGCTGGTCGTGTACTTCGTGCTCGGGCTGTGTCTGTTCGCCCGGGAGTCGTACGAGGAGGTGATACGCATGCTGACCAGCGGCATACCGGGTAGCCGGATTTTGGCCCGGGTCAACCGCTCGTCGCTGTGCCGGGCGCGAGTCCGGCTCGGTGAAGAGGTGCTGGAGACGGTGTTCCGGCAGGTGGCCGACCCGCTGGCGGTCCCGGAGACGCCGGGCGCGTGGTGGCGCGGTCTGCGCCTTTTGGCGTTGGACGGCACACAGTTCGACGTGCCGGACTCGGTGAGCAACGGTGACACCTTCGACGGCCCCTCCACAGGTGGGACGCCGTTCGGTCCCGCAGGTGCGAGCCGCCGTGCTCGCGGAGATCGGCACCCACGCCGTCCTCGACGCCGGCCTGGCGGCTACCGGGACGGCGAGCGGCGCTTGGCCTACCCGCTGGCCAGCTCGACAGGCCCCGGTGACCTCGTCATCGCCGACCGCGGGTTCTGGTCGGTCGAATTCGTCCACGCCTTCACCACGTCCGGCGCCCATCTGCCGGCCAGGCTCCAGTCCAATCACCTCGGCACCACCCAGGCGGAGTTACCGGACGGCTCCCGGCTGCCCCTGATGCGCCCCGGCAGGGATGTCCACCTCCGGGCAGCCCGCGAAGGCCGGGTCCTGCCGAAGGAGACGACCTACCGCGTCATCACCTTCACCAAGGACGACAAGGCCGTGCACCTGGGCACATCCCTGCTGGACACCGAGCAGTACCCGGCGGACGAGCTGATCGCCCTCTACCGGCAGCGCTGGGAGATCGAGCCGGCCTTCGACGAGGTCAAGAACCACCTCGGCCCCGGCGGGCCGCTCCGATCGCGCACCCCTGAAGCCGTGCGGCAGGAGCTGTGGGCCCTGCTCGCGGTCCACCAGGCCGTCCGCCGGTTCGCGCACACCGCCGCGGCGAGTGGCCCGGTCCTGGACGCCGACCGGCTCTCCTACCTCCGCTGCGTCCGGATCGCCCGGCGCAGCGTGCCGTCCCAGCACGACACCTCCAAGCGCACGCTGACCAACGCCGGGAAGGCGGCCATCCAGAAAGCGCGGTCCCGTCTGCTGCCGCCCCGGTCCGGTCGGGACTGGCCCCGAGCGATCAAGAAGCCGATGAGGTGGCCGGTCCTGAGAACTCCGAGCGGCCGCAGCAAGGTCGAGCCGGGGCGATGGGCGTACAACCAGACCACCAAACAGCGCAAACACCGGGGTGCCGGCAGACCCGTGCTGCGGCCTCAACCCCCTTGACCTCCTACAACTGGGCCCCCTTGCTGGCTGGTTTCGGAGGATGCGTCCCGCCACCGTCCTTGGCGTCCTGATCGCAGGTTCGTGGGCCGTAGGACTGGTCATTGGGGATCAACAGCACTCCGGCAACCTGCCCAGGGTGCTCGACGGCGAGCCAGCCGTCGCCCGTGAGGGTACCGTCCGGCTGGTGCCATGCCTCGGACGAATAGATCGTCTGACACCCCAACGCCACGCGCTTCTTATCGACCGCGCAGGCGTCCACTGCAGGGCCGGAAAATTCGTCGGCGCCGTCGAAGCGGTAATCGAAGTCGACCTGGCCACCTTCGGAGGGCACCTGTGGGTGAGGCTCCAGACGCCAGTCAACGACCTCGGCGGTGACGCCGGGACGCTGCCCATACGTGTCCTCGACCTGCACTCTCACACTGGCCTCACCGCGCTTCGCCGTCGTGTCGGTGCAGCCCCAGGAAGAGCAGCCGGACAGGGCGAGAATCACCAGAGCCAACGGGGCACCGGCAAGTACCCGTGCAGGGAACACTGAGATGACCTCCGGGCGGGATGAGGCGGGGCAGTGTATCCCGGGGCCGCCTGGCAGCTGCGGGTGACGGCGGCGAGCGCCTGCCTCGGTGAAGCCGAAGCGCTGAGGAGCCCTGTGAACGGGGCGGGCATGGACAGCATCACGATGCAGCCCACCAAGTGAAGCAATGTCTAAAGCAACTGCATTGGCCCTAGACGTCGCCCTGGCGCGGCCCGTGCCGCAGCTGCCGACGGGTCGGTGGGCGTACGAGATCAAGGTCGATGGCCACCGGACCGTGCCGTGGCGCACCGAGGACGGTGTCCGGCTGCAGTCGCGGACGGGCCGCGACGTCACCGCGCTCTGGATGGATCTCGCGGTGGCCGCCATGCGCCTACCGCCCGGCGTGATCCTTGACGGCGTTATGTGACCTGTGGGGGTGTCTCAGTCCCAAGGTGTCTCAGGCGGCGCAGCTCCCATAGACGAGACGTGACGGGCGTCGCGGCCACGTGCCGCAGCGGCCGCTCAGAGGTGGCCGTCCAGGAACTTCCGTACCTCGGTGATGGTCATAGGCCCCGTGCCGTGCGCCACCGCCTCTGCCTCCTTCAGCAGGACGTAGGACGGGGCTCCGGTGATCCCGTATCGCTCGGTTGCGGCCGGACAACGTGTGATGTCGGTGCGGACGGCCGTCAGGCGGCCCGTGTAGTCGTCTGCGATGCCACCCACGACGAGGTCCATCATCCGGCAGGGCTCGATTGCCTTGGGCCATGTCCCGGTGAAGTATGCGAGGACCGGAACTTTGCTCATCCCGAGGATGAAATTGAACTCCGCGTCCTCACGGGGTCGGTGAACCCGATTCGTCATGGAAGCTCCTGACCTCACGTTCCGTCATTCCATCCCCATCATCTCTCGCGCGGTGTGCCAGGCCGGCCCGGTCGGTCGTCCGGCTGCGCCGTCGGAAGGGAGGCACGGGCCGTCGCAGAACCACGGTGGTCCCCGGCGCGAGCGGCCCGCCCCCCGTTCCTGGTGATCCGGCCTGGCCGCCCCGCCGGTCACCCAGTTGCAGCCCGCCGCCCGTGGGTCAGTTCGTGCCAGGACAGCTCCCTCCACGGGGATATGAAAGACGTTTTCCAGGGCATTGCGGCCCAGATCGCCGACCAGATGCTCGATGAGCGCGTCGACGAGCGGGCCGGTGCGCATCGTCCACCGGATCCAGTCGAGCCGTATCCGCCACCGCGCTTCTCAGAGACAGCGCCCCGACGGGCTTCCCTAGGCCTTGTCCGGTCTTCACATCAACCCCCGGTCTCAGCTGGCTCATACCGTTCTTTCCCGGGCCGCATGAGCCAGCTGATGGCACCGAGAACGAGGCACGATTCCCGGACCGCTCGCGGACGCGGTCGTGGACGGTCGAAGTACGCGTCAGCTGACCCGAAGACCGACCGCCAGCGTCAGTTCAAGGACCCGGTGTGGCGATGCGAGATCCGGAAACAGCTCCCGCAGCTGCGACATCCGGTACCGGACCGTCTGGGGATGGACGAACAATGCCGCTGCCACCTCCTCCCGCCTGCCCTGGTGCAGCAGCCACGCCCGCAACGTCTCCTCCAGCCGCCGTGCGGTCGCGACAGGCAAGGTCCGCAACGGTGCGAGGGCCCGGGCACGCAGGTCCGCGAACGCGTCCACGTCGGCGCTCAGCACCAGCTCGGGCAGGTGGTCCTCGGTGTCGCGAATATCGGAGGAGAGGGAGCGCGCGCGTTGGGCTCGTGCGTACGAGGCGGACGCACGAGCCCATGGCCGGGCCGGGCCGACCACGGCGGTGCGGTCGGTCAGCTGCCGCAAGAGATGTGATCGGTCGGCATCGGGGACGAGCAGCACACCGGTGGCGTCCGGCAGATCGTCCAGGACGAGGGTGCCCGGGTCGAGCGCGCGGTAGGCCGGCCGGGCCTGAGCGGCGGGCAGCAGGACCGCGGTCAGCGAAACCGGAGGCTGCCACCCGGCCCGTTGAACAGAGGCCAGCAGCACGTCCGGGCCCTGGCCGGCGAGGAGGTCGCGGGCCAGGTGTTCCAGGTGGCGCTCCTGGTCCCTGCCCTGGGCAGCCAGTTCGTCGGCGTGGCCCGCGGCGCTCGCGGCGGAGAGCTCGTCGATGTAGGCGAAGGTCAGCTCGGCGAACTTGGCGACCTCAGCGGCGGGCAGACCTGCGGGTACAGCACCCGCAGCCAGGCCTCGCCAGGCCACGCGGGCGCCGACGCGGTACGCGCTGAGCAGGGCGTCCATCGAACGGCCGTCGCGCACCTCGCCGCGGCCCAGCTCGTAGGCTGCGTCACCGGCGTCGCCGCCCGTGGCATTCCCGCTCGCGAGGTCCAGGTAGTGCCCCAGGGCGGTGCGGACGGCTCGGCGGATGGTGGCGCCCATGCGGCCCGAAAGGGCGTTGGCGTAGGGAGGGACCTCGTCGATGATCGCCTGGACGACCTCGTCGGCAGTACTCTTCAGCGCGGCCCGAAGCGCGGTAGCCGTCGTCTCATCCAGGGCCAGTTCACCGGCCCTCCGGATTGCATGGCTCACGTTTCTATTCCCTGCGAACAATTCAGCCGGCCAGATTCACGTCCTACGGACAGGACTTTACGCCCTGAGGCGCAGCAAGCTGGGGTCATGACGAGTACAGCCCTCCGCAGCAGGGCGTGGAAACTGCTGGAGATGGTCACGACGCCGCTGCTGCCGTCGGACTACCTCGACCTGGTCAGCCCGCTGCGTGCAAGCGCTGACCTGCGTGGACGCATCGAGGCCGTACACCCCGAGACGAATGACGCCGCGACCATCGTGATCAGGCCGGGACGGGGCTGGCGCGGCCACACAGCCGGTCAGTACGTACGGATCGGGGTCGACATCGACGGGGTGCGCCTGTGGCGTGCCTACTCCCTCACCTCGCCGACAAACCGCCAGGACGGCCGCGTCACGATCACCGTGAAGGCGAT
This sequence comes from Streptomyces sp. NPDC048484, assembly GCF_040651415.1. NCBI lineage: Bacteria > Bacillati > Actinomycetota > Actinomycetes > Kitasatosporales > Streptomycetaceae > Streptomyces > Streptomyces sp. NPDC048484. Next base: position 11,950 of record NZ_JBEZJY010000051.1, read on the forward strand.
CGAGGACGGCAAGGTCAGCAACCACCTGGTCCGCAGGGCGAAACCGGGCACGCTGATCCAGCTCGACCAGCCGACCGGTGACTTCGTGCTGCCACAGACCAAGCCCGCCAAGGTGCTCTACCTGACGGCCGGCAGCGGCATCACGCCCGTGATGGGCATGCTGCGCGACACCGAGTTCGACGACGTCGTCATGGTCCACTGCGCGCCACAGCCGCAAGACGTGATCTTCCGCAACGAACTGCACGACCTGGTCGCGGACAAGAAGCTGCGGCTCACCGAGGTGCACACCGACACGGACGGCCAGCTCGACATCGCCCGTCTCGACGAACTCGTGCCCGACTGGGCCGAGCGCGAGACCTGGGCGTGCGGGCCCGCGGGCCTGCTCGACGCCGCCGAAGAGCACTGGACTGGGCACGGCGTCCAAGAGCGCCTGCACACCGAACGCTTCCGCCCCAGCATCGTCGTCACCGGCGACGGCGGCGAGGTCACGTTCAGCACCACCGGCAAGAGTGTCGACGCGGACGGCGCCACGCCGTTGCTGGACATCGGCGAAAAGGCCGGCGTGCTCATGCCCTCCGGGTGCCGCATGGGCATCTGCTTCGGCTGCGTCACGCCGCTCAAGGCGGGCGCCGTCCGCGACCTGCGCACCGGCGAGATCACCGAGGCCGAGCCGGGCGTCCTCATCCAGACCTGCGTGTCCGCCGCGGCGGGCCCCTGCGACATCGAACGGTAGGAGCACCTTGACCGCCACCGACCCCACCGCCCACCTGACCGCGGAGCAGACCGAGGAGCTCGGCCGCGAGCTCGACGCGATCCGCGACGAGGTGATCGCCGGCCGCGGCGAGAAAGACGCCGCCTACATCCGTAAAGTCATCTCGTCGCAGCGCAAGCTCGAGCTGGTCAGCAGGGGCGTGCTGCTGTTCTCCATCTTCCCGCCCGCGTGGCTGATCGGCACCGCCGGTCTGTCCGTGGCGAAGATCATGGACAACATGGAGATCGGCCACAACGTCCTGCACGGCCAGTGGGACTGGATGCGGGACCCGAAGATCCACTCCACCACCTGGGAGTGGGATCACGTCTCGCCGTCCGAGCAGTGGAAGCACTCGCACAACCAGCTGCACCACACGTACACCAACGTGATCGGCAAGGACAACGACCTCGGCTACGGCATCATGCGCGTCGACGAGGACCAGAGGTGGCACCCGTTCCACCTCGGCCAGCCGCTGTGGAACTTCCTCAACGCCTGCTTCTTCGAGTACGGCATCGCAGCGTACGACCTGGAGCTCGCCAAGAACCTGAACAAGCGCCGCCGCAAGAACCCCGAGTTCCGCGCGCGGGCCAGGGCCGTGGGCCGCAAGATCCGCAAGCAGGTGCTCAAGGACTACGTGATCCACCCGCTGCTGTCGGGCCCGTCGTTCCTCACCACGCTCTCCGCCACGTTCACCGCGAACCTGGTCCGCAACATCTGGACCCACTCGGTGATCATGTGCGGGCACTTCCCCGAGGGCGTACAGGTCTTCGAGCGCCGCTCGATCAAGGGCGAGACGCGCGGCCAGTGGTACCTGCGCCAGATGATGGGCTCGGCGAACATCAGCGGCAGCAGGGCCATGCACTTCATGACCGGCAACCTGTCGCACCAGATCGAACACCACCTGTTCCCGGACCTGCCGAGCAACCGGTACGCCGAGGTCGCGGTCAAGGTGCGCGCGCTATTCGAAAAGTACGAACTGGAGTACGTCACCGGGCCGCTGCCCAAACAGGTGTTCTCCGCGTGGCACAAGGTCTTCCGGCTCTCACTGCCGAACAAGAAGCCCAAGGTCAAGACGCCGGACCGCGAGCAGGAACTCGTCGCCGCCTGATTTCCGATATCGGTTCAGATCTCTCGGCCGTACCGGCCGTACCGCCGGGTTCGGTGAGATCCGTTGCGGACGGTGCGCGGCCGCGACATCAGACCGTACGACGCGCGATCCGGGCAGCCCGGTGTCCGGCCGCGCCGCCTGGACGTGCGCCAGGAACTCAGCACACAGCCCCCGGCGAGGTGTTGTACTGCGCTGACCTGCCGCGGTCGGGCCGGTAGCCGGGTGCGTACGCCCACTCGGTTTGCCGACAGGAGGGCTCGTCGTGCACAAATCCGCGATCATGGCGCCGCCCCCGTCCCGCTTCGATCACCTCGTTGACGCCGGATCCGGCCACCATCCCGAAACCGAGACCTGGGCGCCTTCTCCCCGCTCAGAAACCACTCCAGGCGGTGATCTGCCGACGGATAGAAGGCTGTTGATGAGACACATGCAGCAGCTCACATAAGCAGCGAACTGGTTGTATGGGACACCAGCGAGTGCTTGGCGTTCGAGCAGTTGCGGAACCGGCTGCACCGGCGCGGCCCCGCAGCTCTCCAAGCCGCCGAACAGCGGCCAGCCCACTTCGGAACTGGAGTACGCGCAGGTTCCCAGGTGACCGCTCGCGTAGGAATGCCTCCATGTCAGCAGGTCCGAGACCTGTGTTCGAAGCGCCCCTCAATGGCGTGAGACTTCTGCAGATACTCGCAGAATCTGCGACTACAGCTCGTAATCTGCGTGTCCGTGGATGAATCTGGAACTCTTCGAGACGCACCGGCAGCCGGACTCGGTGGCGCGGGGCTGGCTGAGGTTTTCCAGCTGCATCGTCGTCGAGCTGAACGGAAGGGTCTGACGGAGCGGGACTACTTCCTCGACACTCTTGCCGAGTACCAGTGGGCTCGTGACGCGGCCGGTCTCATGCCGGAGACGGTCGACAAGCTGGTGAAGCCTGTCATCGAGATCTGCGAGTACCTCGATCTGGCGCCGTGGCGCCTGCAACCGCGGGACCTCGACCGGTACTTCGCCGGGCCGGGCAAACGGGCTCGTTCCACCGTACGCACAAAGATCAACATCATTGACGGGTACTTCGCGTTCCTGGAGCAGCGCTACCGGGATTCATTCGCAGTGCCTCGGCGTTCATGCCGGGGGTGAAGCGAATCTGATGGTGGCGACGCGGAGCGTCGCCGCATCTGCTCCGGCGGAGCCGGAGATGGCACATTCGTCACTCATAGGCTGACCGCGGACCGGCTCGACCTTGCCCGGCGTGGTCTCACGGCCCAGGGCGATCGCGACGTCCTTGGCCATCACCGGTCCGTTCGCACCAGCCACGATCGCCGGCGAGAGCGAGCCGGACATCTGCGCGGTGGGAGCCCTCGTACGGGACAAGAGGGGGCGCCGGCTCTGGCCCGTAATCGGTGGTAACGCTGTGCAGGGATCACTGGAGGAGGATGCGGTGGCGGAGCAGGGGGAACCCGGCTCGGCCGTGCATCTGTCTCATGATCCGTTTGGTTCGAGTGTTGATGCCCTCGGTGCGGCCGTTGTGGTGGGGGCGGGTGAGGCCGGCGTCGACGGCGGCGCGGTCGCGTTCGGGGCCGTTCGCGAAGGAGTGCAGGCGGGGCAGATCGACGACGCGAACCGTGGTGATCCAGTCGGTGAGTTTGGCGTCGTTGCCCTCCGCTGGTGTCAGTAGCTGAGCGAACTGGCCTGTGAGGCGCATGAGTTGGCGCATCTCGGGGCAGGCTGCGGCGAGTTCCCGCAGTGGTGCGGTGTCCTTGTCGCGCAGGTTCTCGGGGCGGGTGAGCAGGAGGCGGGCGAAACGCTGCGGGGTGGCGGCCGGCTTGTCACCCTCGGCGCGGCCCTGGGTGATGTAACGGACCAGGAGGTTGGCGCTGCCGGTTAAACCCAGCTCCTTGATCTCGCGCAAGAGGTGAGTGACGGGCACGGCGGGGTCTTCGCTTCGGCGCCGGCGCAGGTGGTCGCGGTAGGGGTCGCCGAGTGTGGATCGTCGCCTTCGAGCCCCTGGGGCCCATCGCCGCTCCCCCACCGGACAAGCGCTCCCCGAAGCCTGGCCACGCCACCCGGAAACCGCCCGCAGATCGGCGTAGCAAGGCCGAAGTGGTGGCCGAGAACGAAGCGTTGCATGCGGAACTGGACACCCTGCGAGATCAGGCATAGACCGTCTGCACCCTCGAAGCTGAGACGTCGACAAGCCCTTCACTCAGGACCGGCGGCCGGTGAGTGCGCACGGGCGGGCCCGGCCCTGTTGTCGAGGCGTTTGCCGCTGCCGCGGTTCTGTGGGCGAGCGCTGCTTTTGCCGAAGGCCGGCCCGTCCGGCAACCTGCCGGCCTGCGGGCACCCACGCCTGCTCCACAAGGGATCAGTGATGTCCCGAACCCGACGCCAGGACCGCCCGTAGACCAGGCTCCATCGCCGTGCACTCGCGCCGGCCCCCGGTGTGGGCGTGTGGCGGCTGCTTGGGTACGGTCCGGATGACGGCGAAAGCCCACCCGGGCTGTGCGAAGGGATGCCCAGTGGCCGGGCATCCTGCCAGGCAGGAGTCAGAAGTGGGGACCGTCCCAGGAATGCGAGAGGGCCCGGATCGTGTGGATCCGGGCCCTCTTCAGCAGTAGCGGGGACAGGATTTGAACCTGCGACCTCTGGGTTATGAGCCCAGCGAGCTACCGAGCTGCTCCACCCCGCGTCGGTATCCCCCACCGTACGCCATCACAGAGGGGGCAAAGACCACCGTCTACCACGGGGCTTCTATGCGGCGAAGCCGACGTTGGTGACGTATTCGTACTGGCCCCACTGCGACCCGAGGTCGACGATCATGTCCTCCCACGCGTCATCGAGGCCCTGGTGGTCACCGGCCGCCCAGGAGCCGACGATGCGGGGACACCGGTGTTCGGGCCTTACCCTCCGGCGGCGGTGCCTGCGGCCGCGCCCGTGATGAGCGTGGCGAGGGCGATGTTCGCGAGGTGACCGGGGCGTACGGCGGTGACGTCGAGGTGATGGACGGGAATGCCGGTGAGGTAGAGGTCGCCGATGAGGTCAAGGAGTTTGTGGCGGGCGGGTTCGTCGACGAAGCGGGTCCGGCCGGCGTATGCGTCGTCGCCGATGATGACTACGGATGGCTCGTCGAGTCCACGTCCCAGGCCATGGGCTCGGGCGCGGGCGAGTTCTGTCTCCAGGACGAAAGTACGGGCGGGTGCGACCATGCCGGCGTAGTCGACGGGGAGTTGAGCGGTGACGGTCTGTCGGCCCGGGAATCGTGGTGCGCGGTCGTAGGTGACGCTCCATCGGCCTGTTCCGGGACGGGCCTGCAGGATCGTGTCCTTGTCCTCGTACCGGACAGGTCGCGGCAGAAGGGGAGGTTGCCATGGGCCGAGGTCCCGCAGGCCCACGGTACGAAGAGCCTCGGTGAAGGGCCGGGCGCTGCCGTCGAAGCCGGGGACTTCGTCGGCCGTGAGGTATACCTCGGCGTCGGTGACGCGAGCGCCGGCCAGGGCACTCATCAGGTGCTCGACGGTGGACACCGGGCCGAGGCGGGTGCGGCGGTTGGTCGCGGTGACGTGGGCGGGGCGGGCTGGGATGCGGAAGGTGTGGGTGAAGGCGATGCCGTCGTCGCCGGGGGCGATGGTCACGGTGACGGGTTGTGCCGAGTGCAGGCCGACGCCGTGGAGCAGGACGGGGGCGCGCACCGTGGCACGCCGGTCGGTCACTGGCCGGTGTCCAGTCGCTCTTCCAGCTGCCGTACCCGTTCCAGCAGGTCGGGCAGTTTGGGCAACAGCGCGTCAAGGCGCAGCTGTTGGGCGAGAGGGCGGGCGGGAGTTCCTGTGTGGTCGCCGGGGGTGTCTATGTCACGGGTGACGGTGCCGTACGCGCCGATACGGACGTCGTCGGCGAGCGTCACATGGTCGAACACGCCGCTTCCGCCGCCCAGCACGCAGCGTTGGCCGAGCGCCGCGCTGCCGCCGATGCCGGACAGGGGCACTAACAGGGTGTGGTCGCCCAGCCTGGCATTGTGCCCGACGCAGGTGAGGTCGCCGACCTTGACCCCGTCGCCCAGGACGGTGGTGGTGCAGGTGGCCCGCTCGACGCTGGCCAGCGCGCGGATCTCCACGTCGTCGCCGGCGTGGACGCCCCCGATCTGTGGCACGCGCCGCCAGCCGTTCGGGGTGGGCGTGAATCCGAACCCCTCGCTGCCGATGACGGCCCCTGAGTGCACGGTGCAGCGCTCGCCGAGACGGACGTCCCGGCACAGTACGGCGTGTGGGTGGAGCACGCTGTCGGCGCCGATGTGGCAGTTCTCCCCCACGTAGACGAAGGGGTAGATACGCGCGCGCGGTCCGACGACGGCGCCGCGCTCCACGACCGTGTAGGCCCCCACGTACGCGGTGGGATCGATGCTGCAGTCCAGATCGGTCACCGCGGTGGGGTGGATGCCCTGGTGCATGGGCGCCTGACGGTCGAGCTCGCCCAGCAATTGGTGGAAGACGGCGCGCGGATCGTCCACGTGGACGTGCGGTGTGTCCACGCCGGTGAGAGCGCGCGGCAGCAGTAACGCTCCGACACCTGCCATCCGCCCCAGCGCACTCGCCCGCTCCGCGTAAGCCAGTCCCGACGGATCCGTGGACTCGGTGTTTGTCGGATGTACGCGCATCCCGGCGTCGCCGCAGACGGCCCCCTCGTACTTCTCGGCGATCTCGCGCAGGGACCAGGTCATGAAATCCACCTCTCTAGGAGTTTCTACGAGCCGGTCGGGGGCGGGGCGTCACCGGCGTGATGCCCCGGCCGGACGGAGCAGCGAGGAACTCCTCCACCTGCAGCGTGAGTTCCTCCGCGCAGACCCCGTCGTCGGGCATACCCGACTGCAAGGCGGTGAAGTAGCGGCGCAGCGCGATCTGGGCGGCGGCGGAGATGCCGTGGCGTCGCATGCCGACGTGGTTGAGTCCGCGGTGCTGCGCCGGCACTCCGTCCACGACGGTGAAGGGCAAGACGTCCCGTTCCACCTTCGTCTTGGCACCCACCATCGCCAGACGCCCGATGCGCACCCACTGCACGACACCGCTCCCCCCACCGATCACGGCATGGTCGCCGACCCGCACGTGTCCACCGAGACCGGTGAGCTGGCTGACCACCACCCCGTCGCCCAGAACGCAGTCGTGCCCGATGTGTGTATTCCCCATGAGGAGGCAGTCGCTGCCGATCCGGGTGGGTTCCTCGCCCGTGGAACGGTGTACGGTCGCGCCTTCCCGCAGCACGGTGCCGGCGCCCACCACGGCTCTGGTCGCCGTGCGTGCGTCGAACCTCAGGTCCTGTGGATCCCCGCCGACGACCGCGTGCACCCCCACGACGACGCCGGCGCCCAGTGTCGCCGAGCCGTGGACGACCGCGTGGGCCTGGACGCACACACCGTCGCCCAGCTCGGCTCCCTCCTCGACGACAGCGAAGGGGCCGACCTGCGCCCCGGCACCGAGTTCGGCCCCGGGCGACACCAAGGCTGACGGGTGGATGTGCGCGTCTCGATCACCGCTGTGCTGAGTGTCCTGCCACATCCCACCATCGTGGCCACAACCATGGGCAGAAGAGCGGGTTATTACCTCATGAGGACACTCTTGCGGATCCCGCTCGACCCGCCTGAGTTGCCGGTCCGGAGATCGCGGGACGGAATCGGAGCCCTTGCGCGGTATTCAGGAGGAGGGTGAAAGTGACGTCGCCGAGGGTGCCGGCGAGCTCCAGGACGCGCGGGCCGCCGACCAGCAGTGGGAGTTCGGCCAGCACCTCGTCGACGCTGGTACGCGCCTCGAGAGCGGTCTGCTTCGCGGCGGCCTGCTCCGCCTCGGGTGCGCCGGCCTCCCGCAGGACGGAGCACGCGTTCTGCAGACGGCGCGCCGCGGCGAGCGGCGCGAGGAAGCGGACGGACACGGTGCGCAGCTCCGCGCGCTGCTGTGCCTGCCGGGCGTGCCGGTCACGGCGTGCGGTGGACCGCTCCTGCAGGCGGAAACCGACCACGATCCCCAGCACGCCGATGATGCCGGTGTTGGCGGATGAGGCCAGCTCCATGCTCATGTCTCCTTGGTCCGGGGCGCGTTGGCCGGTGGAATGGGCGAACCCTTGGCGCGCTGCCGGGGGTTCGGGTGGAGGCTGCCAGGAGCTCTGGGCGTACTTCTCGATCAGACCCGTCAGCCAGTCGGGAGCGGCGTCCGCGTCGAAGGGGTTCGCGCCGAAGGGGTTCGCGCTGTGCAGCGTGATGCTGGCGGCGTCCATGCCGACGACGCCGTTCGGCAGGACGCGGTAGCCCGAGACAGCGGCCTCCCCGGTGGTCTGAGTGGCGCCGGCCTCAAGCCGGTAGGTGATCCACACGCAGTACGGGGCGACCGTCGTGAAGTGGTCGCTCAGCTGCGGCTGGTCCATGAGGCGCAGAACCCGGGTGTGCTGCCGGGCGAGCCGTTCACCAGCGGATTCCGGCGCGGACCGTGCGCACGGCGTGGGCGGCCTGTCCGAAATGCGCCAAGCGGGCTGGACCAGCATCGCCGTGGCAGCCGATCACTACCGGTCACGTCCCCAGCACGCGACCGCCATGCTCCGACTCACAGCTGCTGGAGATGGTGGGACTGCGTGCCTCCGACGCGCGCCGCCACCCGCAGGAGTTCTCCGGCGGGCAGCGGATCGGGATCGCGCGTGCCCTCGCCCTGGAACCCGAGGTCATCGTCTGTGACGTGCCCGTCTCCGCGCCGGATCTGTCCGTACAGGCGCAGGTGCTCAACCTGCTGTGTGATCCGCGGGACGAGCTGGGACTGTCGTACGTGTTCATCTCGCACGACCTGTCCGTGGTGCGGCACGTCGCCGACCGCGTCGCCGTGATGTACCTCGGCAAGATCGTGGGGACGGGCCCGGCGGAGGGCCTCTTCGAGCCGCCCCAGCACCCCTGTACGGCAGCTCTCCTGTCGGCGGCCCCATCGCTCGCTCGCGGGAGCGGGGCGAAGCGGGAGCGCGTCCTGCTCACCGGCGGTGAGATCCCCTCCCCGGCCGACCCGCCCTCCGGCTGCCGTTTCAGAACCCGGTGCCGGCGTGCGGAGGACATCTGCGCCCGGGCCGTCCCCGCACCGCCACTCGCGGCGCCGCTCCACACGGCGGCCTGCCACTTCCCCCTGGAGGAGACACTCATGGCCGCGGCATTCCCCGGAACAGAGGCTCCCTGAACCCGGCGGCCCACCCGGCCGGGGCCCTCAGCGCCCCGGCCCTCACCGCCGTCCGTCACGTGTCAACTCGCCGTGCGCCGGATGCGGCCCGCGTACCGCTGCTCCAGGTCCAGGTTCCCCTCGAAGCCGCCGGGCACGTTGGCGGAGACGTAGACGGGCGGTCGCAGTCCGTCGGCGAGCAGCCGTGCGGCCGTGTCGGCGACGGTCATCTGGACGAGCATGACCCCGGTGAGGGTGGACAGGGCGCAGACGGAGCCGCCACCGGGGAGTTCGAGGAGTGCGTCGCCCCGCGGGGCGGCGTTGTCCAGGACGACGTCGGCGATGTCCGCGAGTTTCCGGCCGCTGGGGTGGGAGGCGGGAACGGCCCGGGTGTGGGCCAGCGAGGTGATCGCGAGGACCCGGTGGCCCCGCTCCTTGGCCCGCAGGGCCATCTCCACGATCACGCTGTTGACGCCGGAGTTGGAGATGATGACGAACAGGTCCTCGGGTCGCGGCGCGGCGAGGTCGTAGAGCCGTTCGGCGACGCCCGGCCTGCGCTCCAGGAGCGGGTCGTCGAGGACGCTCGGGTCGTCGCCGCCGTACAGGACGAGGTCGGCCATGCTCAGCCGGTTGGTGGGGACCAGTCCTCCGGCGCGTCCGGCGAGTTCGAGGACGAGCGCCTGGGAGTGCCCGGTGCCGAACGCCTGGATGACGCCGTCCGTGCGCACGCACTGGGCCAGCAGCTCTGCGGCCTGCCTCACCTCGTCCCGGGAGGACGCGGCGATGCGGTCCAGGACGTCCAGGCCCTCGCGTGCGAACACGCCCGCGTTCACAGAGTCGACGGTCACGCGGCACTCCCTACTGGTGGATGAAACCACCATCCTTTACGAACTTACTTGAATGAATAAACCATAGATCACGAGTGTCGGGCAACGGGGGTTCCTCCGTGCCCCGACGCGACCGGGGCACGGAAGGGCCGTCGGTCCTGAGATTCAATCTGCGAGATGGTCGGTGGCTGATACATTCTCAGCTGCACTGCAGGCACCACCGAGGAGATCGGTAATCCCATGGAACGGATCGGCGTCGGCAACGGAATGCCCCCGACGGACGTCACCACACTGATCCGCACCGAGCTGCCCCGCCTGGCCGGCTCCCTCCGGAAGGTGGGCGAGCTGATCCTCGCGGACCCCGCGGCCGTCACCCATTCCTCCGCCGCCGAACTGGGCCGCCGCACCGGCACGTCGCAGGCCACGGTGACCCGGTTCTGCCGCGCCATCGGCCTCGACTCGTACCAGCATCTGCTGATCGAGCTGGCCCAGGAGCGCGGTCGCGGCGAGGTCTCCGACTGGGGCAGCGCGGAGATCGGACCCGACATCTCCCCGGACGACGACCTGGAACGGGTCGTCACCGTCGTCGGCAGCGCGGACCTGCGCGCGGTCCAGCAGACGATCGACCGGATCGACCTCGACGCGCTGGAGCGCACGGCCCAGGCCGTCGCCCGCGCGCGGCGCATCGACGTGTACGGAGTCGGCGGCAGCGGCGCGGTGGCCCTGGAGACCGAGGTACGGCTCTTTCGCATCGGCTGCTCGGTCCGCGGCTGGAACGAGGTGCACGCGGCGGCCACTTCAGCGGCGCTGCTCACCCCGGCGGACGTCGCCATCGGCATCTCGCGCTCGGGCGCGACCCGGGAGACCGTCGAGCCCTTCGAGCTCGCCAAGGAGCGCGGCGCCACCACCGTGGCGATCACGGCGGACCCGAAGTCGCCGCTCGCGCGGGCAGCGGACGTCCGACTCATCTCCTACACGTCGGAGGCCAGCTTCCCGACCGGCATCATCGGCGCGCGGCACTCCGTACTGGTGCTCATCGACTGCCTCTACGCACGGGTCGCGCAGCTCTCGTACCAACGCGCGAGCGCCTCCCTGGCCCTGACCGACCACATCGCCGGACAGCACGCGGTGAAGCACCGCCGCACGCGCTGAGCCGATCGAGGATGTATGGATGAACCACCGAGAAACTCCGTGGATGGTTGTTTGAATCACCCTCTCGGTGTCACGATGGGGCTCCGCCGAGCACCCTCGTAGGAGCCCCATGCGCGTGACCTCTGTCGAGTCGACCGAGCTCTTCGTAGGAACCACCGAGCAGCCACGCCAGGTGGTGGCCGTCGAACTGAGCCACACCCCCGGCCGGACCGTCCGCCTCACGGTCGAGGGCCCCGGCGTCGCCGGAGAGGCCCACGCCACGGCGGCCGACGACGGCACCGTACGCGCCGAGATACCCGTGCTCACCGGCCTGTCCCCCGGCGACCGTCGCACCATCACGGTGACCGCCACCGACGAGGGCGACGAGGCTCAGGTCGCCGTGCACACCGACGAGTTCACCGCGGCCGAGACCGGCTGGACCATGTTCATGGTCAGCCACTTCCACTACGACCCCGTCTGGTGGAACACCCAGGCCGCGTACACCGAGACCTGGGACGTCGCCGACGACCCGGCCACCACCGGCCTGCCGGCCCGTACCTTCGACTCCCGCGGCCGGTCCGGGATGAGCCTCGTACGCGCCCACTGCGATCTCGCCCGGCGCGACCCCGCGTACACCTTCGTGCTGGCGGAGGTCGACTATCTCAAGCCGTACTGGGACTCCTTCCCGGAGGAGCGCGCCTTCCTGCGGGAGCTGCTGCGTACCGGCCGCGTCGAGATCATGGGCGGCACCTACAACGAGCCCAACACCAACCTCACCGGCGCCGAGGCCACCATCCGCAACGCCGTCTACGGGGACGGGTTCCAGCGTGCCGTCATGGGTGCCTCGCCTGAGACGGCCTGGCAGCTGGACGCCTTCGGGCACGACCCGCAGTTCCCCGGCCTGATGGCCGACGCGGGCCTGTCCTCCAGCTCGTGGGCGCGCGGCCCCTACCACCAGTGGGGCCCCACCCTCTCCGTCTTCGGTGAGGAGCCGCGGGATCCGAAGCGGATGCAGTTCCCCGCCGAGTTCTCGTGGATCGCGCCGTCAGGTCGCGGGCTGCTGACCGCGTACATGGTCAACCACTACGGCGCCGGCTGGGTCATCGACAACGCGCCGACGCTGCCCGAGGCGCAGGCGGCGGCGTTCAAGCTGTTCCGGGGACTGAAGCAGGTGGCGCTCACCCGCAACGTGCTCCTCCCGGTCGGCGGGGACTACGCCCCGCCGTGCCGCTGGGTCATGGACATCCACCGGGGCTGGAACGCCCGTTACGTCTGGCCGCGCTTCGTCAGCGCGGTGCCGCGCGACTTCTTCGCCGCCGTGCGGGCCGAGCTGGACGCCGAGGGGCGCAGGGCCTCGCCGCAGACCCGGGACATGAACCCGGTCTACACCGGCAAGGACGTCTCCTACATCGACACCAAGCAGGCCCAGCGGTACGGCGAGACGCTGCTCGCGGACGCCGAGGCCTGGGCGACACTCGCCTCGCTCGTCACGGGGCACGCCTACCCGGACGCCGCTCTCGACAAGGCCTGGCGGCAACTGATCTACGGCGCCCACCACGACGCCATCACGGGCTCCGAGTCCGACCAGGTGTACATCGACCTGCTCACGGGCTGGCGCGAACTGGCCGACCTCGCCGAAACCGTGCACGCCGACGCGACCGACGCCCTGGCCCGAAGAGTCGCCGCGCTGCCCGGCGGCGACCACGACCTGGTCGTCTTCAACTCCGCCACCTGGGCCAGGCAGGACGTGCTGACCGTCGCCGACCCCGGGCTCGTCCCCCTCGACGACACGGGTCTGCCACTGCCCGCCGTCCGGGAGAACGGCGAACTGCGCGTGGTCGTCCCCGAGGTCCCCGGCATGGGTCTGAAGGCGCTCCCTCTCGCGCGGGGCACCGTCCCCGAGTGGACACCGGGCGAGGGCGCCACCATCCGCAACGAGTTCTACGAGCTGACCGTGGACCCGCAGCGCGGCGGCGGCGTCAGCAGACTGCGCGCCCTCGCGGAGGGCGGCCGGGATCTGCTGCGCACCGGCGAGATCGGCAACGAGCTGGTCGTGCAGGAGGAGTACCCTCGCCACCCCCGCTTCGGTGAGGGCCCCTGGCATCTCACGCCGACCGGCACCACCGCCGCCCGCAGCCGTGAGGTGCACGCCGACGTCCGCATCGAGCACTCCCCTGCGGGCTCCCGGATCACCGTCACCGCGGACCTCGGCCTCTTCCGCTACACACAGCGGCTCTGCCTGTGGAAGGGGGTCGCGCGCCTGGACGTGTCCACCACCGTCGACGGCTACGACGGCTCCGACCGGCTGATCAGGGTCCGCTGGCCCTGTGACGTGCGGGGCGGGCTGCCGGTGCACGAGGTGGCCGACGCCGTCATCGGGCGCGGGTTCGGCTTCGTGGAGGTCGACAGCGAGCGGTTCCCCTGGACGCTGGACAACCCCGCCAACACCTGGTTCGGGCTCGGGTCCACGGCCCGCGCCGAGATCCGGGACAACACGGGCACGCTCCTCGGCCACCGTTCGATCGGTGTCGCCGAACTCGTGTACGGCTCCTGGGACGAGGCCGGCGAACTCGGCACCCCGCTCGCGGCGGCCCTGGTCCGCGCGGGCGTCACCGCGACCTCGACGATCGCCGACGGGCCGCGCTACGGGGACCTGGAGGTCGACTCCAACCTGCCCGACGTCCGCATCGCCGTCGGCGGCCCGGACCGCAACGCCGTCGTCGCGGAGGCGCTCGGCTGGGACCCGGCCGCCGGACGCGAACTGCGGCGGCAGCTGGCCGAGAAGGGTGTGGCGGCCGTCTGGGTCGCCCCGCGTGCGAGCCTGCGCGAGGAGTGGGTGCCCGGAGCCGACCTGCGGGACCTCGAACGGCTGCCGCTGCTCGTCGTGGCGGGCACCCGGCCAAAGGACGACGCCAAGGCGGTCGACGCGCTGGTGGCGGACCTGGACGACGCGGTGGTGCAGGCCACAGCGGCGGGCGGCGGTGAGGCCCTGCCGCCGGGCGACGCCTGGGACGGCCGCAGCTTCGCCGTCCTCAACCGCGGTACACCCGGCTGTGTGGTCACCTCCTCGGGCGACCTCTACATGTCGCTGATGCGCTCGTGCACGGGCTGGCCCTCGGGCATCTGGGTCGACCCGCCCCGCCGTACGGCCCCCGACGGCTCGGCCTTCCAGCTCCAGCGGTGGTCGCACACCTTCGAGTACGCCGTGGTGGGCGGCGAGGGCGACTGGCGCGAACTGGGCCTGCCGCGCACCGGTCACGCGTACAACCGTCCGCTCACGGCGCGGTTGCGCGACGGGGGTGAGTCCCCGGACGGTCCCGTGCTGCCCAGGCGCACGGCTCTTCTGGGACTGGAACCGGCGGGCGAGGTGCTGCTCGACGCGCTGAAGCCGGTCGGGTCGCCCCTGGCCCGCGGCAGCGTGGCCGCGCCGGACCCGGGGCGCGGAGTGGTCGTACGGATGCACGAGGTGTCGGGCCGCCCGGTCCGGGCCCGCGTCCACGGGCCGGTCGCCTGGACCGCCGGAGCGCGCGCCGACGTCCTGGAGACACCCGGGGAGCCGGCGGCCCCGGACGAGAACGGTGTTCTGGACATCGCTCTCACCGGGTTCGAGGTCGCGACGGTCCTGGCGACTCCACGGGAGACGCCACGGGAGACCACGGCCGGGCCCGGCGTTGCCGCGCACGAGCCTGCGCAGCCCGTCCACACGCGGTACTGGCTGCACAACTCCGGTCCCGCTCCGCGCGGCAACCTGCCCGTCGCGGTGTACGTCTCGCCGACCGCGCTCACCGCCTCCGGACCGGTGACCGCGACGGTCCGTGTCAGCTCCGAACTGACGGACGCCCCGGTCTCGGGCACGGTCGCCCTGCGAGTACCGCCGGGCTGGTCCGCCGAGCCCGCCGAACTGCCGTACGCGCTGGGCCCCGGCGGATTCACGCTCGCCGAAGTCACCGTCACTCCCGCCCCCGACGCCCCACCCGGCCGCCACTGGCTCGCCGCACGCCTCTCGCACGGCGGCCAGACGTACGAGGACGTCGTGGCCCTCGATGTGCCGGGCACCGTCCCGGGTGACGAGCCGGACGGGCGGACGGGCCCGGCTCTGGTCTGCCGGATCGGAGCCGAACGCGTGAGCGTGCGGGCCGGCGAACGCGTCCGGGTTCCGGTGGCCCTGCGCAACACGACGCGCGGCCCGGTCGACGGCACGTTGTGGGCGGTGTCGTCGTGGGGCACCTGGCCGGGGGTGACCCCGGGCAGTCAGGGCTTCACCGTGCCCGCCGGAGGGAGACGGGAGTGCGTGATCGAGGTGGACGGCGACGCGGTGGCCGCGGGCTCGTACTGGCTGCTGGTGAAGACGGCCTGGCACGGCAACGTCGCCTACACCGAGGCCGTCCCTCTGGAGGTGCTGCCGTGAGCGGTCACGGACACGCGCACACGCATCCACCCGACGGCCCCGTGACCGCCCGGCCGCCCGAGGGCTCGGCCGCGCTGGTGCACGGCGAGGCACTCGCCGCGCGGCACGTCGACGCACTGCTGAAGACCGTACCGCCCCGCGATCCGGGGACACGGCCCGACGCGTCGGCGCGCGCCGAACGGCAGCGGCGGCGCTGGGCGACCCAGGTCGTCGTCGTGGACGAACTGGCCCGCCGGGCCTGCGCCGAACGCGGGCTGCGGCCTCCCGAAGAGGTCCGGCCCTCCGACGTCCTCGCCGTGGCCGAGGCGGACGTCGCCGATCTCGGCAGCATCGTCGCGGCGGTACTCGCCCACTCCCCGGCCGCCCGGGCCTTGCTCGCCGCGCTGGAGGACCGACAGGACGTTCCCGAGTCGGCGGTTCGGGACTACTACGAACGCAGTCCGGACCGCTTCCTCACCCGGGACGCACTGCGGCGCGGCGTCGATCCCTTCAGCGCCCCCTCCGGCGGGGCGCAGCCCGCGGACTTCCTGCCGTACGAGGCCGTACGCGCGGGCATCGCGCACGAGTTGCGCCGGTCGGCAGGCCGGCGCTCGTTCTTCGCCTGGCTGGACGAGGCACGGGCCGGGGTGGTGTACGCGACCGGGCACGAACATCCCGGCGATCCCACCCACCCGGACCACGAGCACCGGCACTGATCCGGTCCGGAACCTAAAAGCAACACGGAACCCCATTGACCTCCGATGAATTCTGGTCCACATTTTCATCAATCGGAGTCCAAGTTGGTGAATTGAACCAGCAGCAGACTGGGTCTCAGGAGGGCAGCAATGCGCGCAAGAAGACTGACCGGATCCCTGGCCTGTCTCGTCGTACTGACGTTGACGGCCGCAGGCTGTGGCCTCTCCGGCGGCTCCGACGACGGTGACGCCACCGCGGGCGGCTGCAAGGTGGACAAGGGCAACGTCGGGTCCGGCGAGCTCACCGGCGACGTCAAGGGAAAGATCACTTTCCAGACCACCAACCTGAAGAAGGACTTCGGCACCTACTTCAACGGCGTCATCAAGGCCTTCGAGAAGGCCCACCCCGGTTCGAGCGTGAAGTGGATCGACGACCCGGGCGACTCGACCTTCACCCAGCGCCTGGTCGCCGACGCGCAGGGCTGCACGCTGCCGGACGTGGTCAACATCAACGTCAACACCTCGATCGCGCTGACGAAGAACGGCTACCTGCTCGACCTGGACAAGAAGGCGCCGGACGCGGGCAAGCCGTTCACCGACGCGATGTGGAAGTCCAGCACCTACGCCGACGCGGACGGCACGAAGGTGCACAGCGTGCTGCCGTGGTACTCCGGCGGCATCGTGCAGACCTTCAACACGGCGCTGATGAAGAAGGCCGGTCTGGACCCGGCCAAGCCCGCGACGACGATGTTCGGCATGTTCGCCGACGCCGAGAAGATCGCCAAGGCCTCGGACGGCGACTACTACGCCTTCCTCGCCAACCCCTCGCTGCGCATCCCCGCCGACTGGCAGCAGATGGGCGTCAAGGTGCTGTCCGCCGACGGCAGGTCCTTCACCTTCGCCGACGACCCGAAGACGGTCCGGTGGGTGGACTGGATGAAGAGGCTCTACCAGGCCGGCGCCATGCCCCGTGACTCGATCTCCTCCAACCAGGACCCGTCCTCGGTCTACGGCCAGGGCAAGCTGGTGTACGGGCAGACGAACCCCAACTACCTGCGCTTCATCGAGCAGAACAACCCGACCGTCTACAAGAAGACCGGCGTCGCCCGTTACCCGCTGGACGACCTCGGCCACACCGTCGGCGCCCCGCAGTACATAGGCGTCGCCTCGACGAGCAAGAACGCCCCGACGGCCCTGTCGTTCGCGCGGTTCCTCACCAACGCCCAGAACCAGCTGGCATGGGCGAAGGACCCGAACGTGGTGATCTTCCCGTCCACCTCGGAGTCTCTGAACGACCCCTTCTTCCAGAACGTCAAGGGCGACGACCCCTTCGCCGAGGCCCGCAAGATAGTGGCCAGTGACCGCCAGACCTCCACAGCCGACGAAATCACCCTCACTCCGGGCGAGTTGAACGCCGTCACCGCCCAGGTGCAGCTCGCGATGCAGGGCAAGAAGAGCGCCCAGGACGCGCTCGACGAGGCCCAGTCCAAGGCCAACGAGCTGATCAAGCAGGGCAGCTGACCATGGCTCAGCGAGTTGCCCGCACCACCCTCGACGGGCCGCCCGTCCCCACTCCCCCGGGGGCGGGCGGCCCGCGCCCCGGCACTTCCCCGACACCCCCGCCGGGGCCGCTGCGCCGTGCGCTCCGCGCCCTCACCCCCGGCCCGACCAGGGACGCGGGGGGCGCGGCGCTCCACCGCCGCTGGTGGCTGCCCTGGCTGTGGATGGCGCCGGCGGTCGTCGCCATCACGGTCTTCGGGGTGTGGCCGTTCCTCAACACGCTCATCCTGTCCTTCACCGACGCCAAGCCGCTCGGCGGCGCGTTCAACGTGGTGGGCCTGGACAACTACACGCGGATGCTCGGCGACGACGACTTCTGGCTCGCCACCCGCAACAGCCTGCTGTACGCCGTCATCGTCGTCCCCCTGATGGTGTTGTTGCCCCTGCTGCTGGCGATCCTGGTCGAGAAGAACCTGCCGGGTATCGGCTTCTTCCGCTCCGCCTTCTACACGCCCGTCCTCGCCTCCAGCGTGGTCGTCGGGCTGAGCTGGCAGTGGCTGCTCAGCGACCAGGGGCTGGTCAACACCTGGCTGGAGAAGGCTCACCTGATCCGGGCGGCCATTCCCTTCCTCTCCGACCCGTGGCTGATCCTGCTGTCGGCGATGGGCCTGACCCTGTGGAAGGGCCTCGGCTGGTACATGATCTTCTACCTGGCCGCGCTCGGAAACGTACCGAAGGAACTGCACGAGGCGGCCTCCGTGGACGGCGCGGGCGCGGCCCGCCGCTTCTGGCACGTCACGGTCCCCGGCGTCCGCCAGTCGATGATGCTGGTCGGCACACTGACCGGCATCGGCTCGCTCCGCGTCTTCACCGAGATCTACATGCTCGGCGGCTCCACCGGCGGCCCCGGCGGCGCCGACCGCACGCTCCCCTTCTACATCCGGGACGTCGGCCTCGACCCGCTCACCGGCAACGCCGGTTACGGCGCGGCCGTCAGTGTCGCCCTCTTCGTACTCACCCTGGGCCTCACGCTCCTCGCACAACGACTGACGAAGGAGGACGAGGGATGACCGGCATGACGACCGCTGTGGAGAAGCGCCGACGCCTGATGCCCCGCTGGCGCGACTACGGCCGCCCCCGGGAACTGATCGTCCGCTACCTGCTGTTGCTGTTCGCCCTCGGGATCACCGTCGGACCGCTGCTGTGGCAGGCGCTGTCGTCGCTCAAGGGCGCGGGCGAGGACGTCTTCGGCGCGGGCGCGTCGCTGATCCCCCACGATCCGTCCCTGCGGGCGTACCGCGAGATCTTCGACCAGGTCCCGGTGTGGACGTACATCAGGAACAGCCTGTTCGTCGCCGTCATCTCCATCACCAGCCAGCTCGTCTTCTCCACCATGGCCGGGTACATGCTCTCCAAGCCCGCCTGGAAGGGCCGCAAACTGGTGTGGGTGCTGCTGATGGCGTCCATGATGTTCCCCTTCGAATCCATCATGGTGTCGCTGTTCCTGAGCATCCGGGACATGGGCCTCATCGACAACCTGGTCGGCGTCTGGCTCCCCGGCTTCGTCGCCGCCATCAACGTCCTCATCATGCGGGCCGCGTTCCTGGCCGTCCCCCGGGAGATCGAGGACGCGGCCATGCTCGACGGTGCCGGGGAGTGGAAGCGGTTCCGGTATCTGTATCTGCCCTCCGCCTACGGGGCGATCCTGGTCGTCACCATCAACACGTTCATCAGCGCGTGGGACGACTTCCTCTGGCCGCTGATCGTGCTGCGCTCTGAGGAGCACTTCACCCTGACACTGGGGCTCGCCCGGTTGCAGACGTCGTCCTTCGGCTACGACCAGCGCATGGTGATGGCGGGCTCGGTGATCTCCGTGGTTCCGGTGCTGCTGCTGTTCGTGATCACCCAGCGGTGGTTCTACCGCGGTGTCTCCTCCGGGGCCGTGAAGCTCTGACGCCCCGCCGTGCGGTTCCCGCCCGTCACCCCTCGACGCGCAGCACCGCCGGTACGGCTCTCAGGGCGGCCCGCGCCGACTCGGCGACGCGGATCTCCAGGGTGCCGGGCAGCACGGCCGTCTCCAGGTCGGCGCCGACCTGCGCGAGCCGGTCGGCGCCGAGGTGGAAGGCGACCGTGCGGGACCGCCCCGGTTCGAGTCCGACGGCCTGGAAGGCGCGCAGTTCGAGCGTGCGCGGCCAGACGGGCGTCCGCAGACGGCGGATGTAGAGCTGGGCGACCGTACGGCCGTACCGCCCCCCGGTGTTGGTGACGTCGACCGTGACGGTGTGCCCGGTCAGGCGCGGTGGTCCGTACCGGAAGCTCGTGTACGACAGCCCGTGCCCGAAGGAGTAGAGCGGCTCGGCGCTCTCGTCCGCGTAGGCGCCGTACTCGATGTCCTTGTGGTTGTAGTACACGGGGAGTTGGGCCGCCGAGCGTGGGACGGAGACGGGAAGCCGCCCGACCGGCTCGGTGCGGCCGAGGAGCACTTCGGCGATCGCATCGCCGCCCCACGGGCCGGGATACCAGGCGGTGAGCAGCGCGCCCGCCCGCTGCGCCGCGTCGGGAACCACGTGCGGGCGGCCCTGGACGAGGACGACGACCGTGGGTGTGCCGGTCGCGGTGACGGCGTCCAGCAGGGCGTGCTGGGCCTTGCCGAGCCGCAGCGCCGCCAGGTCGGCGCCTTCGCCGCAGGTCATCTCGGAAACGGCGGCGCTGGCGGCTCCGTTGGCCGCGAAGTCGGTGTCCGGGGTGCGCGCGCTGCTGCCGCCCAGGGCGAGCACGGCCAGGTCGGAGGCGGCTGCCGCGGCGACCGCCGCGGGGATACCGGAGAGGTCGTCGCCGGTGAGCGCGCAGCCCGGGGTGTGGCGGATGTCGACGCCGGGCGGGGCGAGTCGCCGCAGTCCGTCGAGCAGGCCGGTGCCGGCAACGGGGCGCTGCGGGGCGGTGTAGTCGCCCAACTGGTGGGTGATGGTGGCGGATTGGGGCCCCAGTACGGCGATGCGGGAGACGGTCGCCGATATGGGCAGTAGGCCGCCGTCGTTGTGGAGGAGGGTGACGGCGGCTCGTGCCAGGGCCGTGCTCACGTCCCTGCCGTGGGCCGGCGGAGACGTCGTCGGCCCCCGCTGTTCGAAGAGCCCCAGCCGGAACTTGAGCCGCAGGACCCGGGCGACGGCCGCGTCGAGGACAGCTTCGTCCACCAGCCCTCGCTCGACCGCCTCCTCCAGGTGTGTGAATCCCTCGTCCCAGAGGCTGAGGTCGACACCGGCGTTGAGGGCGAGTGCGCCCGCGGACACCTTGTCCCCGGTGATGCGGGCCAGCCGGTCCACGGCGAGGCCGTCGGCCATGACCAGCCCGTCGAAGCCCCAGCGCTCGCGCAACAGGCCCGTGAGCAGGGCCCTGTTGCCGGCGCAGGGGAGGCCGTCGACCTCGTTGTACGCGGCCATGACGGCGGCGGCGCCGGCCCGGGTTCCGGCACGGGCGGCGGGGAGATGGATTTCGTGGAGCTCACGGAGCCCCAATTCGGACTCGGCGGAGTTGCGCCCTCCCACCGTGGCGCCCTGTCCGGTGAAGTGCTTGAGGACGACGGGGGCCCTGTCGTCGGCGAAGTACTCGGCGCACTCACCCTGCATGCCCCGCACGAGGGCTTCGGTGAGGCAGGCCGCCAGGTACGGGTCCTCTCCGAAGCACTCCTCGGTGCGTCCCCAGCGCGGGTCACGGGCGATGTCGAGGGCCGCGACCAGGGCCACATGGCCGCCACGGGCGCGCAGTTCGGCCGCGGCGTGGGCTGCGGCGTCCTCGTACAGCTGAGGGTCCCAGGTGGCACCGACGGCCAGGTTGACGGGGAGGACCGTGCCGTCGAGCGCCATGTGGCCGTGCGGCACCTCCTCGACGAACAGCGCCGGTATGCCGAGCCGGCTCCGCCCGACGACGTGCCGCTGCACGAGGGCGGCGAGGGCTGCGCCGTCCTGGGCGTCCGGCCCGTTGGTGTGGTCGATGCCCGACCAGGCGTCGGCACGCTGCAGCCCGTACAGGGCGCCGAGTCCGGCGAAGCGCTCGGTCTCGGCGTACAGCGCCTCGGTGAGTTCGAAGCCGTCCGGTGTGCGGCGGTAGGCGTCCCAGCCGTACATCCGCTGGTTGAGCTGACCCGCCTTCTCCCGCAGGGTCATACGGGGGAGCAGGTCGGCGACCCTGGCGTCGACGGCCGCGTCCGGGTCCAGGTAGAGGGGCCCCTCGCCGTCGTGGCCCCCAAAGACCTCGGATCTCTGCTCGGCGCGAGTGGCCGCGTGTTCCGGAGTCGTCATACGGCCGGTTCCTTCCGTGCTGTCGGTGCCGTGCTGGTGAGACGTGCTGTCGAGTCCCGCGAACGGGAGGCCGGGGTCGGTCAGGTGGCTGGAGCGGGGGGCGCCGGGCGGCCGTGTCCCAGCCGGGCGAGAGCCACGGCGCCCCGGCAGCCGTCCGCGACCCAGTCGAGCCGCAGGCCGAGGGTCCCTAGTCGCTCGCCCAGGGAAACCGTCAACGGACCGTCCGGGCCGAGCAGTCCGCCGGTGGCGACGACGGGCTCGCCGGGGTGGGGCTCCAGAGCGCGGATGGTGTCCAGCAGGTGATCCACCGCCTCTTCGAGGATCGCCTCCGCGACGGGGTCCCTGCCCCGGGCGGCCTCGGCCACCAGCGGGGCGAGCCAGGCGAGAAGGATCGGCGGCCCGGCCATGACGGCGGGCAGCAGATGCATGCGATACGCCTCCCGCCCCGCACGCGTCCACTCCAGCTCCACGGGAAGCCGCCTGTCACCGCCTTCACCGCGGCCGGTGTCGGCACGGCCGTCTCCACCACGGCCGGCGTCACTGCCGGCATCGGCGCGGGCGCCTTCGCCACGGCCGACGTCACCGCGTTGGACGTCGGCCGAGCCGGTGGGTGGCCGCGCCTCGGTCGGCAGCTCCAGTGCCCGGCCGACCAGGTCGGCCAGCACGGTGGGTGCGCCGCGCCCGTCCGCCATGCGCAGCGCCGCCCGTACCGCGCTGCGGCCGATCCAGAATCCGCTGCCGTCGTCGCCGAGCAGCCAGCCGTCGCCGTCGACGGAGACCGCGCAGCGGCGGTCGCTGATACGGATCGCCACCGCGCCGGTACCGGCCACCAGGGCCAGGCCGTCGGCCGGCACACCGGGAGCGGAGGCGAAGGCCGCCTCGATGTCGCTGCTGACGCCGATCGAGCCGGCCGCGATGCCCAGGCGTCGTAGCGCGGCGGTGAGCGCGGCCAGGGCGTTGAGGCGTCCGGGCTCGTCGGGAGAGGTCTGCGCGGCGCCTGCGAAGCCTCCGGCCACGGCGACGACCCGCGCCCGCGCCCGCTCCGGCACCGCCCGGGCGATGGCCTCGGCCAGGTGGTCGGTGAGCCGCGGCACCGGGACGGTGAGGGCGTTGCCGGGCCCCGCGGCGCCTTCGCCTAGCACACGGCCGTCCACGGCGGCTGCCAGGACGGCTCGGGTACGGGTGCCGCCGGCATCCAGGCCCACCACGAGATCCTGAGCCAGATCCTGGTTCAAATCACTGTCCATTGCCGACCATGGTGGTTGATACATTCGCCGAGAACAAGACCCGACCGCGCGTCGGGACGGGTTTCCACCCGTTTCCACTCCCTCAGCCGGGCCACCCAACAACTTACGGAGGACTCCATCAGCGCTTCACCCGCGTCCGTCCCGTCCGCCCCCCGCTTCGGCGTGAACTACACGCCCCGCCGCGGCTGGTTCCACTCCTGGCACGACTTCGATCCGGCCCACGCCCGCGAGGACCTGGCCCAGATCGCGGGGCTCGGCCTCGACCACGTACGTGTCTTCCACCTGTGGCCACTGCTGCAGCCCAACCGCACGCTCATCCGCACCACGGCGGTCGACCAGCTGGTGCGGCTCGTCGACCTGGCGGCCGAGGCGGGTCTCGACGTCCTCGTGGACGGCGTGCAGGGCCATCTGTCGAGCTTCGACTTCTATCCGGAGTGGACCCGCGGCTGGCACCACCGCAACGTGTTCACGGATCCCGAGGCCGTCGAGGCCCAGGCGGAACTGCTGCGCGTCCTCGGCCGCGCGCTCGCCGACCGGCCCAATCTCATCGGACTCCAGCTCGGCAACGAACTCAACAACCTGGTCGAGCACAACCCGGTGACGGCCGGGGAGGCGGACCACTACCTCGACACGCTGCTCGCGGCCGCCCGGGACGGCCTCTCCGACACCGCGCCACACCACCTCATCACCCACTCCGCGTACGACGCCGCCTGGTACGGCGACGACCACCCGTTCACCCCCGAGGCCTCGGCCCGCAAGGGGGATCTGACCACCGTGCACCCGTGGGTCTTCTCCGGTGACTGCGCACGCCGCTACGGCCCCCGCTCCTTCGAGGTCCTGCACCTGGCCGAGTACGGCGTGGAGCTGGCCAAGGCGTACGCCGAGGACGTGACACGACCGGTCTGGGTGCAGGAGACCGGAGCACCGGAGCCGCACATCCCGGCCGCCGACGCCCCGGAGTTCGCCCGCTCGACCGTGCTGAACGCCGCCGGGTGCGGGGGGCTGTGGGGCGTGACCTGGTGGTGCTCGCACGACGTGGACCGCTCCCTCGCCGACTACCCGGAGCTGGAGTACACGCTGGGTCTCTTCGACTCCGCCGGCCGCGCCAAGCCGATCGCCGCCGCGTTCGCCGAGGCGGTCGCCGAGGCGGTCGCCGAGGTGCGCGCCGCACCCCGGCCCGGGCAGCCGCGTGACAAGGCCCTGGTACTCGCCTGCACACCCGCCACCCGGTCGGTGTCGGGTCCGGGCGGCAGCTTCTTCGAGGCGTGGATGCGGCTGACCGAGCAGGGTGTCCGCCCTGCCGTGGTCCTGGCCTCCCGGGCGGACGACACCGCTCACCTCGCGGCCCGGGGGATCACGGAGCTCGTACGCGGCACGTGAACACGGCGGGGCGGGGCGGGCCGGAGCACGGTCCACGGGAGCACCCGAGTACGCAGGCCAGGCAGCACCCGAGTACGCCGGCCGTGGCAGGGGTGGGTGCCACGGCCGGCGGCCGTGGCTCACCGGCCCGCCAGCACCTCCGCCACCGCCTGCAGGTTGACGCGGCCCCGCCCGTACGAGCAGAGGCTGTCCCCGTCCTCCGGCAGCCCGGTGGAGACCCGGACGGCGTCCGGCCGCCGGCCGAGGATGGCCGCGCGGAGGCGGGCCTGCCAGGGGTGCAGCCCCGCGTCACAGGTGGCGATGATCAGCGGCGAGCCCTCCGCCCACCGCAGGATCCCGGCGACGAGGGCCGCCGGGTCGGACGGCTCTCCGGTGACCGCTGTGCCGGAGGCCGTGGGGTCGACGGCGCGCAGCTCGGTGAGCAGGTCCTCGCCGCCCCAGTTGAGCGCGGGGTGCGGCGGTGGGAACAGGTCGACGACGTGGGCTCCGGTCACGGGCGGCCGCGCGGGCCTGCCGCGCACGGCCCGGCGCGCCGCTTCCGGTCCGGCCCCGACGTCCCAGCCCGCGACCGTGCCGGGGGCGGCCGGGGCCGCGTACCTCTCGACGAGCCGGCCCACACGACCCGCGGCCTCCAGCACACGCTCCTCCGGCAGCACGCCGGCGCGCAGCGCGCCGAGTACCGCGTCGCGGCAGGCGAGGGTGGTCTCCAGGGCCGGTACGGCGACGATCACCTGGTCGGCTCCCGCGGCGAGGGCGATGCGGGCTCCCGCAGCCTCGCCGTAGCGGTCGGCGATCGCTTTCATCTCCAGCGCGTCGCTGACCAGGACGCCGTCGAAACCGAGTTCGTCGCGGAGCAGGTCCCGCAGAATGCGGCGGCTCAGCGTGGCCGGGCGGCCGGGGTCGAGCTTCTGGAAGACGACATGGGCGCTCATCAGCATCGGTACGCCCGCGGCGACGGCCGCGCGGAACGCTTCGAGGTCGGGCAGGAGCTCCTCGTACGACCGGGGGTCGACGGCCGTGTCGTGGTGACTGTCGGTCACCGTGCCGCCGTGGCCGGGGAAGTGCTTGGCACAGGAGGCGATGCCACGTGCTTCGGTGGCGGTGATCCAGGCCCGCAGATGGCGGCCGACAAGCCCGGGGTCACCGCCGAAGGAGCGGGTGCGCACGATCGGGTTGTCCGGGTGGTGCTGGAGGTCGACGACCGGGGCGTACGAGGCGGTGATGCCGAGAGTGGCGAGATGTCCGGCCAGCGCGTCGGCGCAGCGGGCGGTCAGCTCGGTGTCGTCGACGACGCCGAGCGCGAAGTTGCCGGGGACGTCGGGGGCGCCCGCGCCCACGAGGTGGCCGATGCCGCCGCCCTCGTTGTCGATGGCCACGAGCAGGTCGGGGCGTATGACCCGCAGCTCGTCGGTGAGTCGGCGCACCTGCTCGGCGTCGCGCACGTTGCGGGTGAAGAGGATGACTCCGCCGAGGCCTCGGTCGATGAGCCGCTTCAGGGTGTGAGGGACGCGCGCGGTCCCGTCGAAGCCCGCGACGAGGCAGCGGTGGGCGGCTTCGTCCAGGTCGACGGGCAGCGCTGGACCGTCGTACGCGGCGGGGACGGTGTGGGTCACGGCGGCTACCCTCCGGTCGGATGATGCGAACCACCAAAACATAACCCCAAGGTGAATCAATCAACCAGCCTCGTTGTCGTATGCACCGATCTCGTGCCGGGGGCCTGACCCGTATGCGTTCTGAGCCCGTCTCCACCACATCCCCATGCGCTCTCCTGGAGGGGTAAGCCGTGACTCCGCCCCCTCGTAAACGAGGGGGCGGAGTCACTCAGATCCGTCGCCTGGAACATGACCTTGGAGGACTCCTACTGGACCCGTTCGACACCGGGCGCCCGCTGCAGCCGACTGGCCTTGGGCAGCAGGCCTTGAAAGCCCTCGGACAACCCAGTGCCGAAGAACTCAACGACCTGGTGAAGAACAGGCCAGGCGGAAGGCCAGAACAGGACCCGGGACCGCCGGCGGAGTGCCGCTCATGAGGCCTCATCATGGACTCGTGACAACGTGGATGCGCTGCTACTGGGACGAGGAAGACGTCTGGTTCTACTTCGAGGTGAACGCCGAAGGCTGGGTGACCCGGCAGATCGAGCTCCAAGGCCCTGAACTGACGCCGATCGCAGCCGCTTCCCTCGACGAATGGCAGCAGGCCCACGACGCGGGCCTCCTCGACGAGTACGACAACAGGTTCGGCATCACAGCTGAACTACCCGTCTCAGAGTGGGAAGGGCACGATCCAGAGAAGCTGGCCCCCGAGGAATTCGAGGAGCTCTGGGGAACTGCCCGCCGGCAGATCGCAGCCCGGCCCCGCTGATCTCTCGGCCCTGCGGGAGCTTCTTGAACGCCTGCACCGCGTCCTTGCTGGCCGTCGGCCGCTCGGTAGCCTCTTGACCCTCACACCGTGTCAGCCTGGATCCACCGCGTGACGGCTGAGCTGTGGACAGAGAAACCAGAAGAGGCGCCTGCTGACCTGGGATAATGGGAGTTCTTTGGGCTTCCACCAGTCCCAATCGGCAAGGCACCTCGTAAGTGAAATCGTCCCCTGCCCGCTCTGGTCGCCGAGAAGGTGAAGCTGACGGAGGGGTCGAACGGTGCGGGCATGGCCGCGGACGCGAAGGTGATGTCCGTCGTGGCCGGGATGATGGCCGGTGCGGACAGCACCGACGACCTGGACGTGCTGCGCCACGGGGGCCTATCCCGGTTGTTCGGCGGGGTGCGTGCCCCGTCCACCCTCGGCACGTTCCTGCGCGCGTTCACCTGGGGTCATGTCCGCCAACTGGAGTCCACGGTACGGGCGTTCACTTGCAATCTGGCCGCACACACCGGGCTTCGCCAATTTGGAGGACTCCGCGCTGGGCCACCTGCCCTCGGGGAAGTTCACCGCAAACATCGCCTGGCTCACCCTCGCGGCCACCGCCTACAACCTCACCCGCGCCATCGGTTACCTCGTCTCGGTCTTCCATGGCAAAGCGAGGACCGGCACCATCCGACAACCCTTGATCCAGATCCCGGCACGGATTGCCCGCCCCGGGCGGGGCGTGGTCCTGCATCTGCCCCAACGCTGGCGCTGAGCCGACGACTTCACCGATCTGTGGAGGGCCACCGGGCACCGCATGCTCACCTGAAGCCGCCGCCCACCACTCGCCCACGATCAGGAAGAACCTCGGGGAACCCGCCACCGGGACGGCCACCCGGAATACAGTCCTGCCCGAATACACGAAAACTATCAGAAACCCACCCAACGACGACGATCAGGAATCACGCGGTGGATCGAGGCTGAGCTGAAGCGAGCGAGGCTACGAGGGGCTGTCGCCGCAAGGCAAGGTGAGTTGAGTGACTCGCGCAGCGTCAGCGGACCCATCGGCGTTCACAAGAGCGCAATTGTTCAACGCGTTCACGCACTCAGGGATGGGATCGTCTTCCCGTGTTCGGAATTGGCCAGTTTCCTGGAAGGTACGCGCAGCCATAGCCGGGAGGTAGTGCGCCTCGCGGAAGGAGATGTGAGGGATGACAACTCTGTCGAGTTCGGAAGCGTCCGTGACCACGCGGCAGGCAGCGGTGGAGGGCACCTTCCAGTTGCCGTCGTTCTTCATGCCGTTCCCGGCCAGGGTGAACCCGCACCTGTCGACCGTTCGTCCACGCGTTCACGCCTGGGCGCGATCGGTTGGGCTCCTGGAACCGCAGCACGCTGACTCATGCCATGGTGGATGGAGTGCCGAGGTCTTTGACCGGGCGGATTTCACGCACTTCACCGCCTTGATCTATCCCCATGCCTCCGCCGAGGAACTGGAGCTGCTGTCCGCCTGGCACAGCGTCATCTGGTGTCTCGACGACACCTTCTTGCCGTGGTGTGAATCTCTCAGCAGCCGGCAACAGATCCTCCAGCACATTGAGCGGCTGATGACCTTCCTGCCAGTACGGGCAGACACCTCGGAGCCGCCCCCGAAGCAGCCGCTGGAACGTGCTCTGGCGGACCTGTGGCGCCGCACGGCGCCTTCAGCTTCCGCCTCATGGCGACTGCTGTACACCAGGTCCGTGCAGGAGTTCCTGGAAGCATCACTGTGGGAGGCGGACAACCTCACCCGGCGCAGGTCCCCCGACTTCATCGAGCAGACCGAGATGCGCCGCGACTATGGTGCGGCCGGGTGCAGCGCACTGCTGATGGAGCACTCACTCGGCTGGGAGATCACCGCGGGCATCCGGGGAACACGGCCTTTTGCCGTATTGATCAACGCGTTCCGGGACACCGTCGATCTGCACAACGACATCGTGTCCTACCTCAAGGAAGTCCGCGAAGGCGTGACCAGGAACAACATCGTGCACGTGGCCCAGGAACTGTACGAGATCCCCCTGGCCGAAGCCGTCTCCTTCGTCAACCGCATCCTGACAGGCCGGGTGAGGACACTGCACGAAACCGTCCAGGCCGACCTGCCGCAAACACTCCATGACCTGAACGCCGATCAGGACACCCAGCATGCCGTGCTGCGGCACGCCCAGGCCATCCAAGGCTGGGCTGCCGGCTCTTACCAGTGGCACAAGGAGACCGGCCGCTACCGACGCCTGGCTGACTCCGGCTGAGCCTCGATCTGCCGCGTAGCGGCCGGGCTGCGGACGGAGAAAACAGAAGAGGTGCCCGTGACCTGGGATGATGGGAGTTCTGACGCTTCCAGCAGTACCAACCAGCAAGGCACCTCTCAAGTGAAATTGTTCCATAGCCCGGCGCGGGTGTTCGCCGCGTTCGACGAGCCGAATCTGATCGCGCATGCCGGGCTGGTCCCGGCCGTCCGGCTGGCCGAGCGGTGCGGCCTGCCGGCTCTGGTGGCCGAGAAGGTCAAGCTGAGCGGTGCGAAGAACGGTGCGGGTACGGCTGCCGACGCGAAGGTGATGAGCGTCGTGGGCGGCATGGTCGCCGGAGCCGACTCCATCGACGACCTGGACGTACTGCGGCACGGCGGGCTGCCGAAGTTGTTCAGCGGGGTGCGGGCGCCGTCCACGCTGGGCATGTTCCTGCGGGCCTTCACCTGGAGCCACGTGCGTCAACTGGAGTCCGCTGCACGCGCGTTCGCGTGCAACCTGGCCGCTCACACGGGCTTCGTTCCGAAGGGGGACGAGGTGGTGTTCGTGGACATCGACTCCAAGGTCAAGCAGGTCTACGGCCCGCTTCACCGCCTTCACCAGCAAGAAGAAGCAGTTCCACACCACCGCCCGGCTCATCGTCCGCCGCGTGAAACGACTGAACCCCAAGACGGTGCCTGAGGGGCAGAGCGCACTGTTCGCCGTCTGGCGCTATCACGTGATCTTCGCCGACAGCCGCTTCGTCCTCACCGACGCCGAGCCCATGCACCGCGATCACGCCGCGGTGGAACAGGTCTTCGCTGACCTGGGGACTCAGCCCTCGCTCATCTGCCCTCGGGCACATTCACCGCGAACGCCGCCTGGCTGACCCTGGCCGCAGTCGCCTACAACCTGACCCGGGCCGCCGGGCATCTGGCCTCCACGTTCCACGCACGGGCACGGACCGGCACCATCCGCCGCCACCTCATCGCCGTTCCCGCCCGGCATCCACCCCAAGACAGCCGAACGCTGGGCCACCCTCGTCGGCGGGAACTGGTCCGAATACTTGACAGCGCGATGGGCCGCCCCGCAGGGCTAGGCAGTGAGGACCTCCGCCAGGCTGGCTGACTCAGGTGCGGGCCGCCACCCTGCGTCCGACGTTTCTGCGGTCGGCTGGCAGTAGCCGCCGCGTCCGGGGCTCAGGATCCGGTGCGGTAGCGGGTGAGCATGAGGGCGACGGCTTCGTCCACGATCGTGGTGTCGGTGGGGTCGGGCGGGACGAAGTCGGTGCGTACGAGCTGAGGCCACAGGAGCTGGCCGCAGATCATGCCGAGGAACTGTTCGGCCACTGCGGATGCCGGCTGTGTCTGTCCGTCGGCCGAACGGAAGTCGAGTGTGCCGGCCTGTGCCTCGGCGTCCAGGTAGTCGCGGAGCCGGTCGAAGAAGGGTCCGCGGTCGATGGCGAAGCCGGTGCCGACGATGTCGGCGAGTTCCGGCATCTGGGGAAGTTCGGTGATGATGAGGCGGCACAGCGCCGCCGTGCCGGGCCGCGAGACCAGGCAGGCGTAGTCGCGGCCGATGTGGTCCAGGCCGTACCGGGGATCACCGGGCGGGGGCGGTTCGGCGTACTGCACGTCCAGCTGCCACTGCTCGGAGGTGACGGCCGCGAACAGCGCAGCTTTGGAGGGGTACCGCTTGAAGAGGGTGCCTGTGGAGACGCGGGCCTCCCTGGCGATCTGGGCCAGGGAGGTCTTGTCGTATCCCCGGGCGAGGAAGAGGTCGCGGGCGGCGCGGATGATGCGCGCGCGGTTCTCCGCTTTGATCTGCGCGTGATACCCGGCTTTGGTCTGCGCGCCATACCCGGCCTGGCACGTATCGCCACCGGTCTCCGCTCGGTCCGCCACCGACATACCCACGCCCCTCGCCCGTCTCCCAGCCGCATCCCCGCTGTCAGAGGACGGTCTGGCCACCGTCCAGGATAAGGTCCTGGCCCACAGCGAAGGCGGAGACGTCGGAGGCCAGGTACACCACGGCTTCCGCGACCTCCTCGGGCATGCCCATGCGACCCAGCGGGATGCCGGCGCCGATCCCTTCCAGGACCGCCGCCTGCACCGCGGGGTCCTCGATCCCGAGCTTGGAGTAGAGCGGGGTGTTCACCGGTCCGGGGCTGACCGCGTTGAACCGGATGCCGTGCGACCTGAGCAGGTCCGCGTTCCACGACCGCATCAGGGAGGAGACAGCCGCCTTCGTCGCGGCGTAGGCGTTCGACTGCCCGTAGCCGCCGTGCGCGCTGTTGGAGGCGTTGAGGACGACCGAGGACGGGTTGGCCAGCACGGGCACCAGGGCCTGCGTGAGGAAGAAGACGCTCTTGACGTTGATGTCGAAGAGCCGGTCGAAACTGTCCTCCGTGTGGTCCTCGAACGGCCGCCAGTCCGAGACGCCGGCGTTCAGGAATGCCACGTCCAGCTCCCCGAAGTGCTCACGCACCCGCTCCGCCAGGCCGCGCTGCGCATCGAGATCGCGTGCATCGGCCTGCACCACCGGCACCTTGTCCCCGAGGACCTGCCGCGCCCTGTCGATGCTGGCCGGGGTTACGCCCGTGACCAGCACCTCGGCCCCCTCCGCAACAAAACGCTGCGCGGTCTCCAGACCGATCCCACTCGTGCCGCCGGTGATGAGGGCGCGCTTGCCCGCAAGACGATTCATGTTCATTGTTCCTTGCCGAGTCGTAAGGTAAGTCGATGGACTCACCATCAGAAGGTAACTCCCGTGATGCCCATAAGGCAAGTCGCTCCACTTACCATCGTGGGCCTGGTGCGGTTCGGCGACCATGCGCACCCCGCAAAGGGCTCGCCGTCCGCGGGGAAGCTCGCGGTGCTCATCGGGCACCGGGGTGGTCGCGTCGCGGCAGCCGCTCGGCGACCAGGTCGTAGGAACCCTCGACCGCGTCAGTGACCAGACGCTCGGTGATGCCGGGTCCCGCCCCCAGCGAGATCCAGTGGCGCTTGTCGAGATAGCGGCCCGGTGTGATCGAGGCGTAGCCGCGTTCTTGCGCGCGGGCGTGTTCGGGTTCGCACTTGACCGTGATGATCTGTTCGTCCGGGTCGTCGGTGACGATGAGGAACACCTTGCCCGCGACTTTGTACACGTCGAGTGCCGGGGTGAAGGGGTAGCCGTGGCTGACGCCGGGGAGGGCCAGGGCCGCCTGGCGGGCGGTGTCCTGGAGCCGGTCACCGGCCGCGCTCACCGGGCCGCCCGCGCGCCGGTGCCGTAGGTGTGCGGGTCGACAGGCCGCTCGGCCTTGGGCAGGTGGGCGACGACGAGCCGGTAGGAGTCGGTGACGAGTTCCCTGACGAGTTCCTCGTCGACGCCTTCTCCGCTCTCCAGGGTGATCCAGTGCTTCTTGTTCATGTGGTAGCCGGGGGTGATGTGGCTGTACTGCTCCCGCAGGGCATGAGCTTCACCGGGGTCCGCCTTGAGGATCACGACGGGCCGCCCCGGGACCTCGGTCATCAGCATGAACACCTTGCCGCGCACTTTGAAGACCTCCCAGTCCGGGCCGAAGGGGTGCTCCAGCTGGGCTCCGGGGAGTTCCTCCGCGTAGTCGGCGGCGGTCTTGTGCAAGGCCGATCCGTTCATGGGGCGTTGCCTCTCTCAGGTAGTGACAGGTGCGGCATCGAAGGACGCGGAGGGCACGCGCGCGGGCGCGGCGGCACGTCCCATCCTTTCGTCGAAGCCGACGAGAAGGACCGTAGGCTGCGGACACATGATGGTCGACAAGCGACACCCCGACTCGAGCGGAACTGCGGCCGGACCGGCCGCGGTTCGGCTGTACGGTTTCCAGCCCCCGGTCGGTACTCCGTACGGCCTTGAGGTGAGTACCGTCGAGGATTTCTTCGCCCAGCACGACGACTGGCCGTGGAACCCGCCCCGTCCGGGCCGTGCCACCTTCCACTACCTCATCGCCGTCACCGAGGGTGAGCTGCGGCACGACGTCGACCACGTCACGCGGACCGTCGCCCCCGGCCAGTGGCTGTGGGTGCGTCCCGGACACGCGCAGTGCTGGCATCCGCCCGGCGCGGCCCGCGGCCCGTTCATCCTCTTCGAACCGGACGTGTTGCGGCCCGACCTCGCCCGTCTCCTGGCCCCGCTCACCGCGCACGAGGCCCCTGCCGTGCTCAGCCCGCACCCCGACGACACCGTATGGCTCCAGCAGACGGCACTCCAGCTCCTGGACGAACACCGCGCACTGGGGCGCCGCCCCCTCGACATCCACCACGCCCTGCGGCGCAGCCTGCTCGAATCGCTGCTGCTGCGCCTGGCCAACTCCCTGGACATCGCCCCCATCGGCACGGCCACGACCGGCACCGGCCGTGCCGACAGGTACGCGCGCTTCCTGGACGCCCTGGAGCTGCACTTTCGCGAACTGCACCAAGCAGCGGACTACGCCGAGTTGCTCGGCTGCTCGGTCCGCACCCTCAGCCGTGCCGCCCGGGACGCCACCGGCAAGGGAGTACGTGAACTCATCGACGAGCGGCGCCTCCTGGAAGCCCGGCGCCTGCTGGCAGGCGCCCGGTGGGACGCCCGGGCTGTGGCCGTCCACCTCGGCTTCACCGACCCCGCGAACTTCGGCCGCTTCTTCCGCGGCCATACCGGCCTCACCCCGGCCGCCTTCGCCGCCCGCGCAGCGAGGACCCACGCGTGACGGAAACGCGGCGCAGGACCCGTGCCCGTCAGGAGGCTCCCGGCCCCCTTCGCGGTCTGCGTGAACGCCCGATGGGTGCACTGGCGTGTCGGTAATCGAGAGCTGCAGTATTCGCCCAGAGGGCGAGTGTCGGGTCGCCACCCACCAGGCTCCAGACGATCCGCCCGGCGGCGTCGGCCCGGACGGCTTGCGGGATCCCTGACCGCGCCCGGAAGAGAACTGCGTCGATCGCTCTCCGGTGAACAGCCCACCCTCTCCACGGAGCCTGCCTACGGGCAGATGCGGGCGCCGTTCGGGGAATCGAGCAGGGCTGCCGCCGGTCCGGGGGACCTCAGCGCGCTCGAGGGAAAAGCTGCTCGACAGCGGTCACCACTGCGACGCGGCGGGCGGCGGCGGTGGGGTCCACGGCGTGTGCGGCGGCGGCCTCGCTGAGTTCGGGTTGCGACGCCCAGGTCATGGCGATCTGGTTGACCAGGGCGAGGACGTCGGCCGGGTCCCAGGCGGGGTCGAGCTGTCCGGCCTGTTGCACCTGGCGGAGCTGGTCGATTTTGCGGGCGAGCACTGCCTGGGCGGGATCGTCGGCAACGGCTGTGGTGCCCGGCAGTTCGAGGCGGCCCCAGGCGATCAGGCGGTAGTGGTCCGGACGGGCGACAAAGTAGTCGAACAGGCGGCCCGCGTAGCCAGGAAGGTCGCACGGGTCCATCTGGGTGGCCTCGGCGATGACGACGTACTCCCGTGCAGCGACGTCGGCATAGAGCGCGTCTTTGCTGCGGAAGTAGGCGTAGACGCGTTCTTTGCTGGTCCTGGCGAGCTTGGCGATGCGGTCCACGCGGGCGCCGGAGATGCCATGGCGGGCGAACTCCTCCATGGCAGCGGTAAGGACGCGCTCGCGCGTGGTGTCGCCGACGGCGGGCGCTGCGGTCCGGCCGGAGTCGCGGGACTGGGGCATGACCCCAGGATAGAGCACCGAACCGTTTGGTTTGGCATCGCGGGTGCTCGGGCGTACAGTCAAACTGAACAGTTCGGTTTGACCTCTGCGGGTGAAGCCGGCGAAACACTGAGGGAGTGAACTCATGCAGCACCGCAATCTGGGCTCTCAGGGTCTGCGCGTCTCGGCGCTCGGCCTGGGGACCATGGGGATGTCCATGGCCTACGGCGCCTCGAACGACGACGAGGGCATCGCGACCATCCGCCGCGCCCACGAACTCGGGATCGACTTCTTCGACACCGCCGAGCTGTACGGCGCCGGTACCGGCAGCAACGAGATCCTCCTGGGCAAAGCGGTCCGCGACTTCCGCGACGAGGTGGTTCTCGCCACCAAGTTCGGCTTCGACATGACCGCCCCGGCGATCAGCCCCGCCTTCGACAGCCGCCCGGAAAACATCCGCAAGGTCGCCGAGAACAGCCTGCGCTACCTGCGGAGCGACCACATCGACCTCTTCTACCAGCACATCTCCGACCCCACCATTCCGGTCGAGGAGGTCGCCGGCGTGGTCGGCGAGCTGATCACCGAAGGCAAGGTGAAGTACTTCGGCCTGAGCAACGTCGGCCCCCAGTACATCCGCCGCGCCCACGCCGTCACCCCGGTCTCCGTGCTCCAGTACGAGTACTCGCTCTTCGAGCGCGAGGTGGAGGAGAAGATCCTTCCCGTCCTGCGGGAACTCGGCATCGGCTTGGTGCCCTACTCCCCGCTCGGCCGCGGCTTCCTCACCGGCGCGGTCAAGCCCGCGAGCGAGTACCCCGCGGACGACATGCGCAGCTGGGACGAGCGCTGGCAGGGCGAGAACTACACGTACAACCTGCACGCCACCGAACAGCTCAAGAATCTGGCCGGCACCAGGGGCATCACCACCGCCCAGCTCGCGCTGGCCTGGCTGCTCGCCCAGGGCGAGGACGTCGCGCCCATTCCCGGCACCCGCAGCACCAAGCGCCTTGAGGAGAACGCCGGCGCCGCCGACGTCCAGCTCTCCGCCGCCGATCTGGCCCGCATCACGGAGATCCTTCCCCACGGCTCGGCAGGCAGCCGCCTCCCGGTCGCGGTCCTGTCCAGCTTCACCACAGACTGACCGCGCTGACACAGGGATGAACAGGTTGGGGCGGATTTCCTCCACCGACTCCCCGGCTGCTTTGCGGAGTGGGCCGGCGGTGCTGTCCTGATCCAGCTTTTGGTCAGATCAGAGAGCTCAGTCCTTCTCACACACCGCGAGAACGTTGTCGGAGGGGTCTTTGAACCAGGCGAAGAGGGGACCGATGCCGCGGTAGACGCCGTGCTCGTCGACGCGCGTTCGGAGTCGTACCGCTCGAACAGCACTCCGCGGTCGCTCAGCTCGGCGACTGCGGCGGGGACGTCGTCGACGACGAAGTT
Organism: Streptomyces sp. NPDC048484; assembly: GCF_040651415.1. Lineage (NCBI taxonomy): Bacteria > Bacillati > Actinomycetota > Actinomycetes > Kitasatosporales > Streptomycetaceae > Streptomyces > Streptomyces sp. NPDC048484. Next base: position 48,105 of record NZ_JBEZJY010000051.1, read on the forward strand.
GAGGACGGTGAAGGTGGCGGGCTGGTGCGCCTCGCCCTTCGGGTAGGCAACCGCCTCGGCGCCGCCGGGTAGGTGCAGCACGAGCATCGCGTCGCGCTCCTCCGTTACGGAGGCCGAGGACGTCACCGTAGAACGTCTGAGTGGCGGGGAGGTCGAGGACGGAGGATGACCTGTATCCGTCGGTGAACAGGGACCTGGGGCTCTCCTTGCGGGTGGTGGGGTGTCAGCGGGCGAGGTCGACGCCGCTCGGGCCCGGCTTCCTCCCTGGAGCCGACCATCCGCGCTGTCAGTCGAGGACGACGACGTGTTTGCCGGGGGCGCCGCCGGCTGCCAGGTCGGTGTGGGCCTGCGGGATTCGGCCGACGCCGTGGTAGACCTTCGCGATGTCGGGCTTGAGGCGGCCTTCGGTGATGGCGTGCAGCTGGACCGTGGGCGGCTGATCCTGGCTCAGCCGGAGTCCGGGTGGCGCCGCTGGGCACGCAGCCGGGCCCAGTGCTTCAGGCGGCGGCCGACCTCGGCCTCATGGCCGTGCTCGGTGGGCCGGTAGTAGGTCTCACGGCCCATGTCCTCGGGGAAGTATTCGGCGCCGGAGAAGCCGTCGGGAGCATCCGGGTCGTACTGGTAGCCCTTGCCGTAGCCGAGGTTCTTCATCAGCCGGGTGGGCGCGTTGAGGATATGCGGCGGCGGCATGAGGGAGCCGGTACGGCGGGCGCTTTTACCCGCGGCGCCGAAACCGCGGTAGACGGCGACGGACTTCGGGGCGGTGGCCAGATAGACGACGGCCTGGGCGAGGGCGAGTTCCCCCTCGGGCGAGCCGAGCCGCTCGTACACGTCCCACGCGGCAAGGGCCTGCTGGACGGCGCTCGGGTCGGCCATGCCGACATCCTCGCCTGCGAAGCGGACCAGCCGGCGGGCGATGAACAGCGGGTCCTCGCCGCCCTCCAGCATCCGCGCCAGCCAGTACAGGGCGGCGTCCGGGTCACAGCCGCGCATCGCCTTGTGCAGCGCGGAGATCAGGTTGTAGTGGCCCTCCTGCGCCTTGTCGTACAGCGGGGCCCGCTGCTGCACCTGCCGGGCCAGCCCGGCCACGTCCAGCGGGCCGGTGCCGGTGGGGAGGGACTGGAGCTGCTCGGCCATGTTCAGCAGGTAGCGGCCGTCCCCGTCGGCAAGGGCGAGCAGGGCCTGGCGGGCCTCGCCGGTCAGCGGCAGTTGGCGCCCGGTCAGCTCCTCGGCGCGGGTCGTGAGGGTCTGCAGTGCCTGTTCGTCGAGGCGTTTGAGGACGAAGACCTGGCTGCGCGAGAGCAGCGCGCCGTTCAGTTCGAAGCTCGGGTTCTCGGTGGTCGCGCCGACCAGGACGACCGTGCCGTCCTCCACGTAGGGCAGGAAGCTGTCCTGCTGCGCGCGGTTGAAGCGGTGGATCTCGTCGACGAACAAGAGCGTCCCCCGCCCCCGGGCTCGGCGCTGCTCGGCGTCGCGGAACACCCGGCGCAGGTCGGCAACCCCGGAGAAGGTCGCCGACAGCGGGGCGAAGACCAGACCGGCGGCATCGGCGAGTAGCCGGGCGATGGTGGTCTTCCCGCAGCCGGGCGGCCCCCACAGGACCATCGACACCAGATGCTGCCGCTCGACCATCCGCCCGATCGGCGCCTCATCGCCCAGCAGGTGCTCCTGGCCGACCACCTGGCCGAGGGTGCGCGGGCGCAGCCGGTCGGCGAGAGGACGTGAGAGGTCTTCGATGGCCGGCACGGTGGTGTCGCTCGCGCCGGTGCTGTCGGGGCCGGGATCGTCGTCGAACAGGGCGAGCGCGGGTTCGCTGTGGTCCATGAGGGTGGGCTTTCGCGTAGGTGACGGTGGTCGGGGCGGGCGGTCAGGTGCGGGCAGGCCGCAGGTTGCGGGGCGCCGAGTCGAGTGGCAGGTCCTGCGAGTTGGTGACCCAGTCCTCGGCCAGGGCCGCGGTGATACCCCGGCTGCCGCTCGGGTGCGTCCCGCCCGGCGTGCGCCTGCGTACTCCGGACGCCGACGGCCCGGCTGTCCGGGCCTCACCAGCCATGATTCCCCGGGCAGGGCATTTCGGCCGGGTAGCCTGCGGACACATGATGGTCAGGAACGGACAACCGGACAGGGCGAAGGCATTCGCCCCTCTCGCAGGCGCACCCACCCCGCTGTACGGCTTCCAGCCCCCGTTCGGCACCCCCTGCAGCCTGGAGGTCCACCACCGTCGAGGACTTCTTCGCCGACCATGACGACCGGCCGTGGCCCCCGCCCCGGCCACCTTCCACTACCTCATCCATGTGACGTGCCGCATGCTGCACCACCACGTCGTGAACTGCCAGACGATTCTGGTCAGTCCTCCGTCCTTACCGGTCCGCGTCTGGTCGGGCAAGACCGTCGAGGATGACGTTCATCAGAGGCCGTGCCCTTGATCCCCACTCATCCCGGTCCAGTCGGCCGAGGTATGCGATGAGAAGGAGGACCCCGTGGGCATCGACGTCTGCGCGGATGGAACCTGCCGCTTTCCCCGCGTCCAGCAGGTGGCCGAGGGCGCCCTCGATGGGGTTGTGGCTGTGGGCGACAAGGTCCTGCCACGCCGCCGCCTCAAGGGCCGCCAGGACGCCGCGCTTGATCTCGGCGTAGTCGATCACTCGGTCGAGCCAGTGACACAAGGCTTTCACAGGCGTGTGTTCCGCCAGCAGAGCGGAGGCGGCGGCCACGAGTTCTTCGACATCGCGCCGGTAGACCTCGACGAGGAGTGCTTCGCGGTTGGGAAAGTTCCGGTAGAGCGTTCCCTGTCCTACACCGGCGCGCTTGGCAATCTCGTGTAGGTGCACGTGATCGGACTCGGCAAGGGCTGCGCGGGCGGCCTCCAGGATGCGGGTCCGGTTCTGCGCCGCATCCCGACGGCGTGCTGGCGCGCTCATAGGCTTCTCCTGATGTCCACCCATCACGAAGGGACACGTGTCCGGTAGGGCGGGCCGCGCACGGGAAGGCGGAAACAAGGAGGAACCGGTGGACTCCTGCTTCGCTGCGGCGGTTGCCACGATTACCCCGCCCCGCCCGTCGACAGCGTCCGCCTGTCGCGGTCCGGCTCCGCTCGCACCCGCGGTGCAGACGACTGCGCCGGCACCTTCCAGACGGGCGGCTGGAGTGCCCACGCCGAGCGACGTCAGGGCGCCGTGAACCGGCTCTGTTCCGTCGGATTCCAGGGTGGGAGCCTGCTCGGTATGGCGGTGAGGACCCACGACCTGGTCGCCCTGTTCGATGAGTCGTGCGGCGAGGCAGGAGCCGACGCCGCCGGTCACCCCGAGGGCGAGGCCCGGGACATGGCCCCCCTCCTCCCGTTGGCTGACGATCCCGGTTGTTTCCGGCTGGGTCTCAGTCGACAGCCTCGATGGTTACGTCGACCGTGCCGTCGTACTTCTTCAAGGCATCGGCCCCCGAGTCGATTTCGCCGAGGATGACGATGCCGGGGTCGGGGATGGACTCGCCGTCGTGGTCATAGAAGATGGCGATGTCGGGACCGGGTGACCAGTAGGCGATGTTGCCGATCTCGTAGCTGAACCGCGGCTCGCCTCCTGCGGTGAGAGACCGGGGCAGGTGACCGTACTTCTCACGCCTGAGCGGGTCGTTCATCTGCAGCGTCAGCGGAAGCAGCGCGGCGAAGTCACGTGCCGTCGCGTTGTCGCCGAGGGTTGCATTGAGGACGGTTTCTCCAGCGGTCAGTCGGATTCTCATATGGGTTCTGCCCTCTGGGGTGTTGTTGGAGTGATGGTCGGCGGCCGACACGTACGCCACATTCATCGGGGTACGAGCTTCAGTTCGGCACGGACCCCGTGAACGTAACTTCGACACCACCGCGATAGCAAGTCGATCCACTTACCATTCTCGGCTGCCCAGGTCTCGGTCGTCCAGGACGACGACGTGCTTGCCCGGCGTGGTGCCGGATTCGAGGTCGGCCTGGGCGTCGCGGACCTGTTCCAGGCCGTGGTAGACCTTCGCGACCGGGACCTGGAGGCGCCCCTCCGTGATGGCCTGGAGCTGGTGGGCGAGGACATCGGCCGGGAGGTCGGTGGCCGCACCGTTGTAGGAGGTCAGGCGCACGCCGCCCGGGATCATGAACGGGGTGAAGTCGGGGATCGTCCACTGGCCCGCCAGGGCTCCGGTGAAGCAGACCGTGCCGTGGAGGCGGACGGCGTTGAGGGTGTCGGCGAGGACCGAGCAGCCCACCAGTTCCAGTGCGGCGTCCACGCCGCCCGGCAGCAGCTCGCGCACCTGGTCGGCGATCGTGCCGCTGTCGACGAGGGGATGGTCGACGCCCGCCGCCCGCAGTTCCCCTGCCCTCGCCTCGCTGCGGGTGGTGGACAGCACGGTCGCTCCGATGTCCTTCGCAATCCCCGCCGCGCTCAGCCCGACTGTGGAGGTGCCGCCGCGGATCAGCAGCGTCTGCCCGGCCTTGAGGTCCAGGCCACGGGTGAGGGATCCGTACGCGGTCTGGAACATCTCCGGCAGCGCGCCGACCACGTCCCACGGCAGGCCGGTCTCGAACGGAATGACCTGCTCCGCCGGGACGGTGACGTACTGGGCGTATGCGCCGTCGTAACTGCGGCCCATATCGCCCATCATGGTCGCCACCTGCTGCCCCGGGCGCAGCCCGCTGTCCTCGTCGGCCTCGTCGACCACGCCTACGCCCTCGATGCCGGGAACACGCGGGTAGGTGACCACCGCGTCCGACTCGCCCTTGCGGGTGGTGACCTCGGACTCGTTGACGCCGAACGCCTTTACCTTGATCCGCACCCAGCCGGGCATGCGGACGGGCACCGGCACATCCTTGATCTCCAGTGCCTCCAGGCCGCCGGGCCGGGTGACGACGACGGCCCTCATCGTCGCCGGTGCGGCGCCGGCGGCTGCTGTCGGTTGACTCATGCCGAGTACCTCACTCCGTGTTGTCCCCTGCGTCGTCCGTATCGCCCGCCAGCCGTCAGGGGCGGTCGATGCCCTCCCACAGGTCAAGGACCTGCTGGTAGCGGGCGGTGCCCTCAAAGGGAGAGTTGCCGACGGTTTCCGAGGTGGGCTTGTCCGTGACCGCGGGCCACAGACGGGAGTGCTCGCCGGTCGCGAAGTCGAGCACAATGTCGCGGATACGCGTGTCACGCTCGGCCTGATCCGCGCTGCGGCCCGGCTGTTCCTGACCGACAAGCGCGTACATCTCGGTGCCGTGCACGGCGGGCGCGCCCTCGGCGGGCCCGATCATCAGGAGATGGGCGTTGCCGCCCGCGGCGGCGTGGGCCAGAGCACCGCGGGCTGCGGGGATCGCGAAGAGGTAGTCCGCCATGACCGCGGCGCGGACCTCGGCCGGGGTACGGCCGCCCTGGTCGTAGGCGTCGACGATCTTCTTGGCACGGGAGCGGGAAATGCGCCACCCCGCGACCTCGTCGACGATGCGGTCGATAGTGCCCGGGTCGAACCGGTCGAGGTCGTTCGCCACCCACCAGCCCATGTCGTCGCTCGCCATGCTCAGCAGGACGTCGACGTCACGGTGCGCGCCCGAGGCCAGGACGTCCATGGGGTGGGCGTGCACCACCGCGCCGGGCTGCCCGATGTCCAGGACGACGCCGGTGGCCTTGTTGTCCACCCCGCCCCGTTCTCCGAGGTCCGTCGGGGCGACCTTGCGCAGGGCGTCCCGCAGGGAGAGCGGGTCGAGGCCGAGCAGCTTCTCCGGGTTGTCCGCGACGCCGAGTTCGGTGACGAACAGGTGCGCGAGTTCCTCGGCCCACCAGGCCGGAATGCTGCGGGCGGGCCCGCCGGAGAACCCGGCCAGCCGCCGGTACAGGCCGTCGGCAGAGGAGGCGCCGAGCAGTCCGAGGGAGGAGTAGGCGCCGCCGCTGTGGCCGTAGACGCTGACGTTGTCGGGGTCGCCGCCGAAGTGGGCGATGTTCCGCTGGACCCAGGTGAGCGCGGCGATGATGTCCTGGAGGAAGAGGTTGCTGGCCTCGGCGAGCTTCCCGCCGTATTGCGAGAGCGAGAGCGGGCCCAGGGCGCCGAGCCGGTAGTTGACGGACACGCCCACCACGCGCCCCGTCGCGGCGAGACCGGCGGCGTTCGAGGTGATCTGGGTGTTCGCGCCGAACTCGAATCCGCCGCCATGGATGTAAACGGTCACCGGGAGAGCCTTGTCGGCCGGCTGCTCGGGGGCCCACACGTTCAGGTTCAGGCAGTCCTCGCCCATCCCGCTGTCCGCTTCGAGCCAGTCGCCGCTGTCGGGCTGGATCGCGACGACGCCCTTCCGGTCGTACGGGAGACTCGGATCGAAGTCCGCGACCACGGGGCGGCGATACCGCTCGGCGGTGGCGTACGGGATCCCCCACCAGGACCGCACCCCTGGTGCAGTCGGAGCCTTGGGAGCGGTAGCAGTCATGGCGTGAGATTCCTTCCGGTGCGGTTCGGGTGTTTTCACATGGCGTGTCGGCAGCTGATCGCTCGCGGTGACGCTTCCCAAGCATTCCCTGGACTCCGGCAAATCGCCCGGCGGACAGCGGTCACCCGGTGGTCATTAGGTGACACTTCGGCCACAAGATTTCGGTGCGGGCCATGAACTTCTCCTACGTGACCGACGGCCGGATCGTCGGCGAACGGCGCCAGCTCGATCTCCTCCGGGTGAAGCAGCAGATCGATGCCGTACCGGCGTCGTGAACCTCGTAACGCCGGGTGAGCCTTCTGTCGTGCGGGATAGCCGCTGCCGGGAAGGGCCCGTACGGCGCGGTGGCAGAGGACGAGGGCCCGTACCGGAGCGCGGGCGCCGGCGCTGGTTCACCGCAAGAGGTCGGTCTCTCCTTCTTGATCCGGCGTCTTCGTGCAGACAGCACCCGCTGCGGTGAGAGCTGTACGCCTTGTCGCCGCGACCCGGCCGGGTGCGGGAGTGCTCGCCCTGCGGGCGAATACTGCAACCCTCGAATACCGACACTCCACCAGTGCGCGCGTGCCACGGCCGAAGCGGTGATCGGCGCCGTCACCGGGACGCCGACGTCACCGAGCACGCTGCTGCTGGCCCGGTACAACGCTGCCGGGAGACTGCGGCTGATGGCCCGCACCACCCCGCTCGCCACCACCGTCCGGCGCGACCTCGGTGCGCAGCTGCGCCCTGCCGGCCCTGGCCATCCCTGGCACGGGCGCCGGTTCTCCGCCGGCTGGGGCACCCGCAGCGAGCTGGAGTTGCACCCCGTGCATCCCGAGGTCGTGGTGGAGTTCCTCGCGGACACCGCGGTTGATGACGGCCGCTACCGTCACCCCGTACGTTTCCTTCCTGCGGCTCCGAGCGGAGTTGCATCCGATGCATGTATGTCCCGCTACAGCGAGCGGCGTGACGACGGCCGCCCCAATACCAGCCGCACTGTGACCCGCCTCGACGTCACCGTCCTCGAACCCGCCGATCA
>NZ_JBEZJY010000052.1:0-52697 GCF_040651415.1 Streptomyces sp. NPDC048484
AGGAACGGACGCTTCCTTTGTACTCACCCTCTCGGGCTTTCCTCCGGGCGCTTCCCTTCGGTCTTGCGTTTCCGACTCTACCAGACCGTTTCCGGTTCCGATTTCCTCGGCGCTTTCCAGTTTTCCGCTTTCGCGTTTCCCTTTCCGGCGATATTGACTCTAGCAGATCCTTTCGGGTCTGACTCCCTGTCAACCGGGTTTGCCGTTGCGGCTGTTGGGCCGTCCCGACGTCCAAAACTTTAGCGGATCCGCCCGGCAGTTCCTAATCGGAGCTGCTGGGCCCAAATCAAAAAGAATTCGGACACGCCGAATTCGATCCCGTTGGGAGATCGTGCTGGTGGTTTGGTGTGCCGCTTCTGCGGCAGAGATGTTGTCGCAGAACCGTTACGGCTCCGTGGCAACTCGATGAACCTTACGGATCTGCGAGGGGGGTGTCAAGTCTCCCCCTGGCGGCCACCCGTCAAACCCTTGAATCGCGCCTTGTCCCGGCCACTGCCGAGGCCCAACTCAGGCCTCAGTCAAGGTCGGTGAGCCGCCCGCCGGCGTCCGGCTGGGCATCTTCCACGCGGCGCAGCAGCCGGGTCAGCACCTCTCCCAGCGCACCGCGCTCCTTCTGCGAGAGGTCCTGGAGCAGGTCCTCCTCGAAGACGGTGGCAAGGCGCATGGCCTCCAGCCACTTGTCGCGTCCCTCGTTCGTGAGTTCCACGATCACCCGGACCCGGTTGGACTCGTCGCGTTCCCGGGTGACGAGGCCCTCCGCGACCATCCGGTCGATGCGGTGAGTCATGGCCGCCGGGGTGAGGCCGAGCCTCTTCGCCAGGTCGCTCGGACCCAGACAGTAGGGCGCTCCCGACAGGACGAGTGCCTTGAGGACCTCCCACTCGGCATTGCTGATGCCGAGGGCGGCGGTCTGACGTCCGTACGCGACGTTCATGCGGCGGTTGAGGCGGCCGAGCGCCGAGACGATCTGCTCGACCTGAGGGTCGAGGTCCTGGAACTCGCGCTGGTAGGCAGCGATCTGCTCGTCGAGCGTCGGCTCGTTCACGGGGGTGTCACCCATGTGCGCAGTATGACACGCGCTCGCTTGGCGTTGAAGTCCTTCGAGATGTACTGTTTAGCTTCTAACTTTAGCTTCGAAGTCTTCACGTCTAACTCCTGAGGCAGGCGTAAGACTTCCCTTTCAAGGCAGGTGAAAGTGACCAGGGCCATGGGCGCGGAGATGCGCCGGATCCATGTGGGCAACGCACTCAGCGCGTTCGGGCTCGGCTTTACCGTCCCCTATCTGTACGTCTACGTGGCGCAGGTTCGGGACCTCGGTGCCATGACGGCGGGCCTCGTGCTCGCCGTCTTCGCCGTGGCCGCGCTCGTCGTGCTGCCGTTCGCCGGGCGGGCCATCGTCCGGCGGGGCCCCCTGCCGGTGCTGCTCCTCGCCCTGTTCACCGCCGCCGTCGGATCGCTGAGCCTGGGGCTTGCGGGCAACTCGACGGCCGTCCTGATGTCCGCGGCCGCGCTCGGTGCCGGGCAGGCCGTGATGCAGCCCGCGCTGGCGACGATGATCGTCGACTGCTCGACCGCCGAGACCCGGTCGCGCGCCTTCGCCACACAGTTCTTCCTGCAGAACCTCGGGCTCGGTGTCGGCGGGCTCATCGGCGGTCACCTCGTCGATGCCTCGCGGGCGAGTTCGTTCACGCTGCTGTTCGCGATCGAGGCGGCGATGTTCCTGCTGCTCGTGGTGGTCATGGCGACCGTACGGATGCCGCGGGCGCCCGAGGTCGAGGGTGCGCCGGGACAGGCCAGGGGCAGCTGGAAGCAGTTGCTCGGCAACCGGGCCATGGTGCAGCTGTGTGTGGTGGGCTTCGTGCTGTTCTTCTCCTGCTACGGGCAGTTCGAGGCGGGACTGAGCGCGTACGGCGTCGAGGCGGCCGGCATCTCCACCTCCGCGCTCGGCACGGCTCTCGCCGCGAACACGGCGGTGATCGTCGTCGCCCAGTTCGCCGTGCTGAGGTTCGTCGAGCGGCGCAAGCGGTCCCGGGTGATCGCCGCGGTGGGACTGATCTGGGCCCTCGCCTGGGTCACCGCCGGGTACGCGGGGCTCGGGCACGGCAGCCAGACCATGGCGACGGCCGCGTTCGTGTCGACGTACGCGCTGTTCGGGCTCGGCGAGGCGATGCTGTCGCCGACCGTGGCTCCACTGGTCGCGGATCTGGCGCCGAGCGGCATGGCCGGGCAGTACAACTCTGCTTTCGCCCTGGTGAAGCAGCTCGCCCTCGCGGTCGGTCCGGCGGTGGGCGGGCCGATGGGTGCCTCGCTGCACGCTCCGTACATCGTGACGTTCCTGCTGTTCTCGCTGGGCATCACGTTCCTGGCGGTACGGCTTGGGCGGCAGCTCACTCCCGTGCAGAACCAGCCCTCGCTGGCGAAGAGCCGGGTCGTGGCGCGGGGCGGGGCTCCCGCCGATTCGGCCGATTCGGTCCAGGCGGCGGCCTGACGGGGATGCGCGCAGACACGTACGACGGCCGTCACCACTGATGTGGTGGCGGCCGTCTCGCTTCTGCCGCCGGTCAGGCGGGTCTGCCGCCGGTCACGCGGGCCCCTGGGTCAGGTGGTGCGCGGAAGTGCGAACTCGCACCACACCGCCTTGCCACCGCCCGGGGTGCGGCGGGAGCCCCAGTTCGAGGCGATGGTCGCGATCATCGCGATGCCGCGCCCGGATTCGTCGGCCGGTTCGGCGTGGCGGCGGCGCGGGAGGTGGTCGTCGCCGTCGGTGACCTCGACGATCAGGCGGCGGTCGGTGCGGCGCAGTCTGAGACGCATCGGCGGGGTGCCGTGCTGGAGGGAGTTGGCGACCAGTTCGCTGGCGGCGAGGACGCCGAGGTCGTGCAGATCGGGCGGGAAACGCCAGCTGGCGAGGACGCCGGAGGCGAAGGCACGCGCGCGTGGGGCCGCTTCCACGCCGCCGAGCAGCTCCAGGGCCGCGTTGCGGAAGAGGTCACCGTCCGGGCCCACACGCGCCGGGTGCTGGAGGACCAGGACGGCCACGTCGTCGTCGTGGTCGGCCTTCACGCCCGCCGAGCGGACCAGGCGGTCGCAGACCACCTGGGGTGTGCCCGTGGCGCCGGCGAGGGCGGCCGCCAGGGAGGCGATGCCTTCGTCGAGGTCGGCGTCCCGGCGTTCGACCAGGCCGTCGGTGTAGAGCACGGCGGTGGAACCGGGGCCGAGGGGCACCGAGCCGGAGGCGTGCATCCAGCCGCCCGTACCGAGCGGGGGTCCGGTGGGCTCGTCGGCGCGCAGCACGGTGCCGCGCTCGTCGCGTACGAGGATCGGGAGGTGGCCGGCGGAGGCGTACACCAGCCGGCCCTCGTTCGGGTCGTGGATCGCGTACACGCAGGTGGCGATCTGGTTGGGGTCGATCTCCATGGCGAGGCCGTCCAGGAGCTGGAGGACCTCGTGCGGGGGCAGGTCGAGGCGGGCGTACGCGCGGACGGCCGTGCGGAGCTGGCCCATGACGGCCGCCGCGCGGACTCCGCGGCCCATGACGTCGCCGATGACGAGGGCGGTGCGGCCACCGCCGAGGGTGATCACGTCGTACCAGTCGCCGCCGACCGCGGTCTCCGTGCCGCCGGGGTGGTAGGTCGCGGCGACGCGCAGGTCGTCCGGTTCTTCGAGCTCCTGGGGCAGCAGGGAGCGCTGGAGGGTGACCGCGGTCTCGCGCTGCCGACGCTCGCTGGCCCGCAGCCGCTCGGCGGCCTCGGCGTGGTCGGTGACGTCCGCGGCGAAGATCAGTACGCCACCGCCCTCCGGGGCGGCCGACGCCTCGACGGGGACGGGGGTGCACGTGAACGTGTACGAGCGGCCGCCGGGGACCTTGCGGGACTTGACCGTACGCGGCTTGGAACTGCGCAGGACCTGGTCGAGCAGCGGCAGCAGGCCGATCTCGGTCAGCTCCGGCAGCGCGTCGCGCGCGGGCTCGCCGACCGGGCGGACGCCGAAGGCGGCCACATAGGCGTCGTTCACGTAGGCGAGGCGGTGCTCCGGACCGTGGACGAGGGCGACGAGGGCCGGGATGCGGTCCAGGACCTCGCGGACCGGCAGCTCGTCCACCGCGGGGGCGAGCGCGACCGAGGAGCCCTCGGCGGTCGGCCGCTCGGCGCGGGCCGCGGGCACGGAGCCCTCCGAAGGGAGTGCCGTCGGCAGTCCGTCGGCCCGCGCTGCGGCGCGGCGCTGCGTTCCGGGGAGCCGAGCGTTCCAGCGCGTGAAGTTCACTGTGGGACAGGCCTCGTGGGATCGAAGGGCGAGCGGTCGGCCCGCCCATGGTCGTGGATCAGTGTGTCCGACCGGACCGACATCCGTTCAGACGCCGGTCCCGCGGGCGGAGTTCCTGGCTCCGGTCAGGACGACCCCTTCGGGTCCCGAGGGGGCTTTCCACCGGCCGCGAGTTCGAATTCCGCACGGGGATGTTCGAGCGAGCCGAGAGAGACGATCTCTCTCTTGAAGAGGCCTGACAGGGTCCATTCGGCGAGCACGCGGGCCTTGCGGTTGAAGGTGGGCACCCGGCTCAGGTGGTAGACGCGGTGCATGAACCAGGCAGGATATCCCTTCAGCTTGCGCCCGTAGACGTACGCGACGCCCTTGTGCAGCCCCAGGGAGGCGACCGAGCCCACGTACTTGTGGGAGTACGTCTCCAGGGACTCGCCGCGCAGGGAGTGGGCGATGTTGTCGCCGAGGACCTTGGCCTGACGTACGGCGTGCTGGGCGTTCGGGGCGGTCTCCCCGCCGGGCTCCGGCACGGTCACGTCGGGTACGGCGGCGGCGTCGCCCGCTGCCCACGCGTGCGTGGTGCCGTCCACGGTCAGCTGGGGGGTGCACTTCAGCCGGCCGCGTTCGTTCAGCGGCAGGTCGGTGGCCGCCAGGACGGGGTGGGGTTTCACGCCCGCGGTCCACACGACCGTACGGGTCGGGAAGCGCGCCCCGTCACTGAGGACGGCGACGCGGTCGGTGCACGAGTCGAGGCGGGTCTCCAGGCGTACGTCGATGTTGCGGCGGCGCAGCTGGGTGACGGTGTACTTGCCCATCTCCTCGCCGACCTCGGGGAGGATGCGGTTCGAGGCCTCGACGAGGATCCACTTCATGTCGTCGGCCTTGACGTTGTGGTAGTAGCGGGAGGCGTAGCGTGCCATGTCCTCCAGCTCGCCCAGCGCCTCCACTCCGGCGTAGCCGCCGCCGACGAAGACGAAGGTCAGGGCGGCGTCGCGGATCGCGGGGTCGCGGGTGGAGGAGGCGATGTCCATCTGCTCGATGACGTGGTTGCGCAGGCCGATGGCCTCCTCGACGGTCTTGAAACCGATGGCGAACTCGGCGAGACCGGGGATCGGAAGGGTGCGCGAGACGGAGCCGGGGGCCAGGACGAGTTCGTCGTACGCGATCTGGTCGGGCCCGGTGCCCTCCTCCTCGGTGGCGAGGGTGGCGACGGTCGCCGTCCGCTTCGCGTGGTCGATGGTTCTGGCCTCGCCGATGACGACGCGGCACCGGTCCAGGACGCGGCGCAGGGGCACGACGACATGGCGCGGCGAGATAGAGCCCGCGGCGGCCTCCGGCAGGAACGGTTGGTAGGTCATGTACGGGTCAGGCGTGACCACGACGATCTCCACATCGCCCCGCCCGAGCTCCGGTTTGAGCTTCTGCTGGAGACGCAGGGCGGTGTACATCCCGACGTAGCCGCCGCCGACAACGAGAATGCGCGTACGTTCCTTCACTCACCCATGACGCAACGGCTACCGGCGTTTGTCCACAGGCCCGTCAATTTGTGTGACCGGTCGCCCGATACGTCCGGGCTCGGCCAATTCGCCGGAGCGTGGCGAAGGTTCGCAGGTCAGCGGGTGTGAGCGGGGTGACATTAGGGGGTGCAACCGGGACGTAAGCGGCTCGTACTCCGATCGGGGGGCGCTCCGTGCGGAACCTCCCTCTTCTGAATTGACCCCCACTCAACTATGTTCGTGTGTCATCGGGGTGTAGGGGGATGCGCTCGACGGGTCCGTACGGCGGGGTCCTACGGCGAAGGCTGTTCCACTGACTCCGGCTGTCGATGGCGGGGAGTGTCTCCGGGGGGAGACGTCATTACCGGGGGAACACATATGCATATTCAGGACACTCAGTGGACATCTGCGTCTGCCCTCACAGGGGGCGGCGTGGTCGGTGCGGCGGCGGGGAACGGACGCGCGGGGGACATATCGCGCACCACGCCACTGCGGGTGGACGCACAGCGCAATCTGGAGCACGTACTGCGTGCGGCACGTGAGGTCTTCGGCGAGCTGGGGTACGGCGCTCCGATGGAGGACGTGGCCCGGCGCGCGCGGGTCGGCGTCGGCACGGTGTACCGGCGCTTCCCGAGCAAGGACGTCCTGGTCCGGCGCATAGCCGAGGAGGAGACCTCACGGCTGACCGACCAGGCGCGCTCCGCGCTCGGGCAGGAGGACGAGCCGTGGTCGGCGCTCTCGCGCTTCCTGCGGACGTCGGTGGCCTCGGGCGCCGGGCGGCTGCTGCCGCCGCAGGTGCTGCGGGTGGGCGTCGGTGACGAGGATTCGGAGAACGCGGTCCTCGACGAGGCGCGCGTGCCGCAGCAGCGGTCCCAGCCCGGCGGGCCCGAACTGCGGCTCGTGGAGCAGCGGTCGGCTTCCCTCGGGGAGGCGGACGAGGACGACGCCGGGGCGTCCCAGCTGCTGGAGGTCGTGGGCCGGCTCGTGGAGCGGGCGCGCGCGGCGGGCGAGCTGCGTACGGACGTGACGGTGTCGGACGTGCTGCTGGTGATCGCCACGGCGGCGCCCTCGCTGCCGGACGCGGCCCAGCAGGCGGCAGCCTCGGCGCGGTTACTGGACATCCTGCTGGAGGGACTGCGGTCCCGTCCCGCGTCGGACACCCGGGTGTGACACACCAGAGTGTGAGACACCCAGGTGCGAAACGGGTCCGAGCGTGAAACGTTCGTGCGCGGGGGGTTACGACCACCCGCGCACGGGTGCGGACGCGGATGTGGCGGATGTGAGTGCGGGTGTCTTCGCCGGGTGCGGGTGACGCCGTCCGCCGGGTGCGGGTGAGTGGGGGCGGGGCGGGCGCGTAGTTTCCCGCACCCTGACTCGTTCGGGTGAACGGTAGTGCTCTGGTTCGGCTGACGCCCTCGGACGAGTGGTTACGCCGTACCTCCGGGTAATGGCGAAGGGTCCGTGTGGCACTCTTCCGCGATGGGCGTTGACGGTCGGGACGAGTCACTCGGGAGCGCGGCAGCGGAAGCAGAATCGGAAGCCATTGTTCCGCCACAGCGCGAGCGGCATGAGTGGCATGACAGCGGAGTGCTGCCCCCGCCGATCGACCTGCCGCCCGCCGACGCCGAGTTGATCACGCACATGCGCTCGGGCGACGACACGGCCTACGAGGAGCTGTACCGGCGGCACGCGGACGCCGTCCGGCGGTACGCGCGCACCTGCTGCCGGGACGCGCACACGGCGGACGACCTCACCGCCGAGGTCTTCGCCCGCATGCTCCAGGCCGTCCGCGGCGGCAGCGGCCCCGAGCACTCCGTACGCGCCTATCTGCTGACGACCGTGCGACGCGTCGCGGCGAGCTGGACCAAGTCCGCGAGGCGGGAGCACCTGGTCGACGACTTCGCCGTGTTCGCGGCACAGGCCGCCCGCGGCTCCGAGATGTCGGACGACACCGTTCCCCCCGGCTCCTTCGCGGCGGGCCACGAACTGGGCGCGGACGTACGGGCCATGCACGAGGCCGAGCAGTCGATGGCCATGCAGGCGTTCCGGTCGCTGCCGGAGCGCTGGCAGGCCGTGCTGTGGCACACCGAGGTCGAGGACGAGTCGCCCAGCGCGGTCGCCATCCTTTTCGGGCTGGACGCCAACGGCACCCGCGTGCTGGCCAGCCGGGCCCGTGAAGGGCTCAAGCAGGCCTATCTGCAGGCCCACGTGAGCGCCACGCTCACCACGGACGAGGAGTGCGCGCGCTACGCCGACCGGCTCGGCGCGTACGCGCGTGGCGGGCTGCGCACGCGCGCCGAGCGCGGGCTGCGGGGGCACCTGGAGGAGTGCGCCAAGTGCCGGCTCGCCGCCGGTCAGATCAAGGAGGTCGCGAGCGGGATTCCGGCGGTCGTGCCGGTCGCCGTCATCGGATGGTTCGGCGCCGCCGGGTACGCGAAGGCGGCTGCCCTGATCGCCGGCGGGACCGGCGTGGGCGCGGCCGGGGCCGCGGGGGCCGCGTCCGCGGCGGGTGGCGGCTCAGGTGGCGCGGGGGCCGGCGGCGGGGCCGCGGCGGAGGGGCTCGGCGCGCCCGCGAAGGCCGGGATCGTGGCGGGTCTCGTCGTGGCGGCCGCCGCCGCGGTGGTGCTCGCGCTGGCCGGCGACGACACAGCGGCGAAGAAGCCCGAGGCCGGGCCGCGCCCGCCCGACCCGGTCGTCGAACCGAGCACGCCGTCGCCGTCCCCGAAGCCGCCCAAGCCGCCCAAGGTGCCGAAGGCGGAGCCCGAGCCGGTGGTCGCCGCGCCCGTGAAACCGACCCGCTCCCCCGAGCCCACCCCGAAGCCGACGCCGACGCCGACTGCGGCACCCACGCCCAAGCCCACGCCGACCTCTGCTCCTCCTGCTCCCCCCGCTTCCCCTGCCCCTCCGCCGCCACCGGCCCCGGCTCCGGCTGACTTCCAGTGGAACTCCCTGGAGTACGGCGTCACCGGGGACGGCACCGAGCCCGAGATGCGGCTCGGCGAGAGCAGCTGGGTCTGGCAGCGGTACGGCATGTCGATCTCCGACAAGCGGTACGCGAACGGCGTCACCGTGCACGGCGCGTCCTCGGTCACCATCGATCTCAACCGCACCTGTTCCTCGTACGAGGCGGTGGTCGGCGTCGACGACCTGACGATGGGACTCGGCCAGGTGCGGTTCTCCGTGTTCGCGGACGGGGTCCGGATGTGGCGGTCGGGGCTGGTCGGCGGAGGCCGGGACGCGGTGCCCGTGCGGGTGGATCTGACGGGCAGGAGGACGGTCCGCCTGGTCGTCGAACCGCACTCCCCCTTCGACACGGCGGCACTGGCGGACTGGGCCGACTCACGGTTCCGGTGTCAGTGACGGGTGACCCGCGGGGAGCTCGGCAGTGGGAGGCGCGGCGGCGGTGGACGCCTCGGTCAGTTCCTCCAGGACGTCGTCGACGGTGAGCGTGGCGCCGATGGCGCGCTCGGCGTCGTAGGCCCGGCGGCCGAGGCCGGCCAGAGCCGAGGCCTCGACGCGTTCGAGCTCCACGCGCTCGGGCATCGGGCGCGGGTGGCCTTCCCGCCACCGGGAGGCCACCGTGAGAACGCGGACCACGCGTGCGTGATCACCGATGCCGGACAGGACTCCCGCCGCCCGCTCGGCCAGGGTGGCGAGGACCACCTCCGCGCACCGCTCCGCCGCGGCCTCGCGCAGGGCGTCGGCCAGTCGGCGCAGCCCCGGCCCGGGTCCCGAATCGGCTGCGGTGACGAGCGCGGCGATGCCGTTCAGCGCGGCTCTGAACTGGGGCGGCGGGGTACCCCGGATCATCTCCACGCCGGTCGCCTCGCACAGCTCGCGCGCGCGGGTGAAGTCCCGGTCGTCGACAGCCATCTGGGCTCGTGTGATGAGGACGAAGGCGCGTGAGTCCGGCACCGCGTAGCGATCGGCCGCGGCCGTCGCCTCGTCCAGGGCGATGAGAGCCGCGGCCCGGTCGCCCTGGCGGTAGGCGATCTCCCCGAGGCGGGCGATGAGGAACGGTGTCTCCGCGTAGGCCCCCACCTCGTGGGCGAGCCGCAGCGCCTCCTCGTACTCCCCCTTCGCCTCCTCGTACCGGCTGCGGTTCAGGGCCGCCTCGCCGCCCGCGCCGCACACCTGGGCACGCATCCAGCGGTCGCCGACGCGCTGGGAGACGGTCCGCAGCTCCGCGATGTACTCGTCCACGCCCTCCATTCCGCCGGGCATGTCCACGGCCACGTGCCCACAGAACAACAGGGCGATGCCGACCTCCCAGTCGCCGCCGTACACACGGCAGTTGGCGAGCGAGGCCTCCATGGTGCCGCGCACGTCGCCGGTACTGCCGATCAGGAACGTGATCAGCGGCCAGAGGATGCCGGGGAAGGTCGCCGCGTCCGGGCCGCCGCGTGCGAGCGTGTCCCGCAGGCGTTCGACGTACTCCGTCGTCCGCTCGTCCCGCACCGGGGCCTGCCCGAGCTCCGCCGCCAGGAAGAGCTGCAGCACACGCAGCTTCACACGGAGTCTGTGCAGGGGGTGACCGTTCTCGCCGTCAGGGTCGGCGAGGAAGGCCCCGACGGGGTCGACGGAGTCGACGCTGTCGACGCTGTCGAGACGGTCCCAGAGCGAGTCGGCCGGATCGAGGCGGGCCTCACCGGCGGGGGCTCCGCCGAGGCCGACGTCGGAAGACGGCCTGTCTGCGGACCGTGCGTCGAGCGCCGCTCCCAGGCGCAGGACCCGGTCGGCCCAGGTCGCGCCCTCTCGGCGGAGGTTGCGCAGCCACCAGAACCAGCCCATGGCAAGGACCAGTGCGGCGGCCTCCGGCTCGTCGGCGGCGAGAACGCTGCGATGGAGGGCCGCACGGATGTTGTCCATGTCGGTCTCCAGGCACTGCATCCACCGGAGTTGGTCGGCGGTCCGCAGCAGCGGATCCGCCTTCTCGACCAGCGCGCGGGCCCATGCGCGGTGCCGGCGCTCAGCCGCGGCACGCAGTTCGAGGGTTTCCGCGGAGCGCTCCACGGCGTACTCGTGGATCGTCTCCAGCATGCGATAGCGCATACCGCTGATCCCTCGCGGGCCGGGCGTCGCGACGACCAGGGACTTGTCGACGAGCGCACCGACGATCCCGGCCACGGGCCCGGTGCACACGGCCTCCGCGGCCTCCAGGTCCCAGCCGCCCGCGAAGACGGAGGCCTCTCTGAGGACGGTGTGCTCGGACTCGTCCAGCAGGTCCCAGGACCAGTCGACGACCGCGCGCAGGGTCTGCTGGCGGGGCAGGGCCGTGCGGCTGCCGGAGGTGAGGAGACGAAAGCGGTCGTCGAGCCGGTCGGCTATCTGGCGCGGGGTGAGCATCCGCAGGCGCGCGGCGGCCAGCTCGATGGCCAGCGGCAGTCCGTCCAGACGGCGGCAGATCTCCTCGACGGCAGCGGGGTGGTCGCTGACGCCGCCTTCCGGGTCGGCCGCCGCCGCGCGCTCCCTGAAGAGCCGGTGGGCCTGGTCGGGGAGGAGGGGCTCGACCGGGCGCACGGACTCACCGGGGACTCCCAGGGGTTCACGGCTGGTGGCGAGGATCGTGAGTCCCGGGCAGCGGGTCAGCAGCGTCTCGGCGAGCTCGGCCGCCGCGCCGATCACATGTTCGCAGTTGTCAAGGATCAGGAGCTGGCTGCGCGGGGCGCAGTACTCGACGAGCAGGGCGACCGGATCGTCCTGCTGCACCGCCATCTCGTGGGTCATCAGCACGGTCTCCCGCAGACCGAGGGCGCTGACGACCGCGCCGGGCACCGCCTCCGGCCGGTCGAGCGGGGCGAGCTCGGCCAGCCACGCCTGCAGATGCCCGGAGGCGGCCTCCTCGGCGAGGCGGGTCTTTCCGGAGCCGCCCGGTCCGGTGAGGGTGACGAGGCGGGCCCTGTGCAATTCGGAACGGATCGCGTCGAGTTCGGGTTCCCGGCCCACGAATGAGTTCAGGCGGGGACGGATGTTGCCGGACGGTTCGGACCCGGCCGACCCGGCCGACCCGGCGAGCCCAGCCGGCCCGGCGGGAGCGGCAGGCGCGGCAGGCGCGGCGGCCGCGTAGCGGTTCGGGACCAGCGCGGGTGCAGGCGCGGGCGCGGGTGCGGGCTGTGGAGTCAGCAGTTCCTTGTGGAGGGTGCGCAGTTCGGGGCCCGGGTCCGTGCCCAGTCCGTCCGCCAGGGCTCGGCGGGCCGTCTCGTACGCCGTCAACGCGTCCGCCTGCCGGCCGGTGTCGCGCAGGGCCCCGATGAGGAGGGCGTGCAGGGACTCGTCGTACGGGTGGGTCCCGGTGAGCTCCCGCAGCTCCGGTACGGCCTCGTGGGCGTGGCCGCTGCGCAGATCGGCCTCCACGCGCGCGCGTGTCGCCTCCCGGCGGAGGGACTCCGGGCGGGTCGCCGCCGTGGCGCGGTCGGGGAGGTCGGCCAGGGCCGGGCCCCGCCACAGGGACAGCGCCTCGCGGAGGGTGCGGGCGGCAGTGGCCGGGTCCTCGTCCAGACATGCCCTGCCCTCTCGGACCAGGCGCTCGAAGACGAACAGGTCCACGTCCTCGGGGGTGGCGTCGAGGCGGTAGCCGCCCGGCTCCGAGGTGACGGCGTCCTTGCCGAGGGCTCGGCGCAGGCGGCCCACGAGGGCCTGCAGGGCGGCGGGGGCGTCGTTCGGGGGGTTGTCCGGCCAGACCTCGTCGATGAGGATCCCCGGGGCTGTGGGGCGGGGTGTCCTCAGGGCCAGGGCCAGGGCCGTGAGGAGGGCACGGAGGCGGGTGCCGCCCAGAGGCAGGTCGCTGCCGTGGTCGTCCGCCGCCTGGGTGACGCCCAGAATTCTGTACCGCACCGGGTCATTGTCACCGGTGCGCCGGGTCGGGGCCGGGCTTTTCCGCCCCCGCCGCCCTTGCCCTTCCCGATCCGTACCTGAAGGCTGCGCCCCCAGACCCCCCTGTCGGCCTGAACGGCCTCGCCCTCAAACGCCGGAGGGGCTGAAGGCTCCGGACCGGCTGAAGGCTCCGGACCGGGTGGAAGTGCCGGACCGGGTGGAAGTTCCGGCCTCGCCGCGAGGATTCAGCCCCTCCCCGCGCCCGCGCCCAGTGCCCCCCTCTGGGGCCTGATCCCCGCCGGAACGGCGCGTTGCCGGGCGGGAGTGCCTGTCCAGCATGTTCCTCGGCGGTCGAGGAGGCGGCGGAGCCACAGTTCCAGGGAGACCAGGTCCGCGAGGCCTTCCAGGGGGAGGGGCTCGCCGTCGGCCGCCTCCCGGAGGGCCTTGCGGACGACGCGGGCCTCGACCAGGCCCGCCTGGGCGAGGAGCGGCGTATCGAAGAGGGCCACCAGGTCGTCCACGGCGACCCGGATCCCGGTGCGCGCGGCAGCGGTCGAGGACGCGTGGGAGGGAGCACCCCAGCCGGGCGGGAGGTCGGCCACCCCGGCACCCTCCAGAACCGTACGGAGTATCGCGGCCCGTGCCCCGGGCCGGACGCGCAGCGCCTCGGGGAGGGCGCGGCAGGCTCGCACGACCTGGTTGTCGAGGAAGGGGGCGTGCAGACGCTGGAAACGGACCTCGGCGGCCTGCTCCAGGATGCGGAGGTCCGCGGCATGCCGGGTCAGCGCGGAGCGTGCTCGGAAGTCGCCGGGCCGCTGACCGGGACCGACGCTCGCGCGGGTGGTCGCACCTGTCAGGCGAACCGATACTTCAGCGAGGGCCTCGCCGGTCAGCCAGCGCGCGGCGGGTCCCGGTCTGGCCCAGGTGAGCGCGGCGAGGGACGCCCCCACGGCACCTCCCGGCTCCTCGAACCGCTTGCGCAGCAGCCGGTCGGCCAGTCCCTCGATGCCGACCAGATACGGCGTACGGGACAGCTTGCGCGCCGCGCCGTACACGCGCGCGGGGACCATGACGGAGCCGTCGGCCTTCGTCAGCGCCACGACCGGGCGCACCAGATGGCGTCGTTTGCGGTCCATGAGCAGGTCCGCGAGGCGGGCCGGGTGCGCGTCCAGGACCTGTCGGGCGCCGTACCCCGTGAAGTGGTCGGCGCTGCCCGAGGCCAGGCGGGCTCGATGGCGGGCGGCCGTCACCAGGGACGGGCCCGGCTCGTCGGTCAGCGGGCCGTCCAACTCGGCGTAGGGGAGGACTTCTTCGCCTCCGGCCACCACCACGTGGTGCAGCCGGGGGTTGGCGGCGAGGGTCCCGGCCCGTTCCAGTTCGGCCTCCCGTCCCTTCACCGCCAGGTCGTTGAAGGTGACCGCGAGGAGACGTTCGCCGGCGCCCGTGCCGTGCCCGAGGACGGTGCCGGGGGCGCCGGGCAGACCGGCGGCGAGAAGGGCGAGCGTGCCCGAAGCGGGTCCTCCGGAGAGGTCGGCTCCTATGCCCGGCACGGGCATGCCGCGCGCGGCGCGCCGCTCGGCCGGCCCCATTCCGGGGACGGGTCCGGGGTCTATGTCCGCTCCCGGTACGTGTCTGGGGGCGGCGAGGCGCGCGCGTACGGCCTCCACCAGGGCGTCCCGGACGCCGTCCACCGCGCTGTCGGCGTCGGCGGTGGGAGCCGCGACGGCGAGCGAGGCCACCGGCTCGTACCCGGCGATCTCCCGGGCGCCGGCGCGCAGGATCAGCGCGTGCCCCGGCGGAATGCGCCGCACTCCCTCGTACGGGGTGGAGTCCTGCAGAGCGGCCGGTACGTCGGGAGCCGCGAGCAGGGCCGCCAGGTGCCCGAAGTCGAGGTTGGCCTCGATGAGGTCGGCGAGGGGCAGGGCCGCGGTCGCGTAGGCCGTGCCGCTCGACCACGGGGTGTAGAACACGGGCCTGACGCCCGCCAGATCGCCGCAGACCATCACACGGCGGCCCACCTGGACGACGGCCGTGTAACTGCCGGACCAGGCCGTCAGATGCCGAAGTGCCCCGCCGCGCGCGGCGACCAGGCCCAGGCGCAGTTGCTCGTCGGAGGCACCGCAGGTACCGAGCACCGCTATGCGGTTCTGCTCGTCGGCCCTGACGACGCGCACCTCGTCGGGGCGCCAGTCGCCGACCGCCCAGAGCGGATCGGGATCGCCCCACAGGAGCTGGGACCCGACCGGGTGCACCGTCTCCCCGTCGCTGCCGGTCGCGCCCGCCGAACCGATCTCGCGCGCGCGAGCGGCGGTACTGCTCCATCCCACCAACCACCGCATCGCCGCCTCCACAGGCTGTGGACAACCAGTGCACCGTACGAACCGGTCACCATGCTGCCACGAAGCAAGCGCGCCGGAGGGCCGGTGGGGCCGCTTGCGCTCCCCGGAGTGCGCCCCTGGGGAGATGCCCCCTCGGCGGTGAACTCACGCGCGCCGAAAGGCGGTCGCGGAGAATTGACTCAAGGACTACGACGTGAATGCGCCCCCGATACGCTCCCCAAAAACGCCCAACGCGCCCTTAACTACCATGGTAGAGACGGTATTTGGCTCCAGAGGACGGGGGCTATATCAAGCCAAATCGGGGATGGACAGACAGCCTCGCACACTCTCCGTACAGGCTGTGCGCAACGCACAGTCCGGGAGGCGGACTCCGCCTCCCGGACCGATCCGCCGCCCGCGGGGATGTAGGCGGCGGTGTCCCCCAGCCCACTGGATCCAGTACAGCGGGCCGACCCACGCACCCTCCATCGAAGCGCTCCACCGGTGGCCGGAGAAGAGCGCACGGACGGGCGCACTGCCACACAGCGGGAGCACACCACGACGCTCCGTGCTTACCGGCGGACCACAATCCCGCCATCCGGAACAATGCCCCTTAACGCTTGGGATGCGGCGAACTACCCTGTGTTTGCCTGTGTTTTCGCGGGAGGCATATTCCTGAGGGCTCAGCCACGTGCTTTTGCTGGTGGGGTTCCAGGGGTTGACGGCCCGGGAAGACACAGCACGAATGCCGCGTGGCTGAACCCGCGCGGCAGCCGTCTGTGTCGAGGGGTGGCGCAATGTCCAGGGAGCAACGCGGGCCGAACGAAAAACTCGGCGCCGTTCTCGCCCTCGCGGGAATCAGCAACGCAGGACTCGCGCGTCGCGTCAACGATCTTGGCGCTCAACGCGGGTTGACTCTTCGCTACGACAAGACGTCGGTGGCGCGCTGGGTGTCGAAAGGCATGGTGCCGCAAGGTGCCGCGCCGCACCTCATCGCCGCTGCCATCGGCCAGAAACTCGGCCGCCCGGTGCCGCTCCACGAGATCGGCCTGGCGGACGCGGATCCCGCACCGGAGGTGGGCCTCGCCTTCCCCCGCGACGTGGGACAGGCCGTGCGGTCGGCGACGGATCTGTACCGCCTCGACCTCGCCGGGCGCCGGGCAGGCTCCGGCGGCATCTGGCAGTCGCTCGCCGGATCCTTCGCGGTGAGCGCATACGCGACTCCCGCCTCCCGGTGGCTGATAACCCCGGCCGACAACTCGGTGGCACGGGACGCCGGCCCGCTGGAGGGTTCCGCGGCACCGCTGAAAGTCGGCCACAGCGACGTACTGAAGCTGCGGGAGGCCGCCGAGGACGCCAGGCGCTGGGACTCCAAGTACGGAGGCGGCGACTGGCGTTCGTCCATGGTGCCGGAGTGCTTACGGGTCGAGGCGGCGCCGCTGCTCCTGGGCTCGTACTCGGACGAGGTCGGCCGGTCCCTCTTCGGAGCGAGCGCCGAACTCACCCGCCTCGCGGGCTGGATGGCCTTCGACACGGGCCAGCAGGAGGCCGCACAGCGCTACTACATCCAGGCACTGCGCCTGGCCCGCGCGGCCGCGGACGTGCCCTTGGGAGGCTACGTACTGGCCTCCATGTCCCTCCAGGCGACCTACCGCGGCTTCGGCGACGAGGGCGTGGACCTCGCGCAGGCCGCCTGCGAGCGCAACCGCGGCCTGGCCACCGCCCGCACGATGAGTTTCTTCCGCCTGGTCGAGGCCCGGGCCCAGGCGCGCACGGGTGACGCCCACGCGGCCGCCGGCGCCCTGAAGGCGGCCGAGGGCTGGCTGGAGCGGGCCCGCGAGGGCGACCAGGACCCGTCCTGGCTCGGCTTCTACTCGTACGACCGTTTCGCGGCCGACGCGGCGGAGTGCTACCGCGATCTGAAGGCTCCGCGCCAGGTCCGCCGTTTCACGGAGCAGGCCCTGTCGAAGCCGACGGAGGAGTTCGTACGCTCCCACGGGCTGCGCCTGGTGGTGTCCGCGGTCGCGGAACTCGAGTCGGGCAACCTGGACGCGGCGTGCGAGCAGGGAGTACGGGCGGTGGAGGTCGCCGGGCGCATCTCCTCGGTCCGCACCACCGAGTACGTGAAGGATCTCCTCCACCGGCTGGAGCCGTACGGGGACGAGCCGCGGGTCGTCGAGCTGAGGGAACGGGCCAGGCCGTTGCTCATGGCACCGGCCTAGCACCGGCCTAGGGGGCGCCCGCGCCCTTCAGGCAGTGGGGGAGTCCGGGCGTCGCGACGCCGCGGAGATCCGTCAGAAGCCCCCTGGCAGTGGTCGCGCGGTTCCCGCGCCCCTGAGGGTCCGGGGGCCGGGCCCGCCCGCCGGCACCCTTGAATGCGCCCCGCACCATCGCCAACCGACGAGCGCGGCGCCGTCACCATCGGCGAATATGGCGAATATGACGGGAACCCATGCCTCTCCGCTGTCTTTGTGGGTTTGAGGGCGTTGTCAGTGGCGCAGTGCACTATCGGGGGTGGGAGTCGGATGGGTGAGTCGGTGACGGGGTCGGTGACGGGGGGTGGACGGACGGATGGTGCGGGAGATCGCTTACGACTGTGACGTGCTGGTGATCGGCGGCGGAATCGTCGGTCTGTCGACTGCGTACGCGATCACGCGTGCCGCGCCGGGCACGCGCGTGACGGTGCTGGAGAAGGAGCCCGGCCCGGCCCGGCACCAGACGGGCCGCAACAGCGGGGTCATCCACAGCGGGATCTACTACCGTCCGGGCTCCCTGAAGGCACGGTTCGCGGCGCGGGGCGCCGCCGAGCTGATCAAGTTCTGCACGGAGCACGACATCGCGCACGCGGTGACCGGCAAGCTGATCGTCGCCACGGAGCGGGACGAGCTCCCGCGGCTGCACGCACTCGTACAGCGGGGCCGGGAGAACGGCATTCCGGTACGGGAGCTGGGCGGCGCCCAGATCGGCGAGTACGAGCCCGAGGTACAGGGCCTCGCCGCGATCCACGTCGCCACGACCGGCGTGTGCGACTTCGTGGGGGTGGCCCGGCAGCTCGCGGACGCCTCAGGGGCCCACATCCGGTACAGCACGAAGGTGGCGCACATCGACCGCCGCCCCCACCTCGGGGTGGCCGTCCGCACGGACGACGGCACGGTCGTCCGCGGCCGTGTGCTGGTCAACTGCGCCGGTCTCCACTGCGACGAGATCGCCCGCCTCACAGGCGACGACCCCCACATGCGGATCGTCCCCTTCCGCGGCGAGTACTACACACTCGCCCGCCCCGACCTGGCCCGCGGCCTCGTCTACCCCGTCCCGGACCCCGCCTTTCCCTTCCTCGGAGTCCACCTCACCCGTGGAATCGACGGCAGCGTCCACGTCGGCCCGAACGCAGTCCCGGCCCTGGCCCGCGAGGGCTACGACTGGCGAACGGTCCGCCCCCGCGACCTGTACTCGACCCTCACCTGGCCCGGCTCCTGGCACATAGCCCGACGCCACTGGCGCTACGGCACCGGAGAACTGCACCGCTCACTCTCCAAGACCGCCTTCACCCACGCGGTCCGACGCCTGCTCCCCGCAGTGACCCCGGACGACCTGATTCCCACCCTCGCGGGCGTCCG
The DNA here is from genome assembly GCF_040651415.1 of Streptomyces sp. NPDC048484. Taxonomy (NCBI): domain Bacteria; kingdom Bacillati; phylum Actinomycetota; class Actinomycetes; order Kitasatosporales; family Streptomycetaceae; genus Streptomyces; species Streptomyces sp. NPDC048484. Next base: position 18,502 of record NZ_JBEZJY010000052.1, read on the forward strand.
CGCTCAGGCAGTCCTGCGCGACGGCACCCTGGTGGACGACTTCCTGATCAAGGAGGGCCCCCGCACGGTCCACGTACTGAACGCCCCCTCCCCCGCGGCCACGGCCTCCCTCCCCATCGGCCGAGAGGTGGCCCAGAGAGCCCTGAAGGCCCTCAAGGGCACTTGACGCTGAAGGCACCCGAGCGCACCCGCGCGTGCCAACGCACGGAAGGGGCCGTGCCGGTACGTCGCAGTCCGCCGCGTAGCTTTTCCGAACCAGGTTCGCCATGGCAGCAGAGTTCCGTATGCCCGGCTGCGGCGGACTCGACGTACCGGCACGGCCCCGACCCGCAACGGACGTAAAATCGACCCACTGTGTCTGACTCACCCCGCACCCCCGAACCCAGAACCCCCCGCCCCAAGAGCGAACCTCGCTTCCCCGACGGCCCCCAGCCCGATCCGGCAGGCTCGCACTTCGAGCGGCGGATCCGCAGCTTCCAGCCCCGCCGCAGCCGCGTCACCCAAGGCCAGGCGGACGCGCTGGGGCGGCTGTGGCCCAAGTGGGGCCTGGACATCGACGGACAGCGGACCCTCGACCTCACCGAACTGTTCGAGACCGACATCCCGGTCGTCCTGGAGATCGGCTTCGGCATGGGCGAGGCGACCGCCCTGATGGCCGCCGAGGACCCGGACACCGGAATCCTCGCCGTGGACGTCCACACGCCCGGCCAGGGCAACCTGCTCAACCTCGCGGACCGGGCCGGCCTGTCCAACATCCGCGTCGGCAACGGCGACGCGATCATCCTGCTCCGCGAGATGCTGACGCCGGGCTCCCTCGCCGGCCTGCGGGTCTACTTCCCGGACCCCTGGCCCAAGAAGCGCCACCACAAGCGGCGCCTGATCCAGCCGGAGTTCCTCACGCTCGCCGCGTCCCGCCTCGCCCCCGGCGCGCTGCTGCACTGCGCGACGGACTGGGAGCCGTACGCCGAGGTCATGCTGGAAGTCCTCACCGCGCACCCGGCTTTCGAGAACACCCAGCCCCAGAGCACCGACGGACCCGACAGCCCCACCGGCTACGCGCCCCGCCCCGACTTCCGCCCCCTGACCCGTTTCGAGGGCCAGGGCCTGGACAAGGGCCACGTGGTGAACGATCTCCTGTTCCGCCGCGTACCGCTTGATGCGGACAGCACGGGCAGCTGAGCCCCCTGACAGGGCGCTCTCGCGGGCCACGCCCCTCCCTCGTTAGGGTTTTTGTCATGGCCACCAGCCCCCCACCCCCGACACCCCCCGGCATTCCCGCCGGAGGCCCCCGTCGGCACGCTCACTGGTGGCAGCGCACATGGGTGCGCTACGCGGCGCTGACCACCCTGCTCACCCTGTCGGGCCTGGTCATCCTGGCCCTCGTCCGCAAACAGACCGGCACGGAGGGCTTCCTGGTCGGCCTCGGCCTCGCCGTGCTGCCCGTCCCGCTGCTCGTCGCCGCGTTCCGCTGGCTGGACCGGGTCGACCCGGGTCCCTGGAGAAACCTGCTCTTCTCCTTCGCCTGGGGCGCCTGCGCGGCCGCGCTGATAGCCATCGTCGCGAACAGCTTCGCGACGCAGTGGATAGCGACGGCCACCGCGGACCCCTCCCACGCGGACACCCTCGGCGCGACGGTGATAGCGCCGGTCGTCGAGGAGGCGGCGAAGGCCGCGGCGGTCCTGCTCGTCTTCCTGTTCCGCAGACGGGACTTCACCGGCATCGTCGACGGCGTGGTCATAGCCGGCGTCACGGCGACCGGCTTCGCGTTCACCGAGAACATTCTCTACCTGGGTACGGCGTTCGGCACGGACCAGCTGTCCGGCGACACCGGCGTCTTCTCCGTCACGGCCGCCACCTTCTTCGTACGCGTGATCATGTCGCCCTTCGCGCATCCGCTGTTCACCGTGCTGGCGGGTATCGGCTTCGGCATCGCCGCACGCTCCGCGGACCGCCAGCACGTGCGCCGCGTGCTCCTGCCGATCACCGGGCTGCTGCTCGCGATGGGGATGCACGCGATGTGGAACGGGTCGTCGACCTTCGGCGAGTACGGCTTCTACGCGGTCTACGCGGCCTTCATGGTCCCGTCCTTCGGACTGCTGACCTGGCTGGCGGTCTGGACCCGCCAGCGCGAACTGGGCACGGTCCGCACCGAACTGCCGTCGTACGCCATGGCCGGCTGGCTCGCCCCGCCCGAACCGTTCGTCCTCGGCTCGATGAAGGCACGGCGGCTGGCCCGGGAGTACGCCACCCACCACGGCGGGCGGGACGCGGGCCGGGCGGTGGCGGAGTACGAGGCGTACGCGACGTCGCTGGCGTTCCTGCGCCACCGGGGCCGCCGGGGCCGCGCGGGCGCCGACTTCGCCGTACGCGAGCGGGAGCTGCTCCACGAGCTGTGGGCCCGCCGGGAACCGGCCCGCCCGGCCCTGGAGTACGCGGCCAGGGCAACCGCCCCGGCACCGTCACCCTGGCCGACGTACGGCTACCCGCACGCCCACCCGGCAGCCCAATCCCCGGCACCCCAGTACCCGGCAGCCCAATCCCCCGCACCCCAACCCCAGTACCCGGCATACAACCCGTACCGCTCCTGAGAAGCCGTGCGGCTGAGGGCGCCGGGCGGTCGGATGCCGAAAAGGGGCACCCCCCGGTTCGGTGAGCGCCGCGTGTACGGGAACGGGCCGTCCGCAATACGCCTCCCGCGCTACCGCCAAGGGCGGGCGGGAGAGGCGGGGGGCCTACGGGTTGCGGGGGTCTGCGAGTTGCGGGGGCCTACGGGTTGAGGCCGTTGCCCCGCAGCCAGGTCATCGGGTCGATCCCGCTGCCGCCGCTGGTGTGGACCTCAAGGTGGAGGTGCGCCCCGGTGACGTTGCCGGTCGCGCCCACGCGGCCGATGACCTCGCCCGTGCTGACCTTCTGCCCGACGCTGACACCGATCGACGACTGGTGGGCGTACCAGAGCTCCGTACCGTCGTCGAGCGTGAGGACCGTGCGGTAGCCGTACGAGCCGTTCCAGCCCGCCTCTGTGATCGTGCCGCTGTGAATGGCCTTGATCGGGGTACCCGTGGGAGCGGCGAAGTCCAGGCCGGTGTGCTGACCCGAGGACCAGAGCGAGCCGGACTGCCCGAAGGTCGAAGTGATCGTGTACGAGGAGGTGGGCAGCGTGTACTGCTTGGCGAGTTCGGCGAAGCGCGCGGCCTCGGCCTTCGCCTTGGCCGCGTCCTTCTTCTTCTGCTCGGCGGCGGCGGCCTTGGCCTTCGCCGCGTCCTGTTCCTTGGCCGCGAGCGTGGATGCCTTCTTCGCGGCGGCGGTCTCGGCGGCCTGCTGGGCCTCGCGGTCCACCTGGTCCTGCTGGAACTCGGCCTGGAGCATGATGCGGGCGCGCAGGGCCTCACCGGCGTCCGCGTTGCCCTGCTCGGCTTCGACGGTGGTGAGGCCGGCAGCGGTGAGCGGAGTGCTGGAGCCCTCGGGAGCCTCGTCCTCCGAGATCAGCGAGCCCACGTTCGGCAGGTCGGGGACCGAGATCGACACCGGCGGCTTGCCGGTCTGCGCGGAGGCCATGCCACCCGCGCCGACGGCGGCTATGACACCGACGCCCAGAACGGTCGAGCTACGGGCGAGCCCTCCGCCGCGCTGCTTGGAGACGCGGTGCCGGCCGCGGATGGGAACGACGGTGTCCGCGGTGGGATTCCAGGCCTCCCAGGTCTCCTCGTCCTTACGGGCACCGTACGCGAAGGTGTCTGGCTTCTTCTCACCCGAGGACTCACCCATCAACTCATTCGGCGTGAACGAGGGTGTGGGGGCAGACCGGTTGGACGCCACGTGGGCGCGCTCCTTTCCTTCCTTCTCGCCTACCGGGTTAGCTGACGGGTTCGGAGCAGGAAGGTCTCCTACGCGTGTCAACCGCGGTGTACTCCACCGCGAAAGACGCGCGATTCACCCCATGTAGGTGGTTCCCCGGTTCCCTTGCGGGATTCGGCGCGTGCGCACGGAGCCGTCTCTTGTGACGGCTGGGACAACCGCGCTGCGTTATCGAACGTTAATAGACCCGGGCACCTGATTCCAAGCTGTTCTGGATGATCGTTAAGGCCCCCGGCCTGGACTTACAGGTGATGAGCGGGGTAAATCGGGCGAGTTGATCGACATTCACAGGCGCCGGATTTTTGACGGTGCGTCAGTCCTTATGCGCAGCGGCGTCGTCCGACTACTGCCGGTAACACGGGCCCGGGAAGGTCACGCCGAGCGGCCTCGGGGAGCCACCAGAGATCGGCTGAGCCCTCCGGTCCGCACGGGTGGACAAGCATGCGAAGTTTCTGGTGCGTCGGATTCCCCTTGGTCGAAAACCCGCCCGCAGGGGCTTCATCCAGCCGCCCGCCTGAACCGCGTGGTCCGTGTGGTCCGCGCGAACCCAGAAAAACACCTGAGGCCGGAATCCATTGGATTCCGGCCTCAGGCCTTCAGTAGCGGGGACAGGATTTGAACCTGCGACCTCTGGGTTATGAGCCCAGCGAGCTACCGAGCTGCTCCACCCCGCGCCGTTAAAGACCACTGTACTCCATTCGCGGGACCCGAAGCACACGGGTAAAGGGCGGGGCTCAGCCCAGGTGCCGGTTGGGTGCTTTCGCCGCGCTTTCGTACTCCGGGAGCACCAGCACGTCGGCGCCTTCCGCGGCCAGCAGGCCGTTCCCGTCCGCCGCCGCCACGAACGTGTCGGGCTCGCGCCACGCGGTGACGACCCGGCGTACGCCCGCGTCGAGGATCAGCCGGGCACAGGGCGCGGGCCGCGAGGCGCGGCGGGCGCAGGGCTCCAGGCTGCTGTAGACCGTGGCGGCCGGGAGCCGGGGGTCGCCGGGCTCGATCTTGGCGAGCGCGACCTCCTCGGCGTGCGAGACGGGGTCGGACTCACGGGAGTACCCGCGGGCCAGCTCCGTACCGTCGGCCGCGACGACGACCGCGCCGACGCTGAACGCCGTCCGTGAGGGCGGGCACTGTACGGCCAGTTCGCAGGCGAGCTCCAGCCACCGGTGGTCGGCGGCCGAGGGGACGGGCCCGGTACCGGGCGCGGTGGGCACGTACCGCATGAGCACCACGTCCCCCACGGGTCGCGTCTCGACCAGCCGCAGCCGGCTGCGGGGGCCGCCGGGGTACGCCCCGGACCCGAACAGCTGCGGCGCGTGCGGCTGCCCCACCACGAGCGGCGCGAGGGCGAGCTGCAGCTCGTCGGCGAGCCCCTGCAGGAGAAGCTGGGTGTGGACCCGGCCGCCGCCCTCGACCATGAGCCGCCGCACGCCCCGGACGTCGTGCAGATGGGTGAGTACGGCCCGCCAGTCCAGGCCGGGTCCCACGGAAACGACGTCGACGCCCAGCCCGCGCAGTGCGTGGGTGGCCGTCCGGGCGCCCTCGTCGGACGTGTAGACGATCTTCTCGCCGCCGGTGGACCAGAAGTTGGCGGCGGGGTCGAGGTCGCCGGTGCCGCTGACGGTGACCTTGAGCGGGTACTCCGGCCGCCCGGCGGCGACCCGGGCGGCGCGCCGCTCGGCGGAGTTGACCAGGAGGCGGGGGTTGTCGGCGCGCAGGGTGCCGGCGCCGACCAGGATGGCGTCGGACTCGGCCCGTACCTCGTCGACCCGGTCAAAGTCTGCCGGGCCGGAGAGCAGCAGCCGTTCGGGGCCGGTGTCGTCCAGGCGGCCGTCGAGGGAGACAGCGGCGGACAACAGGACGTAGGGGTGGGGCATGGACGCCCTTTCTTCGGAGACGGGTTGGAGACGGGTTCCTACGAGGCGGGTTCTTGGGGCCGGGGCTGGGGCGGACGCTGGAGCTGGGGCTGGGGTCGGCGCTGGGGCTGGGCCGGCGCTGGGGCCAAGGCTGGGACCGGGCTTGGTTCAAGTTTGAAGCAAACCTACACTGGAGGCATGACAACCCGCTGGCTCACCTCCGACGAGCAGCGCGCGTGGCGCGCCTACGTCGCCGCCTCCCAGCTCCTGGAGGACGCGCTCGACCGGCAGCTCCAACAGGAGGCCGGCATGCCGCACCTCTACTACTCCATCCTGGCCAACCTCTCCGAGGCACCGGACCGCCGCCTGCGCATGACCGACCTCGCCGAGCGGACGAAGATCACCCGTAGTCGGCTGACGTACGCGGTGACCCGCCTGGAGAAGGACGGGGCGGTACGCCGTGAAGGATGCCCCAGCGACAAGCGCGGCAGCATCGCCATTCTGACCGACGAGGGCATGACGCTGCTGGAACGCGTGGCCCCCGGCCATGTGAAGACCGTCCGCGCGACCCTCTTCGACCACCTCACCGCGGAGCAGGTGGGGCAGCTGGAGGAGATCTGCGCGGGTGTCGCGCGGGCCCTGGAGGGCGACGACCCGCAGACCACCCCGGACGGCGTCCCGTGGCGCCGCCGCTCGTCGGGCCCGTGCGCATAGGGCAGCACGCAGCCCCCGTCACCCATCACCCCTCGCCCACCACCCGTCGCCCCTCGCCCACCCCTCACCCCTCACCCCTCACCCACAATCCGTTGCTTTAACTTTAAAACGTGGAGTAGGGTCTCGAATCGAGGATCTGCTTCAAATCTGAATCAGATGACGAACGTGGACCGGAGAGCCGCATGCCCGACTACCCCGCCGCCACCCAGCGCTCGCGCGTCCGGGTACCCCTGCGCTTCCACGACGGCTACAGCGTCGACGCCGAACTGGTCACCTTCCACGGCCTGACCGACGGTCAGGAGCACGTGGCGATGATCCTCGGCGACCCGGCCGGGGCCACGCCCCTGGTCCGCCTGCACTCCGAGTGCCTCACGGGCGACGCCTTCGGCTCGTCCCGCTGCGACTGCGGTCCCCAACTGCGCGAGGCCGTCGAGCAGATCGCCGAGCGCGGCGGCGTACTCCTCTACCTCCGCCAGGAGGGCCGCGGCATTGGCCTCTACAACAAGCTCGACGCGTACGCCCTCCAGGACGAGGGCCTCGACACGTACGCGGCCAACACGGCCCTGGGCCTGCCGGAGGACGCCCGCGACTACACGGCGGCGGCACAGATGCTCACGGCCCTCGGCATCACCGAGCTGGACCTCCTGTCCAACAACCCCGACAAGTCGGAACAGCTCCGCTCTCTCGGCATCGACGTACAACACCGGGTCCCGACGGGCGTGTTCACCACCGCGCACAACGTCCTCTACCTGCGGGCAAAGGTCCTCCAGACGCAGCACACGCTGCCGCTGGCAAAGCTCACGGCGGGCTGACACCACCGCCCGCGGACCGACGAGGCCACTGGGCCCCGCCGGACCCCGCCCGGAAGCGGTGGCTCCGCGCGACCACGGGGCAGAACGGTGGCATGGGGGACGAGAGCGAGGCACAGCGCATCGCGGAGGACGGCCGGCTCTGGCAGCACACGCTGCACGAGAACACCATGCTGTTCCAGCGGGGCAACCTCTTCCTCGTGGGCCAGTCGCTCTTCGCCGTGGCCTACACGACGCTCCTCACCTCTGAGCAACACCTCGTGGCGGCGCGCGTCCTGGCCGCCTTCGGCCTCGTACTGGCCCTCACCTGGCTGTACGTGGGCCACCGGCACCGTCTCTACTACCAGCACGTACAGCGGCGAGCACTGCAACGCCTGCCCGAGTACGCCGCCACGTGGGCGAGTTGGCCGGGGTGCAGCCGGGGTCGCGGACGAGGCCGGTCGATCGTCCTGATCGCCTACCTGCTCCCGTCCCTGGCCGCCGTAATGTGGTCGGCCCTACTGCTGATCACGTGAGCCGCCCGGCTGCCCGCCCGGCTGGGGGCCATGTCAGCGTCGACCTCGGGTCAGGTGCCTCGACTGGCAGCAGGGGATCGCCGAGCACGAAGCAGTTCCAGCGGCGCCGCAAGGTCCGCCCGGTCTCAGCGGAACGCGGCGACATTGCGGGCGGCCCAGTCGGCGAAGGGGCGCGGGGCGCGGCCGAGGACCTGCTGGACGTCCGGGCTGACGCGCAGCTCGGCCGGGGTCGGGGAGCCGAGGATGTCCAGAGTGTCGTTGGCAAGCTCCGCCGGCATGCTCTGGCTCATGGCGGTCCTGGCCTCGTCACGGGTGAGCTCGTGAAACCTCACCGGCGAGCCCAGCGCGGCGGCGATGGCCTCCGCCTGCCGGCGCGGAGTGATCACCTCCGGCCCGGTCAGCTCGTAGACGCCGCCGGTGTGCCGGTCATCCAGCAGACAGGCTGCCGCGACCGCGGCGATGTCCGCCGGGTCGATGATCGGCACCCCGACGTCGCCGAAGGGCGCGGCGACGACCTGTTGCGCACGGACGGACTCGGCCCACCACAGGGCGTTGGAGGCGAAGCCGCCCGGCCGCAGGATGGCCCACTCCAGGCCGGACTCCCGCAGCGTGTCCTCCAGTGCGCGCATCGCGATCCGAGTTTGGCCGTTGGGCCTGGTCACCACGCCCAGCGTGGACAGCAGGACGACCCGGCGGACCCCGCCGGCCGCAGCTTCGCCGATGATGTCGGCAGGGTTGGCTCCAGCGGCGTGCAGGTCGCCGGACAGGAGCAGGAACAGCGCCTTCGCCCCGTCCAGCGCGGGCTTGAGGCCGGCCGGCTCGGCCAGGTCGGCCGTCACGTGGCGGACGCCGTTCGGCACCGCCGCCGTGTGCCGTGACACTGCCGTCACTTGCTGGCCCGCCTCGGCCAGCGCCTGCGTCAACGGACGGCCGATGTTCCCGGTAGCCCCGGTCACTACGATCATGATCAGCTCCTTGTCGGATGTTCTCTGTGGTCTGCACGCTAGGAGCGCGGGCTAACTTTTGGTAAGGACGTACCTTGAGGTAAGCTCATGACGTGACGGAAGGCGTGCAGCACAGACAGGCTGAGGCAGGGAAGCGCTATGACGTGTTTCACACCGGCTGCCCCGCGCGCGATGTGGTCGACCATGTGACCAGCAGGTGGGGCATCTGGGTGCTGATCTCCTTGCGGAGCAACAGCCTCCGGTTCTACGAGCTGCGCGAGAGCATCCAGGGCATCAGCGAGAAGATGCTCGCCCAGACCCTGCGGACGCTGGTCCAGGACGGCCTGGTCTGGCGGGAAGTCGAGCCGACGACGCCGCCTCAGGTCACCTACGGGCTGACCGAGTTCGGCCGGGACGTCGGCGAACCGCTGACGGACCTGTTCGACCGGATCACGCGTCGGCTGCCACCGCGCAGCACGGGATAGCGCGGTAGCGGCTGGTGCACATCCGCGACGCGATGGACGACCTGCTGAGCCAGATCTTCGCCCTGACCCAATAGCGCCCTGATCCCGTAGCGGCCTGATCCCATAGATCACGGAGGCTGAACATGGCAGCAGACGCGCACGCGCCCTCGCTCAACTGGGCGACGGCCTGGATGTGCGCGATGGAGCGGGAGACGAGCAGCGCCGGGTCGGGCGAATCGACGAGTTCCACTGCATGCCGGGCGCGATCTGTGGCTCGTCGGGACGGGGGGTGTACACGAACGCCGCGTCCATCTCGCCCAGCCGGCCCGCGATCCGCGACGGCAGGACCTGCCGCAGTTTCAGCAGCGCCGACAGCGCGGCCTGGTCGCTGCCGAGGACGCCGCTGAGCGCGGCCTCCCGCAGCCCGACAGCCACGGCGAGCGCCTCTTCGTCGTCGAGGATGAGTGGCGGTATCCGGGTGCCGCCGCCAAGGCGGTAGCCGCCCCACGGCCCGGGGTCGGATTCGATTCCGTAGCCGAGTTCCCGGAGCCTGGCGACGTCCCGTCGCACCGTGCGCCCGGTGACCGCCATCCGCTCGGCGAGCTCGCCGCAGGTCCACGACGGCCGTGCGGACAGCAGTGAGACCAGTCGCAGCAGGCGGGCGGATGTGCTGATCACATCGTGAAGTGTCCCGCATGACCAGGACCGAATCTGTCCTGGTCCCGGCATAGCGTCTTTCCCATGAGCACTGGAAACACACCCGCACCCGCGATCCGCTACGCGGCCGTCACGTTCGACTGCCCGGACCCCGCCGAACTGGCCCGCTTCTACGGCGACGCCCTCGGCCTGCCCGTCGTCCACTCCACTGACGACTTCATCCTGCTCGGCCAGGAGGGCTCGGCCGGACTGGGGTTCAACCGGCAGGCCGACTACCGGCGTCCCACCTGGCCGGACCCCTCCCAGGAGAAGCAGGCCCACATCGAACTGGGCGTCGACGACCTGGACTCCGCGCAGGCTCACCTGCTGGCCCTGGGCGCTGTCGAGCCCCCGGCCCAGCCCCAGCCCGATCGGTGGAGGGTCCTGCTGGACCCCGCCGGCCACCCGTTCTGCATCTCCACCCTGGTCTGAGCATGATCGGCCGACTGATGACCATGACCGCGCACCCGGGCAGGGGTGGCGAACTCGCCGCCGTCCTGCTGAGGGTCGCGGAGCGGCTTCGCGGCTTCCCGGGCTGCGAGATCTACCTGATCAGCCAGGACGCAGCAGACCCGGACACGGTGCACGTCACCGAGGTCTGGCAGGACGACGCCAGTGCGCAGGCCGCCCTCGCTGCTCCGCCACCCGCTGACGGTCCGGCCCCCGCCGACGTCCTCGCCCTGCTGTCGGCCCCGCCGCACCGTACGGACCTCACCGTTCTGGGCGGGGTGGGCCTCCCTGCCGACGGCCGACCCTGACGAACGAGCCTCCGCAGGAATCCCGAACGGAGGCCATTCCTGCGGTCAGGGCGCTACGAGCACGGCATCGAGACGGCGTGAGCGAATTTCGACACCGCGGACCCGATGGAGGGCTCTGAAGCTACGGCAGGGCGTCGATGAGCGTGGCGGCCCATGGTTCGGCTACTTCGGCGAGGCCGAGAACGGTGACGACGTTGTCGAGCATGCCGGCGGCAAACCATTGCCGGACCGCATCGTCGTCGCCGTCCAACAACTCGCGGACGATCGTTACCTGCCGGGCATAACAGGTGCGGACCGCATCGCGAATGACCGGTTCGTCGGTGGCGCAATTAGCGTGCATGAGGAAGCGCAGGACGTCACCGTCGGTAATGAGCGTGGTGTAAGCGGCTCGCAGTGCTTGCGGCGGGCTCATCGTGCTGTCGGCGGTCTTGGCGGCGGTGAGCGTCTCGGTCAGCAGGCCGCCGACGTGCATGACGGCAGCAGCGAAGATTGCCTGCTTGTTGGCGAAGAACCGGTAGAGGTAGGGCTGCGAGATACCGGCGCGCTCGGCGATCTCGTTCGTGGTCGTACCGTAAGAGCCTCTCCGCGCGAAACAGCTCACCGCCGCGTCCACAACGTGCTGACGGCGTTCGTCGCTTTTGATGGTCGTCCCGGCGGCAGGCATGGTGTCAGCCTATCCACGGCGCCTTGCCCGCCGGTTCGCTCCGTTCAGCTACCGAAAGAGCCAGCTACGCCCGCGGTTCCGGTTGCCTCGGGGTCGTCGGCTGTCAGCGCGTCGATGGCGGCCAGCGGGTTCCAGTAGTCGTCGTATCGAGTGATCAGCCCGTCGGCGTCGGTCTGCACGACTCCGAAGCAGTCCTGCCTGAAACGCTTCCCGGTGGGCGTCGCCGTCCCGTCCAGCGTCCAGAATGCCACCGCGATCTGCGGGCTGGCTGTCGCGATGTAGCGCAGGTTCACGGCCTGCACGTCGAAGGTGGCTACGAAGTTCCGCATGTGCTTGCCCAGGGCTTCGCGCCCGTGCAGTTCGGAGGCCATCCCGGCCGGCGCAAACGGAAAAGTGAACGTGGCGTCGGCGGTATACAGCTCGGCCCAGGCATCCAGCCTGCCGGCGGTCAGCAGCCGCAGGTGGTCGGCCACGGCGTGCTGGGCTGGGGAGCGGTTCTCGGTCGTCTCTGTCATGCCACCACCGTAGCCCAAAGTTAGTGGCTGACCTATAACAAACGGGGTGAGAAGGATCGCGTCCGGCGCGGTTGCTTGATGACGCCCGTCCCGCTCTACATCTCAGATGGCCAGGGCAGACCGATCGGCCCGGACTGGGCCCTCGGGCCGCTCTGCGGCCTCGGCGGGCGCCTACAATCGCGCCTTCCCGAACGCGCTCTACCTCGTCCAGAGCATCAGCTCAACATCGTTATTGCGGATCAGATCTACTGAGACGACGCGGCACCCGTTCCTCTCTCCGAATCTGATCCACCCCGCTCAGCCTCTCGTGGGCCAGATCAGATCCGGTGAGAGCCCACACCTGGTCCGCTCCGGGGCCAAGTTCGAGAACGGCTTCCTGGTCGAGCGCGACGAGACCGTCGCAGCCTGATCACACGTCACCGAACCACACCGATTGACAATTGCTCTCGCCGCCCACCCTTCTTGACTCCCGGATTCTCCAACGCGGGACAAGGTCGCCCACTTGGAATCGGCCACGCTCGCGTTCAGCGGCTTCAACCAGATCCAGCGCCCGGCCGTCGCCGAGGGCGGCCACCTGGCGAATACCTGCCCAATTAACTAGGTTGCCCTCACTTCGTCCGATTCCCACAGGGGGAGTGGCAGCCGTGCGGCGACAGCGCATGACCTTCCAGGCGATCGCGGTCGGCGACGGCGGTGACGGGCGGTGGGCTGCCTACGCCCGAGTTCTGTGGCAGGAGATGGAGGGCCTGCTGACCGAGGAGGGCCGGACTCCGGAGGGAGCGGATCGCGTTCGGGTGCTGTTCCGTGCGCACATGCCGGAACTCGTCCCGGTTCTGGACCGCCTGGCCGGCCAACTCGACCGGCCCGAGGCGGACGTCTTCCTCACCCACGCGGCACTGCGGCCGTTCTCCCCGGCCTGCACCCAAATCGGCAGGGACGGAACTCTGCTGCGCAACTACGACTTACGGCCCGATCAGTGCGAGGGCGCCATCGTCTCCTCCTGCTTCCTGCGCCCCGTTATCGGGATGCAGGACATGCTGTGGGGTTTGCTGGACGGGATGAACGACGCCGGTCTCGCGATCTCACTCACCTACGGCGGACGTTCCGCCTACGAACGTGGCTTCTCCATTCTCATCGTGGTCCGCTACCTGCTGGAGACGTGCGACACCGTCGATGAGGCCGTCGGCAGGCTGCGGTCCCTGCCGGTCGCCGTCCCCCAGAACCTCACCCTCGTCGATGCCGCGAAGGCGGTGACGGTGTTCGTGGGGCCGGACATGCCGCCGACGGTGGCGCCGGATGCCTGCGCCGCCAATCACCAGCACCTGCCGGTGACCGACGAGCAGGAGCGGGCCATGCGGACGCAGGAGCGGCTGCGTGCCATTCGCGCCGCGGGTGTGGACGTGGCGGCGATGCTGAAACCGCCGCTGTATCGATCCGTCGACGAGCAGGGGTCGAGAACGCTCTACACAGCCCGCTACCGGCCCGTCGAGGGCCGCGTGACGTACTACTGGCCCGGTGAGTCCTGGCAACAGTCCTTCGGTGACTTCGCCCCCGGATTCCGCACCGTGCATTGGGGGCGAGCCAGCTGAGAGGCCTTCCGGACTCCTGCTCACCCCTGCACGAAGATCTTGCAAGAACGTGATTTCACCCGCCGCCGACAGGCCCTCCCTCGGCTGGCCCTGCCACGGCCGCACGGTGGACCGGCAAGGGCTCGGCACCGCTCCACTGGTCGGACGAGCGCCCCGCCCGATACACCCCGACAAAACGTCTCTCGCTACGTGGTCACCAATCCACAGGTCTTGACAATTGCTCTGCTCGGCGATCACCTCACGCAATGCCGTCGGAGTCCGCTCGGGCATGGGCGGGACAAACGTCGTGGAGTCCCCGCGCCCGGGGCAGGCTGCCGGCCTCTGTAGCAGCGAGGCTCAAAAGTAGGTCACCTGTAGCACGTAGACGCACTCGTGCCGAGGGATGACCTGATAGTTGAGGAAGCCGCCAGGAACGTGGTCGACGCCTCCCTTCGGATCCTGCTCTCGGTATCCGGTGCCTGCGAGGTAGAACGCGGAGGCGGCACGGACAAGCTCGTCGGCCCTCTTCTCTACCTCTGCCACGAAAGCCGGGGGCGCCCCTCCGATGACGTATTCCTCACCCGGGTCGTACTCCCACCTCCAGGTCACGCGGATACCGCCTGCTGGGCCTCGGCTTCGACAGCGCGCAGTTCGTTCATGGCAGGACGGAATGTCGGGTCTTCGCGACCGCTCGTGCCGTGTACTACGGCTAGCGCGGCGTGGTAGCGGGCAGCCAGATCGGGGCGTCGTTCGATCTCGATCTGGGCCTGCCAGTGGGTGAGCCAGTGCTGGAGATGGCCGATCTTTCCGTCCTGAATGGCAGCTGCCAGAGCCTCTTCCTTGTGGCGTTCCATCTCGCTCAGGCGGTACGGAGCGATACGGGCCAGAGCGACTCGGACGCAGTCAGGGGTTCGTTCGGGGCGCGGGATCAACTCACGCCCGGGGTCGGGCTGTGTGGTCACTGATATCTGCTCCTTGAACGGCGGTGTGCTGACGACGATAGCCGTGCTCACGGACTGAGGGTGAGCTGTTCGCGCCCCGCTCCCCGCGCCTCGCCCAGGTCGTGACGGGCACGACCTGGGCGAGGCGCGGGACGCCTACGGGGTCCCGCCGTCCTCGGTGTCCGGTGCGGGCAGACGCATGCCCCGGGACTCGGCGACACGCAGGGCGTCCGTCAGGCACTCGGCAAGCCGGAGGCCGGCGAAACGGATCTCCGTGTTCGGTGACACCGGGTTGTCGAGCAGCGGGCGGGCGAGGGCGAGCACGTCGGCGCCCGTGGCGAGCAGGACCGCCTCCAGGTCGTCGGCGAGGTGGGACAGGTACCCGCCGCCGTCCGTGACCAGGTAGCAGGGTTTGCCGTCAGGGGACGGCCAGGGCAGGAGGCGGGGCGCGTACGCGGGCGTGCCGTTCACGTGCTCCATCAGGCGGCCACCTCCTGCGCGCCGATCAGATACCGGTCGAGGTCGATCCCCAGGTCGGCGGCGAGTACGAGGGCGAGGCGGCGACGCTGCTGGAGTGCGGCTTCCTGCTCGTGGGCTGCGAGGTAAGGGCGCACGAGGGCGGAATCGGCGCCGTCGAGAGGGGTGACGAGGCCGTACGGGGAGCGGTGATGAGGGAGCCGTGGCGGCAGAGGTACGGAGGCGTGGCGTACGGCGGTGAAGTGCAGGCAGAGGTAGGCGCGGTGGCGCGTGCGGCGCCGTTTGCCCGTACCCGGGCAGAGAAGGAGGCGCATCCATTCGAGAGTGCGGCGGATAAAGTTGTGCATGTTGACGCTCCTTCGAAGCGTTGGCCACGCCCCGGGAGGTCTAGCCGCCTCGCCGGGGTCTTGTCTTATTTCGACCATACCGGCAACCGCGTCCCCCTGCACCCTTCTGCTAAACACCGCGTCCCGACGCGGTAAGACGCGTTCCAGCCCTGCGGTACGCGTTGGGCTGCGGCACCTTGGAAGAATGACTGAGCTTCCGCGCTACGAGTACGTGAAACTCGCCGACGCGATCGCGGCGGACATCACGTCTGGCAAGTTGCCACAGGGGGCCGCGCTGCCCGGCGAGCGGGCAATGACACAGCTGTACAGCGTCAGCATCGGCACCGTGCGCCGCGCCGTCGTCGAGCTCCGCAAACGAGGCCTCGTCGCAACCCTGCCCGCGAAGGGGACGTACGTCATCGAAATGCCGGAGCCGTCCGGCGACGCACCCGAAGCTGATGATCCGGAGGATCCGGACGCCTGAAAGGGTCGTGGGCCGTATCGCGCAGCTTTGGTCAGAACAGCCTCGGCAGCGACAGGTCGGGCATCTGCGGGTGCCGCAGGCGCTGTCCGCCGTCGCGGACGTACAGGGTGAACGTCTCCGGTCCCGGACGGTCGGCCTCGTCGTAAGCGTCCAGGACACGGCACGTCGACACGATCCAAAAACTCGAACAGGGAACACGCCAGTCCGCACGAATCAACACACTGCGGAACCTCGCACGCGCCCTCGACGTCGAACTCCCCCGGCCGCCAGGAGCACTCGCCCGGCAGGAAGCGATCACCAACACCTCCTGACGCGGCAGACCAGGGACACTCATCGGGCGGGATCTCTTCGTTTCTGTGCGGCGCGTACGCGGTGCAGTGGGGTACGGCCCACGTGCGACGACCATATCCGTGGACGATCGGCCGATTTACACGAGGCGAGCGGGACCGCGCCCGTGGACGATCCGCTGCCGCGCCGTGACGCGGCGTTGTTAGGGTGCTTGTGGATAACGGAAGTGGCGCCGGGGACAACGCTGTTGACCACCACGAACCGGGGGATGACATGAGCGGAGAAAGCGGGCGGACCAGACTGCGGGTCACAGGCGATCGGCTGACCGATCTCGCCGAAGACCTCGACGCGATGCAGGACCACCTGGACAAGCAGGTCAAGCGCATGGACGCCGTCGTCGACAGCATCGAGGCGGGCTGGCGCGGGCCCGCGGCCAAGGCGTACCGGGCCCTGCACCGGGGCGCGGCCGAGGACGCCGTACGCATCCGCCTGGTCATCCAGCGCCTCGAACAGGCCGTACGGCTGAGCAGGGACGGGTTCTCGGAGCAGGACCTCGGCATCATGGAGCAGCTGCGGAAGATCCAGGCCGAGACTGATGTGAAGGCCGAGGCCGCCGAGCTCTCGACGCCGAACCCGGCCGCCACCGCGCCGCGGAGCAGCATCGCCGATTTCTGAGAACGTCTGGGTACGGGGGAGAAGGATGACGGACGACGAACACATAACGGTCGAATTCGCGACGCTGCAGAGGCTGTCCGGCGAGCTCGAGGACATCCTCAAGAAGCTCAACGGACAACTGGACGTGCTGTACGGCCGGGCGGAGAAGATCGTCCTCACCTGGGAAGGCGAGGCCCGCGAGGTCTTCGTCGACGAACTCGACAAGTGGGACCACTCCGCCGAGGACCTGCGGGCGGCGCAGAAGTGGCTGCACGAGGTCGTCACCAAGGGGCACATCAACTACGCGGCGGCACACCAGGCGGTGTTGCGGGGCTGGGGCGCCGGCTGATGGCGGGACCGAACTCCGGGCCGCAGCCGGGCGCGCAGGGTCCGGGCCAGAGCGGCACCATCGACGTCAAGCCGTCGGACCTGTTCCGGGTCTCGGGCGGCGTGGCGATGCAGCAGACACCGATGGACAGAGGCGCCAAGGACCTCCTGGACAAGCTGAGGGAGTACCCGGACGCCGGCGGCTACGGCACCGCTCCCCAGGCCTTTGCCACCTCTTATGTGAAGGTGGGCGACCGCTTCCTCGAGGTGTGGGCGAAGAGCGTCGTCAGTATCGGCGGCGTCGCGGTCGGCTTCACCACCACGGCCAACAACTACGCCAAGGCGGAGGCGGCCAACGACGCCACGGGCCGGACGAAGGCGGTCACCCAACCGCTCCCGAAGGCCATCGAGAACGTGCCGGACTACGGCTCCGTACCGAACCTGAAGTGGGGTGACGACGACGGTGGCGACGACTGGATCCGTTCGCTGCTCGAGTGGGTGCCAGAGCCGATCCGCGAGGTGCTGCGTCCGGTCGTGAAGCACGCCTACCGGATGGGCAAGGTCGCCGAGGTCTACCCGTTCCCGCAGCAGCACTACCTCAACTCGCTGTCCAAGGCCTGGATGGCGACGACCATGACGCTCTCCATGACCGAGAGCGGTCTGACGGGCAACGTCAGCAGCATCACGCAGCAGAGCAACAGCGAATGGCACGATGCCATGCGCCAGTTCTGCAGCTCGTTATGGGGTACGACGGCGTGGGGCACGAGCACCGCGGGCTACCAGTGGAAGCATGACTCGGCCTCCTCGAATACCGCCACGCATCCGGTGATGACGGTGCTCTTCGACACTGCTCAGAAGGTCAGCGATCTGCTGTACCAGTTCGCCGAGGCGGCCGTGTACCTCAACCGCGAGGTCTGGGAGGTGTACCGGGACGCCGTCGAGGAGGCCATTCCCAAGGTTGAGGTGAATCTCAAGGACGGCGTCGGCATGGACGACGTCAAGGGGCTCATCAAGGGCGTGGCGAAGGGGGCCGTCAAGGGCGCCGCCCAGCTTGGTGCGGGAATCATTCTCAACATCGACACCGCGAGACTGAACGCTGTCGTCACCGAGTACAACTCCCGCGTCAACGCACTGGTGTCGAAGCTGGACGCGCTGACGGGGCCGCTGGACGAGGCACACCGGAGCGCGCCCACGTTCCACGCGGAGGAGGCCCGGGCCGAGTCGTTCGGTGCCAGGGCACTGAACGACTTCAAGAACGAGCACAAATACATGGTTCCGGGCGAGGACCCGAAGGACCATTTCTATCCGCTCGACCTCGCGAGTCAGGAAGGTATCGGAAACAGCCACGGTGTGGACAAGCACATCGGGCTCACCGACGACCAGCTGACCCAGCGGCTGCGCGACCAGAACAACGCGCCGTCCGCTTCGGCGTACAAGGATCTCGGCTCCGCCCAGCGGTTCACCCAGGCAGCACTTGACGACATCGACAATGCGGACCGGATCGAGAAGTGGATCGAGCGGGTGCAGCAGCGGGAAAGGAACAACCCTGCCTGGGACCCGAACAATTCCAAGATATCCCCGCCGCTGACCCTCACCTTCCCGGACGCCACCGGCCGCACCGTCGAGCGCGCCGACTATGATGCGCACGGTATGGGGGCGACCGCGAGCGAGGTGCACTCCACGCAGGTCGCCCTGAAGTACAGGAAGGGAATGGACCCCCCGTTCGTGGTGATCACGTCATATCCCGTGTCCCCCTGAAAACTTCGTACGTTCTTTATGGAGATGATCGCGACGTGATCTCGCACACCGGCACCCTTTTCAACGACGGACCGGTCAGACGCGTGGTCGAGGCAGCTCTGCGCGCCCAGGAGTCGCAAGGCGCCCTCGACCTGAACGACGAACTAAGGCGCTTCGTCCGCACCACGTGTGCCGCCGACACGTCGCGCTGGCTGTTTCCCGTCGCGTCCGTTGCCGCCCTGCTCGACCACACGGCCGACCTGTTTCGGTCGGAGGGCGCGGCATTCTTCCCGCGTACGTTCACCGAACGGCTGGACAAGGCGCGAGACGATGTCCCGGGGGATGAGTACCTGCGCACGCTGGCCAGCCTGATCAGAGTAGTCGACCAGGAGCCGGACGCAGGATTCGCCGATCTCTCCCTGGCGGACTGGGAGGCGGCAGCCCGTTTCCCGGAGCTTTTCGGTTTCGGCGCCAACTGGATCTATGACGGCGAGTACCCCTTGCTGTCCGATTCGATCGCGGCTTTCATCGAAGCGGAGCATCCGTTCTGCAGCGAGACGTTCTCCCGACTCGCAGCCGATGCCCAATCGGTACTGGTGCTTTTTCCGGAGCCCGCGGCGCTGTCCGCCAATGTGACGCGATGGATTCCCTGGGCTTCGCACGACGCACTGCGTGAGATCACCCGAAGAATCGACGACCACATGCGGACCGAGCATTCCGGTTCCTGAAGCACGCACCGCCCACAGGAAGTTCTGCGCATGACCGTAAGGACCCGCTCGGCCACCTATCCCGACCGGGAAACCGCCCAATGGGCCACCCAGCAGGTGGTGACCGGCAACGAGCAGAAGATCCACCGCTGGCTCGCCCAGGGCACCCGGGCCCGTCTCGCCATCGAGGCCGCCTGGCCCTCCCGCGAGGCGCCGGTGGGCCGCGTACTGCTGCAGGCGATGATGCTCGCCGGGCGCGAGCCCGTCGATGTGCGGGCGGCACGTGTCGTCCTCAAGCGTGAGCCGGGCAGCCCGCACGGCTTCGTCGTGCTCACCACCGTCCCGATCTACCTGTAGAGGTCCAGCGCCGTGTCCATGAAGCCGTTCGAGTTCGACCGCCGCTACGGCGAGTTGGACCAGGTGATCAGCGCGTACACCGGCATGCCGGCCGATGACGAGCCGGACAGGCCGAGCGAAGCCCTGCAGGCCTACCTCCGTCACACCTGGCACACCCGCCCCTGGGCCCTGGCCACGGCCGAACAGCAGATCCGCGAGTACGCCCGCAACCCACCGGGCCGACTGCGCCTGAGCCTGGGGGAGTTCTACCCCGTGCCGGACCTCGGCCTGCCCGAATCGGCGATCCAGGACTGGCTGTTCGTGATCGCGGACCATCTGAAGCGGTCGGTCGAAGAGGGCGAGGTCCCGCCCCCGGCCGGCCCGCGCACCCACTGGGAGTGGCATGCCCGCTTCCCCGAGCTCGGCCAGTTCCTCGGCGGTTGGTTCTCGCAGGACATGCCGGACGAGTTCCCGGACCACGACGCGGCCGTACGCGACTACACCGCCACCACGGACCCGCAGTTGGTTGCCCGCCTCACGGGCGAGCTCCGCGAACTGCTCGCCCTCGCCCTTCCAGAGTCCGACTACGCCCTCGCGGTGGCGGAGCTGGGCATGGAGGTCGACCCGCCCCAGCCGTACGCACCGAGCGGCTGGCTGGCCCACCTCGCGGACGGCCTGGTCGGATTCAAGGCGGACTACGGACCCGGACCGGCCACCAGCTGACCACGCGCCCGCCTTCGCTCACTCCGCCGAACGCCGTGATGACGGCACCTTCACAACCCACAATTACGGGCACGGTGGCGCCGGTGTGACCCTTTCCGGGTGTGTGCGGAGGAAGTGCGACGGTTGATCCATCAAGATCGCCGAGAAGGCACCGAAGCTGATCCCCCGGTCGCATCCGGCAGCCGCCGATTCGTCCGGCTCAGCCGCAGCCGCTCCGCAGATCACGGACACATCCACGGGCACATCCGCTGACGCATCACTCACGCACGGCGGGCTGCTGAGCAGCAGCTTTTCGGTCTACGAGAGAACGACGCAGCCTCGCCGCTCCAGTTCTGTCAGCAGCGACGGCGAGGGCTCGCAGGCGTTCCAGCGCACGTCCAGCTTCTCCAGCGCGGGCATGTCGACGACCCAGTCCGGCAGCCGCGTGAGGCGGTTGCTTCGCACGTCGACCTGGCGCAGTCGGGGCAGGCTGGCCAGCGTCTGGGGGAGTTCGTTGAGGGCGTTCTCCCTCAGATCCAGGTGGCGCAGTTCGCGGAGGTCGGCCATGGACGGCGGCAGGCTTTCGACCGCATTGCCCCGGAGCCAGAGTTCGCGCAGGTTGCGGAGGTCTCCCATGCTGTCGGGCAGCGTGGTCAGTCGGTTGTGCTGCGTCCGGAGCTCGATGAGTCCGGGCATGCGGCCGATGGCCTCGGGCAGGACGGTGAGCGTGTTCTCGCCGGCATTGAGGTAGCGCAGCCGCGTCAGGTTTCCCAGCGAGTCCGGGATCTCCGAGAGCTTGTTGTCGTGCAGGTAGAGGCAGCCGCTGAGTTCGGCCAGGTCGCCCAGTTCGGCGGGCACCGAGGTGAGGTGGTTGTGGCCGAGGTCCAGGGTGGCAAGCCGGTGCAGCCGTCCGATCTCGGGTGGGAGATCGGTGAGCCCGTTGTCCGCGAGGATCAGCACCTGGAGCTCGGTGCGCCGCCAGACAGACTCAGGTACTCGTCCCAGCTGTTGACGCCAGAGGTTCAACACGTGCGGCACGGCGTGATCCCTTCCTCGGTCCGTTCAGTGCCCGTAGGGAGGCTCGAAGCAGCCTGTCTCCAGGTACGGTCCGTTGGTCTGTACGCCGTAGTTGGACTTCTGCACGAACGCGGTGACGCAGGCGTCGGGGTGGACGCTCAGGCCGACCATGGCCCCCTCAGGCGTGTAGTACTCGTTGTTCTTGAAACGCCGGAACATCTCCCGGACGGTCAGCGCGTCGTCCCCCTCCTCGTACCCGAGCTCGAACAGCGCCGCACGCACAGTCGCGGGGTCCCACTTCCCCTGCTCCCACAGCCGCTTGAGCACCGGCTCGATACGGGCAGCCTCCCGCTCGGCATCCCGCTCGTGGGCGGGAGACATCTCGCCCGTTCGCCGGTAGGCGTTGTTCTCGTTGTAGTGCGGAGCACCGTCACCGGCCCCCGGCTCCACGTACGGAGAGGCTCCCGGGGCACTGGGCGAGACGCTGGAGCCGGCTCCCGGGGCGCTGGAGCCGACTCCGGCCGCCGAGTCCGAGGCCCTCTGCTGACCGTCGGCCCCCGTGGTCGGCCGCGAGAAGATCTGAGCAAGGGAAGGTGCCCCGCACCAGGCAGTGCGGGGCACCTCACATGTTCTTGTCAACCGCTCGACCGCTCGACCGCTCAACCGATGAACCGCACCGAGCGGGGGCCTCCGAGATGGGCCGCCGCGCGGCCGGGCTCCAGGTCCACCACTAAGAGGGAGCAGTCGGCGTTCAGGTAGACACTCACCGTCTTGTTCGTGTGGTTGTCGATCAGATCTGGCCGGATCCGGAGTTTGATACAGACGTTGTCCGGCGGGTTGCTGGCCCGGAACTCCTCACCGGTGATCGAGAAGTACCGAAGCGTTCCCGTGGCGGCCTGAGCGTTGGTGGCCAGGCCGGTGGCCAGAACGGCTGCCGTGCCGGCCGCCAGGCCGAGCCTGCCCAGACGTCCGAGTGCGAGCATGAGAGATCCCCGTTCCCTCGTGGCGCCAGCTCTCAGAGGTCCGGCTGCCGGTTACCCCAAAGAGTGCCCGTGACGGTGTGCCAGGGCATGAGTAGTCGTTACTCACTCGCGTCTGTTCGAGGGCTGGGGGCGCGTCCCAGGCAGCGCTCTCCTCCGTGCACGGATCGCAGACACCCTGCAAAAAAAGACCGGCCCGGGTCACGAGAGCGGCCCCAGGACCTCCTGGGACTCGATGAGCCCCTGGTCGCTGGGCGCCTCGCCGTTGTCGAAGACGCGGGCGGCCTGCCTGGCCCGGAATTCGAGGTGGGCTTCGGCGGGCTTGGCGTAGCCGTGGCGGGCGCGGGCCTCCGCCGGCGCCAGCACTTCCTCCTTGCGGGGAGGGATGCCGAGCTTCATCGGCGCGATCACCGGAACCGTGGAGGGCGAGAGCCGTGCTATCAGGCGTAGCTCGGCCCTGGGGCTGAGGTGGGCGAGCGCGAAGGCCACCTTCATGACGGGCACGATGAGCAGGTCGAGGAGGCGTGGCTGCCGGATCCCGGCCATCTCGCGCATCCAGCGCGGCATGGTGGCGATCGTGGCGATCCGCTGCGCCTTCGCGACAGCCAGACTCGCCGGCTTCGCCCAGCGCGGCGTCGGCGGCAGTACGAGCTCGCTCCTGAGCAGGTGGTTCATGGCCTGCCTGGCGATCGGGCTGGCGGACAGCTGCGGGCGCATCCGTTCGAAGTACGCCCGGACGCCCTCACGGCTGCGGGGAATGTCGTCGGGAGAGCAGGTCTGCAGTTCCGCCGCGACCGCGCATGCTTCCCAGTACTCCTTCTCCTCCTGCGCGGAGAGCTTCCCGGGCCCGTACTTCTCGTACGCGTAGAGGACCGAGTGCCAGCCGGTGAGCAGGATCCACAACTGCGAGGCGGGGTCGTTGGCATCGTAGGTCCCGCCGCCGTAGGGCAGCCGGCCGATCGCCTTGGAATGGACCTTGACCAGGATGTCCGCGGCCTTGCACACCTCGTGCGAACCGGCGAAGGCCACCATCGCGAAGTACCGCAGGGTCCGGTCGTAGCGGGTGCGGGAGCGCCGGTAGATGCCCTGGGTCGCGTGGACGGCGGCCACCAGCGGCGGGTCGAGTTCCTCCACCACCACTGCCCGCTGAAAACCCACCGTCGGCGCGGCCGGATGGCTCCAGACCTTCCACACCACCGAACCTGGGCCGAAGAAGCCGTAGTCCTCGTGCGGTTCGATCTCACTCCGCTTCACCATGGAGCCGCTCCTCGTGCGCCCGCGGCGTACGCCGCCTCGATCCTCAATTACGACACTGCTGTCTTAAATTAAGACACGGATGTCGTAAACTGCCAAGGTGCCAGCGCCCACATCTTCGGAAGACAGGCCCCGCAAGCGACGCCCCTACGCCCCGCGCGTCCCGATCGCGGAACGCCGTGAGCAGCTGCTCGACGCGGCCCTCGCCGTGATCGTGAGCGACGGCTACGACCGGGTCTCCATCGACGCCATCGCGAAGAGGGCCGATGTCGCCCGTTCGGTGGTCTACGGCGCCTTCGAGAACCTCGACGCCCTGCTGACCGCACTGCTCGACCGGCAACAGGCACGCGCCTTCGGACGGCTGCTTGAGACGATCCCCGGTGCGGAGGACCTGCGCGACCCCGCCGCGTTCGTCTCCGAGGCGGTGCGCCGGATGTCCGCGATGCTCCGCGAGGACCCTGACACGTGGCGGCTGATCCTGCTGACTCCGGGCAACATGCCCACGGTCGTCCGCGACCGCATCGAGGCGGACCGAGAACGGTTTCGGCTCCGGGTCGGGGAATGGCTCTCTCTCGTCCTGGCCGACCGGACCGGCCCGGCACTCGACCCGCAGGTCCTCGCCCACGCCCTCGTCGCCTGCGCGGAACACTTCGGCCGCGTCGCGCTCACCGATCCCGGCAGATTCGACCCGTCACATCTGATCAGCCAAGTACAGATGATCCTCGGCGCCATCTGGCCGCCTGCGCGTTGACGGCAAGTCAGCGGAGAACAGTGACCTCGGCGACAGCCTTCGCGGGGCACGGGCACGTCCGCTCACGCATCGCGCGCGAGGGCCGGAAAACGAGACAGCGTCCGGGTCGACCGAAGCCGACCCGGACGCTGCGTAACAGGTCAGAGAGGTTTCCCTCTCCCCCGCAGTCCGTAGACCCTGTGGGACTCGAACCCACAACCAATGGATTAAAAGTCCACTGCTCTGCCAATTGAGCTAAGGGTCCGTGCACCGACCCGCGCCGGTACACGCACCGACCCGTGTCGATGCAGGTACGAGCATAGCCGGACGCGGCCGGGACTCCGATCGGGTATCGGTGTCCAGGCCGCGCCGAAGCGTTCCGGAGGGGCGACGCGGGGCTCGGAGCCGGGTGCGGAGCTGGCTCAGCGCCGGGCTCCAAGCCGAGCGCAGAGCCGGGTGCGGGACGTCACGGGTCGAGGGGCTCCGGGGCGCCTGAGCGGGCCGCCTCGCGGGCGCGGGTGCGCTCGTGGTCCGGGTTGAGGAACCAGTGGCGGGCCGAGGCGAACCACCACGCCGCGGCGAAGCCGAGGACGGCCAGTACTGCGAGGGGGGCGTAGTTGAAGGTCTCCCACGTGACCGGCGAGACCTGGGGGAGCATGAAGAGGATCGTGATCGCGGCGACCCAGCCGACCGCCACGACGCCGATCGGGCGGGACCAGCGGCCCAGGTGCCACGGGCCCCGTCGGAAGGCGTCCCCCTTCCGCAGCCGCAGCAGCGTCGGGATGACGTACGCGATGTAGAGGCCGATCACCGCGATGGACGTCACCGCCGCGTACGCGGTCGCGTTGATCAGGTACGGCAGGCCGAGGACCAGCGCGCTCAGCGCCGCGAGCCACACCGCCGCGACGGGCGTACGTGTGCGCGGGTTCACCGTGTGCCAGAGGTTCGAGAACGGCAGCGCCCCGTCACGCGAGAAGGCGTAGATCATGCGGGAGTTGGCGGTCACCGACGCCATGCCGCAGAACAACTGCGCGCCGATCACCACCAGCAGGAGCAGCTTGCCCGCGGTCGCGCCCAGGGCGTCCAGGAGGATCTGGGCGGGCGGCACCCCGGTCGGGGAGCCGAGGGCGCCGTCGTACGACTGGATCGCGAAGGTGAAGCCGAGGAGGAGGACGAAGCCCGCTATCCACGAGGTCCAGATGGACTGGACGATGCCCTTCGGCCCTGCCGTGGACGCGTCGTGCGTCTCCTCCGTCATGTGCGCCGAGGCGTCGTACCCGGTGAAGGTGTACTGCGCCATCAGCAAGCCGAGCAGCACCACGTAGAAGCTGCTGCCCCAGCCCGTGTTGTTCACGAACTCCGTGAAGACGAAGGACGCCGACTGGTGGTGGTCCGGTGCGAAGGTCAGCGCGCCCACGATGACCGCCACGCCCACGACGTGCCACCACACGCTGACGCTGTTGAGGAGGCCGACGATGCGTACGCCGAAGGTGTTCAGCAGGCCGTGCAGGGCGAGGATCCCGGCGAAGAGCAGGATCGTACGGCCGGGTGTGACCTCGAAGTCGAACTGGAGGTTCAGATACGCGCCCAGGAACGAGGCCGCGCCGAAGTCGATGCCCGCGGTCACGGCGACCTGGCCGAGGACGTTGAACCACCCCGTGAACCACGCCCATGCCGCTGCCGTACGCGGCGGGGCGAGGCGGTGGGCCCAGAAGTACAGGCCCGCGGAGGTCGGATACGCCGAACAGATCTCGGCCATCGCGAGCCCGACGAACAGGGTCATGAGCCCGACCACGACCCAGCCCCAGGTGATCACTGCGGGCCCGCCGGTGTTCATGCCGAACAAATAGAGCGTCAGGCAGCCCGACAGGACCGAGATGATCGTGAAGGAGACCGCGTAGTTGGAGAACGCCGACATGCGGCGGGCGAGAACCTGCGTGTAACCGAGCTGGGCCAGCCGCTCTTCGTCCGACAGCCCACTCACTCTGGCGTCATCTGTCATGCCCCCAGCAATTCCCTCGCTGAAGGTACGACATGCGCCAAAGAGCGGTCCTTCTGGCCGAAAACGTGGCCCGAGGGGGCAGCCAGAGGCATGGCCCGGAGGCCTGGCCCACACAGGGCTCCTGGGGCATTCGGCTGGCGCTCCCGGGGCATTCCGGCTGGGGCTCCCGGGGCAGCAACCCGGAGCGCCTTGTCAGGACATCCGGCGCCCACCTCTGCATCTGGTCAACCGTCAACCGCACCTGGCCAACGCCGAAGGGCCCGGCCGACCGAGGTTGACGGTCGTCCGGGCCCTTCGAGTGATGTACGTCAGTGTGCGTCAGCGTCAGCCGTTGCGCTTCCAGCGCGGCTTGTCGTCGCGGCGGAAGGAGGAGCCGGAGCCCGAACCCGAACCGGAGCCGGCGCCGCGGTGGTCGTCACGACGGCCGGTCGGACGGTCGTGGCCGCCGGAGCGGAAGCCACCGCCCGTGGGACGGTCGCCCTGCCGGTCACGGTTGAACGGACGGTCGCTGCCCCGGTGGCCCGACGGACGGTCGTCCCGGCGGAAGCCGCCCGACGGACGGTCGCCCTCACGGCGGTCACGGTTGAAGCCACCGCCCGAGGACCCCGAGGTCCCCGAAGTCCCTGAAGTACCCGAAGAACGGTCGTCGCGACGGAATCCGCCACGGTCACCACCGCGGTCGCCACCGTCCCGACGGTCGTCACGGCGGAAACCACCCGACGGACGGTCGTCACGACGGTCGAAAGAACGGCCGCCACGCTCGTCGTCCCGGCGGAAACCACCGGAGTTACCGGAGTTTCCGGAGGGACGCTCGTCACGACGGTCACGGTTGAAGCCGCCACCCGAGGACCCCGAGGAACGGTCGTCACGACGGTCGCGGTTGAAACCGCCCGAGGAACGGTCGTCACGGCGGTCACGGTTGAAGCCGCCACCCGAGGACCCCGAGGAACGGTCGTCACGACGGAATCCGCCACGGTCACCACCGCGGTCGCCACCGTCCCGACGGTCGTCACGGCGGAAACCACCGGAGTTACCGGAGGGCCGCTCGTCACGACGGTCACGGCGCTCGTAGTTGCCACGGTCGTCACGACGCTGACGCGGCTCGTCGCGCACCGACTCGGTGGCGGCCTGCGCCGCCGGCTCCTGGGCCACGGCCACCGCGGCGGCCTCGATGACGGCGGCGGCCTCGGCCAGCGCGGCCTCCGGGTCCTCGCCACGCTCACGCGCCGAGCGCGCGATCAGCCGGTCGGCCTCCTCGCGCAGCTCGGTGGCACGCCGCTGCGCGCGCTCCAGCTCCTTGCCGAGCTGCGACACCTCACGCTCGGCCTGCTGCGCCGCGTTGCCCGCGGACTCGGCCTGGACCTCGGTCATCGACCGGGCACCCGTGATGTCCGCGACATCCGCGTCGAAGGCGGCGCCGCCCTGGATGATGTGACGCGAGGCGTCCACGCCCGCGTCCTCCATCTGGCGGAAGATCTGTCGACGCTGGTGCGGCAGGGAGAGCGACACGACCGTGCCGCTGCGCCCCGCACGCGCCGTACGGCCGGAGCGGTGCAGGTAGTCCTTGTGGTCACCGGCCGGGTCCACGTTAAGGACCAGGTCGATACCGTCGACGTGGATGCCGCGGGCGGCCACGTCGGTCGCGACGAGCGCGTTGACGTAACCCTTCTTGAAGTCCTCGAGCACGCGGGTACGCGCGCCCTGCGTCATGCCGCCGTGCAGCGCGTCGGCCTTCACACCGGAGTCGCAGAGCTGCTCGGCGATGCGGTCGCAGCCCAGCTGGGTGCGGACGAAGATGATCGTGCGGCCCTTGCGGGAGGCGATCGCGGCGGTGACCGGCGCCTTGTCCTTGGGCTTCACGATGAGGATGTGGTGCGTCATGGTCGTGACGTTGCCCTGGGCGCTGTCGACCTCGTGCGTGACCGGGTTGGTCAGGTAGCGCTTGACCAGCGTGGAGATCTCGTTCTCCATCGTGGCCGAGAACAGCATGCGCTGGCCGCCGCCCGGAATCTGGTCGAGCAGCTCGGTGACCTCGGGCAGGAAGCCCAGGTCGGACATCTGGTCGGCCTCGTCGAGCACCGCGACCTGGACGTTCGCCAGGGAGCAGGCGCCGCGGTTGATGATGTCGCGCAGTCGGCCCGGAGTGGCGACGAGGACGTCGACGCCGCGCTCCAGGGCGTAGATCTGGTTGCTCATCGACGTACCGCCGCAGACGACCTTCATCTTCAGGCCGAGGACGTCACCGTACGGCTGGAGGGCGTCCGCGACCTGCATCGCGAGCTCACGCGTCGGCGTGAGGATGATGCCGCGGGGCTTCTTCTTCTCGGTGTGGCCGCCGGAGAGCTGCGTGAGCAGCGGCAGGCCGAAGGAGAGGGTCTTGCCGGAGCCGGTGCGGCCGCGGCCGAGGATGTCCTTGCCGGCCAGGGCGTCCGGAATGGTCGCGCTCTGGATGGGGAAGGGACTGGTCACGCCGTTCTGCGCGAGCTTGCGCACAACGCCCTCGGGGAGACCGAGGGACTCGAAGGTGACCTCAGGGGTTTCGGGGGCCGCGTCGGCTTCGGGGGCCACGTCGGCGGTGGGGGCCGCGTCAGCGGCAGGGACCACATCAGCGGTGGGAGCCGCGAGTGCCGCGGTCTCGTCGGTCGCCTCGTTCTCGGGCACGACGATGTGGTCAGTACTGGAAATGGACATGCGAATGCGAAACCTTCCGGAGTCTCGTCGGCACGTGCCCGTCAACTCCGTGATTTCGCAAACGACCGCCTCAATGCGGTCAGCCACGGCAAGGGAAGAGTACGCGCCACGCGGCGCTCTGTGATGGCGCCGGGCAATTAGGATCAAACGATCTACTACCATACGCACTGTCTGCCTCGGAAGGCAAACTGAGGACGACCGACCAGGTCAGAGGCCTGCGCACGCCCCCGACACGCCCCCACGCAGGGCCCCTCCGGACCAAACCCGGACCCAAGCCCGGACCCAAACCGGACCCAGCGGCGGGCCCGTTCTCAGGCCTCGACGCCGGCTCGCGGCGCCGGTTCCCGACGTTCGACGAGCTGCGGTTCGGGCTCCGGATGCGCAGAGGACGACGGCTCCGCGGTCGTCGGGTCCGGTGACGGCACAGGCGTCTCCTTGGTGGGCGTCGGATCCGGTGCCGGACGTGTCGGTGTGGGCTGCGCCTTCGTCGGCGCCGACCCCCCTGGCCTGGGTTTCTTCCCGCCGGCGTCGTCCTTGTCCGGCTTATTCGGCGCGGCCGACCCGCTCTCCCCCGCCGACGGCGACGCCGACCCGGACGCGGACTTCCCCGGCTTGGCCCTGGCGTGTTTTCCGTCACCCGTTCCGCGGTAGCCGGAGCCCCCGCCGTTCACCGCCGACCCTCCGCCGGGCGCCTCGCCGCCCCGCCGTCCCGCCGAGTGGGAGGGCGTGGCCCGGCTTCCCTCGTCGTCACCGACGCTCATGCAGCCGGCGGCGACGGCCAGGGCCACGGCCACGGCGGCCAGACGGACGGGTACGTACATGGCGCGCACGGGCAGCTACCTCCGGAGGGGGTCCCCCCTTGCTCGGGCGAGGCCGAGAGCGCGGGGAAGGGTATGAGGAGTCCCCCTGCCCAACTCCCGCCGCCCACAAGAGGACACGCGGCCGTACGCGGAGAGCGGAGCGCGGCCGGACGCCGCGACCGGACGCACACACGTGCGCGTGACCGGGCGTCAGCCGGACGCGTACACGTACGTACGCCCAGTACGCACGCCCAGTACGCACGTACCGAGCGACGACTGGCCGGACGTCAGCCGTACCCGAGGGCGTGCAGCCGCGCGTCGTCGATCCCGAAGTGGTGGGCGATCTCGTGCACCACGGTCACCTCGGTCTCGGCCACCACCTCCTCGCGCGTCCCGCACATCCGCAGCGTGGTCCCCCGGTAGATGGTGATCCGGTCCGGCAGCACCCCCGCGTACCACTCACCGCGATCGGTCAGCGGCGTCCCCTCGTAGAGCCCGAGCAGCTCGGGGTCGTCGGCGGGCGGTTCGTCCTCGACGAACACCGCCACGTTGTCCATCAACCGCGTCAGCTCCGGCGGGATCCGGTCCAGCGCCTCGGCGACCAGTTCCTCGAACTCCTCGCGCGTCATCTCCAGCACATGACCATTGTCCGGTACGGACGCCGGGATGCCAGGGCTGCCACATACGGAGCTCGTGGGGAGCCCGGACGGGAGGTTCTGCGGAGCCCGGACGAGAGGTTCTGCGGAGCATGGACGGGAGCCGCCGCGGGAGGGGTGCGCTCGGCCCGCGCCGCATACCCGCCCCACCCCTTGGGCATACGCGCCCAATGGCCCGCGTCCCCGCTGCCGCCGCTCTGCACCACGTACGAAAGGTTCCCCGCCTCCTCGTACGCCACTACCGCTCACGCCGCTCCCACCCCGTCATCGAACTCGTCCACCAGCCGCACCCGTACACCCGGGCGCTCAGCCTCGTCGCCGTCGTCCTGCTCGGCGCGTGGCTGGGTCTGCTGATCGTGGGGAACGTCCGCGCGCCGGTCGGCCCCATGGACACCACGATGACGCTGCGCCCCTCCCTCACGGGCGGCACGAAGATCAACGTCTCTCCGCTCGGCGCCCTCGAACTGCGCAGCCACACGGCACCCCTGCGTCTCGACGTGGACGTCGACCAGCTCGACCCGGTCCGCTCCCAGGCCCTCGTCGACCACCCGGAACGGCTCTCCGGCCTCCAGGACGAGGTCGCCGACGACGTCGGCGCCGGCACCCTCGACCTGGCCGTACGCTCCTGTGTCGCCGTGGTCTCCGGCGCGACCGCGCTGGGCCTCGCGGTCTACCGCCGCCCGCGCCGGGCCCTCGCGGCGGGCGGCCTGGCGCTGACCCTGCTCGCCGCCTGCGGGGCCACGGCCTTCGCCACCTGGAACCCCAAGTCGGTCCTGGAGCCGAAGTTCTCGGGCCTGCTCTCCTCCGCCCCCTCGGTCGTCGGCAACGCCCGCAGCATCGTCAGCGAGTTCGACGTCTACCAGAAGGAGCTGGCCCGCCTGGTGACGAACGTGACGAAGCTGTACGACGTCACGTCCACGCTTCCCGCGTACGCGCCGGACCCCTCCACCATCCGGGTCCTGCACGTCTCCGACATCCACCTCAACCCGGCGAGCTGGAAGATCATCGCCTCGCTGGTGGAGCAGTACAAGATCGACGTCGTCGTCGACTCCGGCGACACGATGGACCACGGGACCGCGGCGGAGAACGGCTTCCTGGACCCGGCCGCAGACGTCGGCGCCCCGTACGTCTGGGTGCGCGGCAACCACGACGGCCGGGTCACCCAGCGCTACCTGGAGCGCATGAAGAACGTGCACGTCCTCGACGACGGCCGGGCCGTCTCGGTCGCGGGCCTGCGCTTCGCGGGCGTCGGCGACCCGCAGTTCACCCCCGACCGCTCGGCCAAGGTGGGCGGCGACCAGTCGGAGGTGCTCGCGGGCGCCCGCCTCGCCTCCTCCCTGCGCGACCAGGAGGCCGCGGGCACCCCGGTCGACATCGCCGTCGCGCACAACCCGACGGCCGCGCGCGAGACGGACGGCGACGTGCCCCTGGTCCTGGCCGGCCATGTCCACCACCAGGAGATGGAGGTCATGAAGTACGGCACGCGGCTGCGCATCGAGGGCTCGACGGGCGGTGGCGGCCTGCGCGCGCTGGAGGGCGACGATCCCGCCCCGATCGAGACGTCGATCCTCTACCTGGACCGTGACACGCGCCGTCTCCAGGCCTGGGACGAGATCAAACTGGGCGGGCTCGGGCTCACGACGGCCGAGGTCAGCCGGCATCTCCCCAAGGAGAACCGGCCCTGAGCCGCCTGCCTATCTGGTTTGGCCTGCGTACAGGCCGCGTAGTACAGTCTGCTCGTGCCCAAGGGCACCGGTCAGGGCTTGACCGTCCCGAGCTTCTGTCGAAGTGAAGGAAAAGCGGAACCCTAACGGGGGACGCGGAGTCACATGCTTCTCACGTCCCCTTCCTTCTTGGGAACGCGAAGACGAAGCAGAGTGGTAGTAGCTGTTCGCCCTCATCGTCTAGCGGCCTAGGACGCCGCCCTTTCAAGGCGGTAGCACGGGTTCGAATCCCGTTGGGGGCACGCAACACCGTGTGCGACACTGTTCGCACACAACAGCTTGGTCCTGTGGAGCAGTTTGGAGTGCTCGCCACCCTGTCAAGGTGGAGGCCGCGGGTTCAAATCCCGTCAGGACCGCTGCGATTCCTCGCGAGTCGCGTGGCTGGGTAGCTCAGTTGGTACGAGCGATCGCCTGAAAAGCGATAGGTCGCCGGTTCGATCCCGGCCCCAGCCACCAGAGTGAGAACGTCCCGGACGGCATGCCGTCCGGGACGTTCTCGTTGCGTGCCCGAGCAAAGGCCCACCCGTGGCGGCAGTCGACCCCGAGGGCTTCCTGTGCTGACACGGTGCTGACGTGCCAGCACCGTACTGACGTGATTCCTGGCTGCCGACCCCTCCCGCTCCCGCGCAGAACCCGTGCTGTTCCGGAGTGCGACAGATGCCGCCCTGTCAGGCGCACAGCAGGGTGAAAAGTGTCGCCTAGTTGTCGCACCCCAACACGCCCGTGCTGAAACGGCACTGCCCCCTTGCGCCCGACCAGCGCGTCCCACTGGCCACCGCTGCTCGTTCTGCTGCTCGGACTGGCGCCGGGAACGCCCCTGAGGGGCACCTGGCAGGGGCTGGCGCGGGCAGATCCTCGGCCCGGTGCGGAGCCTTTCGAGAAGGGTGTAGCTCCTTTCAAGGGACAGGCTGAGCTGGGCATTTGCCTGACCGGCCGGGCTGAGCACCGCATAGATCGTTTCGAAACCGCCAGGTCACGCTCGGGGCCGGATCAAGATCGACTGCCTGGGAGTCACGGATCGCGGCGTTGCCCTCCCGGGGACCCTGTTCGATCACCCGGTCGCGCGCCAAGCCGCAGTTCATGCAGGTAGGGCCGTCCCTTGAAAGGAGCTACACCCTTTCGAGAACGCATCACAGGGAGCCGCATCCCAACCGGCCAATCCCCCTGCAGTTCACCGGATCAGGCCGCAGTGCACCTGGCCGACGGGGTCACCAAACCTGAAGGCCTGCCGCACAGCAAAGCGCACATCCCGTTGTCGTGGGGCATCACTGCATGGGCGCAAGGGGGCGGGTGTGGCCAGTTGGTGGCATTGGCGGTCGTCTTCGGTGTTCATGGCGGGCTCGCTCCTACCGTGGCCTTGAAGCTCTGGCGACAGGTACCGGCAGGAGGCAGACGATGATCCCGCCGCGTGCGTTTGCCAGAGCGGCGAAGTCCTTGGCGTACTCCCGGTTGTTGTCCTTCACGGCGTCGGCGTCCTGCTTCCAGCCGAGGTCCTCCGCCTCGCTCACGCTTGCTGTCACGGCCTGTTCGAGCATCTCGGCGGTCACGGGGCCGGGCGGTGAGCCGACGGAGCGGTGCAGTGACGTGTAGGCCATGCCCGCGCTCTATGGCTGTGCCCCGTCAGACGCCGGGGCACAGCCACGTCCGGCTTCGAGCGCGCGTATCAGTGGGTGAGCCACACCGAGACCGCTCAGGCGACGGTCATGAGAGCGCCGGCCAGACGGTAGGGCGGCCGCTGCAGGGTGCTGCACAGTTCCGCGAAGCGCAGTTCGAGGAACTGAACTCGACCGCCTGATCCCCGGCGCCGATGTCGGCCAGCGGGCGTTCGCGGCCCGGCTCGCCACCGTCACACGTGAGGCAGTCGGCGACCTCGCCGCGTACCTACCTCGCCTGCGCCCGGTCTGGACAGGACTGACTTCACGAGGTCTGAGCAGTCTCACTGACATTGCGTGAAGGCACGGTGTGGAGGTCACCGTTTCCCGCTTGAGTCGTTATCCGATCATGAACA
>NZ_JBEZJY010000053.1:0-51761 GCF_040651415.1 Streptomyces sp. NPDC048484
CTCCACTTCGACGAACACCGTGCCTTCACCTCCCCTCGCACGTCACCACTGACGGCCGCGGCTTGACTTCTTAGGACCCAGAGATGTCTCTCAGAGGGTGACGCGGTAGAACGAGTGCTCGCCGAGGAGGGTTTCCAGTCCGAGCGTCAGGGCGGGTGCCTGCTGTGCACCTACCTCTCCGCAGTGCTCCTGGTCGGCCTGCTGGCCAACCTGCTGCTCGGCTGGTCCTGGGCCGACCCGATCGCCGCCCTCGTCATCGCCGCCAGCGCAGTCAAGGAAGGCCGCGACGCCTGGCAAGGGAAGGGCTGCTGCGCGCCCACCAATCACGTCCCTGCCGCGAGCGCCGCAGCAACATGCGGTTGCGCCCAGGGTTGCGACTGCTGCTGACAACCGTCGTCAAGGGTGGCTCGGGCATACCGAGCCGCCCTTGACGCACCTATTGTGCAACTTCTGATAGCCAGAACTACCAGCATCGGGCCCCTGCTCCAGGTGGCAGCCGGTGAGCCGGGCGACGCCGATGGCAGCCACCCAGCTCTCGCACCGTCTCGTCCGGCTCGGATTCCATACCCGAGCCGGACGAAGCACCGCTCTCATGGAACTAGCAGGCCAACTCCGAGCAGTGGTCCTGGGCCGACTCCTCGGCCTCCATCTCAACACCGCCTCAGCTTGGACCAGTGGACCCAAGAAGCTGGAAACACTCGTCCGGGAAACGCAGCGGAGGTCGCCCGGCGGAATGCCCGACAGACTTGACCAGCTGGACCAGAGCAGACTATTGGCAAGAAACGTATAATACGTACATGAGTGGCAAATTGCTGGAACAGACCCTTCATTCGATTGCCCGCCGCATGAAGGAGGAGTTCGAAGCGACACGAGCCTTCCAGCACACGGGCGGGAAGGGGACCAGCCGCGAAGGGATCTTTCACACCTTCGCAAAGAGCCACCTGCCAGGCCACGTCGAGGCCCGCCACAACGCCGAGATCATCTCGGTCGATGGGCAAAAATCAGCTCAGTGCGACACCGTCATCTGTGACCGCAGCACGCCCCCTCTACTTGACTCGGGTGGCTACGCAATCGTGCCGAACGAGTGCGTCTACGGCCTCATCGAAGTCAAGTCCTTCCTCGACAGAGACGGCCTGCGCGAGGACTGCGAGAAGATCCGGAAGGCCAAGAGCCTTCCGAAGTCCGCCTACCAGAGGAATCTGGGGGATCAACGTCGGCAAGCTCCAGATGGCTACAAGCCGTTCCCAACCGTGGGAATGATCTTTGCCTTCGGCAGCATCGACCCCATCACGCTCGGCAATCATCTCGCAGAGTGGTGCAACGAGCACGACCGTTCTCTATGTCCTGACGCCATCTGGGTCCTCGGCAAGGGCTACTTTGGCTGGCTCACGCCTGACGAAGAAGCACTGCGGCCTGCTCTGCCCGGGACGAACCTCCACCTCGTGGACCCCATGCCGGACGGCGACATCATCTATCCCCTCGCGATCTATATGAACGCCGCCTTCGCTACAGCCTGGATACCCCCCTTCGACCTCATGGCCTATGCATCCAGCGGGTTGGGAGACAGCCGCAAGTACTGGACCGAAGCAGCAGATGAAGATGACGGCGAGGCTCAATCGGTCCAGCCGTGAGGAGGGGGCAGCTCTTGTCCAGCCGACCATTCCGCAAGGTCCAATAGCCGGACTCACCAGTATTCTTCCGCGCTCATCCTGCAGTGTCTCCCGTCTGCGTCGGCCAGCTGAAGGCCGGCCATAGGTGTTTCTTCCGGATCAATGGACTGCTCGGGCGGTGGCGGGTGCCGCCCGCCTGGGCGGCACCTGGACGGTCAGCGGTCCCGGGACAAGGCAAGAAGCCGGGCGAACTCCCCGTTCGCGGAGGCGAGTTCCTCATGGCTGCCCTGCTCGGTGATCCGGCCCGCCTCCATCACGACGATCGTGTCGGCGATCCGGGTGTTTTCCAGCCGGTGCGTCACGACGATCGTGATGCGGTCCGCGGACATCTCCTTGAGCGTCTCGAACGCCCGGTGCTCGCCCTCCGGATCGACCTGGGAGGTCGGCTCATCCATGATCAACAGCTCGGGGAGCCGGTACAGGCCGCGGGAGCAGGCCACGCGCTGCCACTGCCCGCCGGACAGTTCGACCCCGCTGAAGATCTCTCGTGCCACCAGGGTGTCGAGCCCGTGGGGCAGGTCCTCGGCCGCCTCGCGCAGGCCCACGGAGTCGATGGCCTCCCACACCGGGGTGTCGGACTCGGAGCGGGGCTGGCCCAGGGTGACGTTTTCGCGCAGCCGCAGTGGCCACTGCGCGAAAACCTGCGGGACCAGCCCGGTCAGCTCCCACACGGTGTCGGGGTCCACCGTGGCGAGGTCGTCGCCGTTCCATGTCACGGTGCCCCGGTCGGCCAGGAGGATCCCGGCGAGCAGACGGGTCAGCGTGGTCTTGCCGGAGCCGTTGACCCCGACAAGCGCCAGGATCTGCCCGCGCCGCAGGGTCAGCGACACCCCGTCGACAGCCGGTTTTTCTTTACCCGGATAGCGGTACACCACGTCCTGCGCCCGGATCTCCTGGATGGGGGCCTGCGCCGTCAACTCGCCACGGTGGGGTGCTTTTTGTTCGGCTTCGTCCAGGAAGTCCGTCATGTCGCCGAGGTAGAGGCTGGTGTGGAAGACGGCGGCGGCGCTGCGGACCAGCTGGGTCAGCGCGCCCAGGGTGGTCTGGACGGCGAAGACCGCGGTCGCGGCGATCGCCAGGGCGATCCTTCCGGTGGCCGCCAGCCAGTACAGCGCCGTCCACGTGCCCACCAGGAACACGCCGCCGCACGCCGCGGAGCCCAGAGCGATCCGCAGGATGCGGGGGGTGGCAGCCAGTGAACGGGCGTCCGCCTGCTTCGACAGGGTGCGGTACCAGTGGAGCAGATAGCCGGCCATCGAGTTGGCGCGGACCTCGTCGCCGTACTTCGGGCTGGTCGCCCACCAGCGCATCATCCCGCGCGCGTTGCGGTTGGCGATGTTCGCGTAGTGGATCTCGTAGTCCACGCGCGCGGTGAGCACCGAGCCGATCCCGGCCGGGAGCACGGCGAGCAGCAGGAACGGCAGCAGCCGCCAGTCGAGTACCGACAGGACACCGCACGCCGTCACCAGTTTGATCAGCGAGGACATCAGCTGCTGGGCGTCGGCGACCATCACGTGGCTGCGGAGCACCCCCATCTCGGCGGCTTCCTGACGGTCGTGGAATCCGTCCTCGCTGTGGGTGGCCGCCTCCACCCGGCAGACCGAGGCGACCAGCGTCGTGTCGGCCTCGGTCGTGAGCTGCGGTGTGATGCGCCGCTCACCGTAGGCCGAGACCGCGCCGGCGGTGCGGGACAGGGCCGCCATCACGGCCACGACGACCAGTGCGGGCAGCGCGGTGTGCAGCCGCTCCTGCACGGTGCCGTCGTTCAGCAGCGGGCGCATCGCCTGGGCGGTGGCGGTGAGCTGGCCGGCCGCCGCCACGCCGACCGTCACCTGGCAGACCAGCAGCAGTACGACCGCTGTCCGGTCGACGGCCCAGGACATGCCCGCGATCCGCCGCAGGACCGACGGGATCCGGGCGCACAGCGCACGGAAGGACACCCCGTCCATCGGGTTCACCGAGTACTGCCCGGTGTATTTGATCTGAGCCGGGGCCGGCGGGGGCAGCACCTTCCGTCCTTGGGCGGCGCTCTGGGGCCCGGAGCTCTGCGCGGGCAGGCGGGGACCCGTCATGTCACACCCCCGCCCGCCGGAACGAGCAGGATCAGGGCCTGCTGGTGCGGATCGGCTGCCAGCAGGAGGGGCGCCGTGACCGGCTCCAGGCCGGGCGCCACCTCGCGCAGGGCACAGGTTTCCCGGCCGAAGAACGTCGGGCCCGGCGCCAGCTTCGCGAACGACACTCCGCCGTCGCAGGTCAGTTCCCACACGCGGGAGTTGGGACGCTCGTGGGAGACGTCGCGTACGGCGTCCACCGGGCCGACGACGCTCTGGGCCCATTCCCGCAGGGCGGGCGGAATCGGTTGGGCGACGCTCATGCCCCCCACCCCGGTTTCGGGCATGAACTATCTGCGGTGGACCTGTGCACGGCGTCAACCTGATACACGGCACGGAGAGGAGCGGACGTGTCCGTGTGGACGCGCTGGTCGAAAGCAGGAGGAAGCGGGGTGAGGGCGGGAACGGGATTCATGGGGGTCCTCCTGCGCGGGGTGGGTGGATCCGGCGACTGAACAACTCCCCTGCTTCAGAAGCCGTTACGGCCGGCCGGGAGCGACGTGGCGGCCGAACGTTCGAGGAAACGGGGGCCGCCCTTGGCGGGACTGGAAGATGAGACCGTGATGCGATGTTCGATCACCCGCACAGGGGGAACATCACCCGATCGAGGCATTGCGTGCGGCGGACGCTGTCTGCCGCACCCCTGGCCCGCCCCACGTACCGTCCGCGTGCATGCCACGCGCTACGTTCAGCAAGGATTCCCTGGACGCCCGGTCGGCTCCCCGTCGTTCGCTGACGGTTCGGCGGGGCGCCGCCGCTCACGAGGCCGGGCGGGCAACGGGTGCGAACCGGAGATAGGCGAGCGCCTTGTCGGATTTCTTGTAGCGGGGCCAGCGTCGGCCGTCGGGGTCAGCCGCCTCCGTGTCGTGGATGAACCGTACGACCGTGTCGGGTCCGTCGGTGAGGCAGGCGTCAGCCAGGTCATCCCACGAGAGGTACAGCCCGTACTCCTCGATGCCGGCGCTGGCCCCGTCCGTCATCACGAGGATGTCGGCGAGGTCGCGGGCCGGCCAGGAGCGCACGACTGCATGACGGGCCGCCTCGGGCACGGCTTCGGCGACCCAGTACCCGCCCGGTGCGCCGTTGTTGAGGTGACGGAGCTGGTGGGCCCGGAGTTCCTGGAGCAGGATGCGGTGCTCGGGCGCCTGGAAGCCGCGGCCCTCCCGTAGCCGCGCCTGATACTCCGCGTACTGCGGGCGGTCGGTGACCAGGCGGGCGAGCCGGTCATCATGCACCGGATCGATCGTGCCGGCGACGGTGCGCGCGATCACCGGAGTGTCCGCCAGGACGAGCGCGTCGACCGTGTCGCCCCGGTGCCGCACGACGGCGACGGTGGCGGCGGGGGATGCCCCCGCGACGAGCCCGTGCTCACCAGCGATGCCGGCGATGGCCTGTTCGAGCACCTGGCGCAGGTCGGCGTCCGGGCCGGCGGCGAGCACCGAGGCCACCCGGTTGCCGAGGACTTCGGCATACCAGCCTCCGCGGGGCTCGTCGTCGGTGAGCGTGGAGACTCCGTCCAGGACGATGACGGCTCCCGGCGCCTGGACGATGCGGTCCTCGCTGGAGCGGCCTTCGCCGGAGAGTTCACCGGCAGCTACGGAGAAACTGTTGTGAATCATTGAATCGGTCGTCTTTCATTGAGAGAGCGGTCAGGGAAGGACCAGCGCCGGGAGGCGGGGGCCGGCCCGGCCCGCAGGGCACGCAACGCTGGGCCGAGGCGTCCAAGCCGGGCGGCGCCAACCGGCCACCGGAGCCGGCGGACACACGGTGATGCGGTTGCCGGGCCCGGCCGAGGCGTTCCGCGGGACGCTCAGGTCACAGTGATCTCGTGGTGGATGTCGCGGATCCTGATCGTGTAGCGCGTGTGCGGGCCCTGGACGTTCGTGGCTGTCGCGAGGGCCTGTCCAGCCAGCGCCGTCGCCTCACCGGTGCGGCCGGTGCGGTGCAGCAGCAGGGCGAGTTCGGCACGCAGCAGGAGCGTGTACGGGTGCTCCGGGCCGCGTACGGCCTCGCGTACCGCGAGCAGGTCCCAGGCCAGGCCGACCGCCTCCTCAAAACGGTGCTGATCGCGAAGAACGCCGACCAGCAGGTGCCGGGCAGCCAGAGTGTCCCGATGGTCCGGTCCGTGGACGGCGGCGAGGGCATCGGCCAGGGCGCGTACCACCGCCTCGGCGTCCGGTTCGCCGGTCGAGGCGAGCACCCAGGCCAGGGCCAGGCGTGCCCCCACAGCCGCCCTGGTCCCAGGAACCGCCTCATCGCCCCTCCTCCTTGTTGAGTGCCTGAAGTCTCGCGGGCTCTACGTCGTTACGAAGCCGCAGGTAGAGCGAGAACGCAGGTCGGCACAGGTGCAGCCCTTCAAGAGAAAATGATGACGTTTCATCGAGAATCCTGATGTTTCGCTTGCTTTCTCGATGCACAGTCAGATCTCCTGATCTGTAGGGTGTCGATGACTCCTGCGGTGTTGTGCTCACCTGGTCTTCTGCGGCGCCTGCGGGCGCCGCAGAAGACCAGGGACTTCGAGCAGTCGATGGTCGATCAATACCTGCTCGTCGGTCTGAGAGGGCGTTGACCTCGATCGCCTCGGCGGCGATTCACCTCAATGTGGTGCCGTATGTGCAATATCGCTCGGTGCCCCACCCGATGGCGTCGTGCACACCGCGCAGCACTAGGGAATCGCCGCGCCCGGGGTAGGTGCGCAGGAGGTCGGCCAGCCGCGCGGTACCGAGCCCCCCGCTGTAGTGGTCCACTGCGGTGCGGCGTGCTGAAGCCGCCTGAGCGGTGGCGGTCAGCGTGCGGAGGCTCGTGTGGACTGCGGACCCGGTGCACCGTCCTGACCCGATGGTGGTGTCGCCCAGTTCGGCGCGCAGTAGTTCATGGCCGCGCGCGATGTCGCTGTGCAGCAGGTGCGCTCCGAACACCGTCACGGGAACAGGGAGGTGAGCTGTCGCGTGCCGCACCGCGTGGTGGATGAGGATGTGGTCGGGGTGTCCGGTCAGTCCGTCGGCACCAACGGTGAGCATGATATCGGGGTTAATGTCGGCTACGTGCTGGACGATGGCGCCGGAGAGGTCCTCGAGCCGCGCGCTAGTCAGGGCTCGTGGCGACGGGTGGCCGGCGGTGTCGATCCAACGTCCCTCGTCCAGCCAGTCCCAGTGA
The DNA here is from genome assembly GCF_040651415.1 of Streptomyces sp. NPDC048484. Taxonomy (NCBI): domain Bacteria; kingdom Bacillati; phylum Actinomycetota; class Actinomycetes; order Kitasatosporales; family Streptomycetaceae; genus Streptomyces; species Streptomyces sp. NPDC048484. The sequence goes on from NZ_JBEZJY010000053.1 coordinate 6,938, forward strand.
TGTACGCCGAGGGCTGCGGTCGCGCTGGCGAGTCGGCCCGCCCGGCGGGTGCGTGCGGCGACCTCCGTCTGACCGGGCTCGCTTGCCTCTCCGCCGGAGGCCACGCGCAGATGCACGGTGCAGCCGAGCGCGCTGAGCGTCGAGAGGGCGGCCCCGGTGGCCCAGGTCTCGTCGTCGGGGTGAGCGTGCACAGCCAGCACGGTCGTTCCGGGACCGGTCATGCGGAAGACCGTCCGTGCGGCGCTCTGCCTGGCAGTGTGCCGCTCACTCATCGCTGGGTCCCGAAGTCGATGCAGGCCAGCGCCTTGTCGTCTGAGATTTTGTAGCGGGGGTGCCTGATGCCGTCCGGGTCGTCGTTGTGCTCGTAGGCGTCGATGGTCTCGACCACCTGCTGCGGCCCGAGGGCGGCGCAGGCGTTGGCGAATTCGTGCCAGGACCAGCGCCCGTAGGGCTCGACGCCAGCCAAGGAGCCGTCCGTCATGACCCACATGCGCGTGACGTCCGAGACGGGCCAGGAGCGCACCACGGCCTGCCAGGCGGCTTCCGTGGCGGCCTCGGCCACCCAGTACGCCAGCGGGTCACCGGTCCGGTTGATGTGCTGCATCTGGTGATCCCGCAGTCGCTTAACCACCTGGCGGTGCTCCGGAGACTGGAATCCGCGCCCGGCCTGCAACTGTTCGAACATGACCTCGCGGTCGGGGGAAAGGCAGACGAGGGTCTCAAGGCGCTCGTCGCGCAGCACCTCGAAGCCATCGCGCTGCTCGACGACAACGGGCGTGTCGCACAGTACGAGAGCGTCGACCATGTGGTCGTCAGGGCGGTGGCGCACGATCGCCACGGTGGCCGCCGGCGAGGAGCGCGGGACTAGCCCGTGTTCTTGGGCCACCGCGTGGATGGCCTCGTTGAGAGTGGTGCGCAGGTCGAGGTGCTGGGCGCGCTTGTGGGCGGCGAGGATCTCCTCTCCGAGTGCCTGGGCGTACCAGCCGCCGCGGGGGATTTCATCGGTGAGGGTGGAGACGCCGTCGAGGACGACCACCAGAGTGGAATCCGCGTTGATGAGGATGCGGTCCTCGGACGGGCGGCCACCGCCGGACAGTTCACCGGTCGTTATCTGCACAGGATTCCCTTTCATCGTCTTCGTGTTGTGGCTGGAGGCTCCGTCACGCATGGTGCGGCCGACGGGTAAAGGGCTACGACTGCGCGCCGACCTTGCCGGGGTGCAGTTCGTGGATCGCGGGCAGTTGCGCGCCTCGCCCAGTGGAGCCCGTCACCCACCCGCAACTTCCGCTGTTCGAGGCCCGCCGTGATCTGAAGTCCGGGCAGCGCTGCGGCTCTCCCGCGCCGACGGACCCCGTGCTGGCCGCAGCCATCGACCAGCGTGCCGTCGAATACCGTCAACGACTGGGCTGGAGCGGTGAGTTGGCATGGCAGGTCCGCCGCTCCCTGCGTGTCCTCCTCGGCACCCAGGACGCCCCGGGCGCCCCCAGGCGGGAGCCGGCCGTGTGCTCACGGCTCATGTGGGGGTCGGTGTGCGGCCGTCGGCGACCGTATGACGTGACACAGACCGCCTCCCACCACGACTTCGCTGCCTGCGATATCCCTGATCCCAGGGACGGGCCCGTCGAGCAGGGACACCGGGGCGGCGTGGCCGGTCCGTGACGGGGCGGCAGGGTCCCGGAAGTGCTGGATGCTGTGGATTTCCGGCTTGCGGGGTGGGTGAGGGGCGCCCTCGTGGCGCACCGCCCATACCTGGGTGCCGACGATGATGTTGAACCTGCCGGAGCCCTCCGGCAGGAGCGTGTGGACGATCCGGGCCTGCTCGGCCAGCGTCTCGAATGTGCTGAGGAACGTGTCCGCAGGGCCGAGGCCCGAGCCGGGGTCGAGGCGGGCGAAGTCGCGAAATGCCGTGGGAGTCACCCGTACGGGCAGATCGACCGCTGTACGCAACAGGTAACGCCAGGCATTGTGGCTGCCCTCAGGCGGTCGGACAGGATCCTCGGGGAGGCAGAACCACGTGCGCTGGCCCGCGGGTGGCGGCGGGCTGGGCGCGGCAAGACAGTCGTGCTCGCTGTGGTCCGCCAAGTAGACGGAGACGTGCCGCAGGCTGCGCTCCAAGAAGAAGGAGTGGCACAGACCATCCTGGACCACGTACCGCTGGGCAGTGTCCCGGCGCCACCTGCCCACTTCGGCCAGGTCTGCGAGCATCGGGCGTATCAGGAGTCCGGCGACCCAGTGGTCGATGGAATGGACCGTGCTCAGATGGCCGCTCAGAGGCCGGGGCACGGTCAAGTCAGGGCTGTAGGCGTAGTTGGGATTGATGGGTGAGTCGATCCCACGGCGAAGACCAATGATCATTTTCTCTGACCTGGGGTTGAGGAACTGGATGAAGGTGGATGCCGCATCGCCACGGAAGGTCATCCGGGTGCAGGGCGGGGGAACCGGGGGCGCGGCGGCGGGGCCTGGTCAGGTCCACCACTAGCCGGTTCCTAGTCTTGGATGGGCTACGGCAGGGCTGTTGTGCTGGCTGGCCCGCCGGTCGATTGCACCGCCCGGAGCGGGGGCGGCCAGTTACCTTTTACGGCCGATGCCGCCGTACACGTCCGTCGGCTGCGGGTCGGTGCCCGGCTCTGGGCGCCACAGCGGACAGGAGACGATGCCGGGATCCAGCAGGTCTAGGCCCTCGTAGAAGGCGGCGACCTGCCGAGGGCTACGCAGTACATACGGGTCGGCGCCGGTGTCGTCGTAGCCTTCCTGGGCCCGCTTCAGTTCGGCGTCGGTGTCGGTGCCGTCGTAGTGCACGAAGTAGCTGCCCGGCGGCAGGGCCGCCTGGAGACGGCGGACGATCGACCGGGCCTCCTCGTAGTCCTGGATGTGGCCCAGGATGCCCATCAGCATCAGGGCGACAGGCTGGTCGAAGTCGAGGATCTTGCGCGCCGCCTCGATGATCTTCTCGGGGTAGTGCAGGTCTGCGTCGATGTAGTCGGTGACGCCCTCGGGAGTGCTGGTGAGCAGAGCTTCGGCGTGGCTCAGGACGAGCGGGTCGTTGTCCACGTACACGATCCGGGATTTCGGTGCCACGCGCTGGGCGACCTGGTGCGTGTTGTCTTCCGTGGGCAGGCCGGTGCCGATGTCCAGGAACTGACGGATGCCCAGCTCCCCGGCGACGACCGTCACGGTACGGATCAGGAACTGGCGGGAGGCGAGGGCCATCGTCTTGATGTGGGGGGCGATCTTGGCGTATGCCTCGCCTGCCTCCTGGTCGACGGGGTAGTTGTCCTTCCCGCCCAGCCAGTAGTTCCACGTGCGGGCTGAGTGCGGCCTTGTAGCGTCGATCTTGTGCTTGTTCACGATTCCTCCGAGGGATGGCGCATCAGTCGTCGGGCCTGTGGGCGAGGTGGGAGAGACGGTGTGCGGGCTGCGGGGCCGGGGCTGGAGGTAGCGCACCGCGGGCCGCATGTCGGTCGGATCGCTCGGGGCGAGACGGTCAGGGATGAGGAGGGCGGGGTGATCGGGCCGCACAGGTGTCCTTGATCGACGTCTGGGAGGTCGTGTTGGCGGGTCAGAAGGCGAGGTCGTACGCATCGAGGGCTGTGATGTTGCGGCGCAGTGCTTCGACCATTCCGGCGAGGGAGTAGACGGTCTTGACGGCTCCGTGGTCGCTGATGCCGGTGGTCTCGATGACCTCGACCTTGATGACGGCGTTGATGAGCCAGGGGTCGGCGTAGTCGCGGTCGATGCGCCGTTTTCCACCCTGGCCGGGCTTGGTCCAGCCGGCGGTGGCACCGAGCGCGTCGGGCTGGTGGAGCGTGTGCGCGGCATACCGGGCGGGATTGTGGAGGCCGGCCCCCAGCAGGGTCTTGTCGGCGTAGGTGCAGCTGACGCGTGTTCCGTCGGGGCCGGCGTTGGTGCGGTGCATCATGTGCATCCGGTCGGTGATCTTGGGACTGGTCCAGTCGATCGGGGGGATGAGTTCACCGGTGGGATGCGGGTATTCGTTGGCGTCGCCGCCCCCGAGGAACGCCATCCCTGCGTTGGTTTTGTCGGCGGCTGCGAGGATCTCGTCGGCCTCCCGTTCCCGGCCGCGGGGTGCGTTGAAAGCCAGGTGCCAGCTCATCATCACGATCGGGACCTCGGGAACGTCCCGCAGGCTGGCGATGATGTGGGTGGGAGGGGTGCGCCACAGCGGAGCGTGCTCGAACACTTGGTGGACGTCGAAAAGTGAGGGTCGCACGAACAGCCCGGTGGGGTTGTTGCCGGTGCCGGGCGCGCCGATGAAGCCCCGCATTTTCAGGAGCTGTTCGGCGGCGTGGAGCCGGCGGTGGCCCTTGTCCCGGCTATGGGTCATCTCCTGACGCAGGAGCACGTCAGGCTGATGCTCGTTGAGCAGTTCGTGGGCGTCTCGCCACCGCTGGGGAGGCTGTCCGCCTTCGTCCGGGCCACCGTCACGTTCAAGGTTGAACGTGATCACCGTGACCACGGGTTCGATGCTGCGTATACCGGCCAAGGGGCCCTCCGAAGAGTGAGGAACGGGGTGGATGATCCCCGTGCCGGGGACCGCGGAGCTCCGCGCACGGCGGGGCACCGGGGAGATACGGGCGGTCAGGCTGTCCCGCTGATTTCCGCGTCGAGCACGGTCGGCAGGTGATCGGACGAGGCGCGCGCTGCGGGCGTGTCGTAAGTCCAGTAGGCGTGGACGGTGAAGCCGTGAACGAGGATGTGGTCCAGGCACAAGGGCTGCGGCTCGTTGTCGTAGTAGTAGCCGACGGTGGCTTTCCTGAGGGTCTGGGTGAGGCTTTCCGGGTCCTGCCAGCCGGAAGCCAGGAGCACCTGGAGGGCCCGGAGGTCGGCGTCACCGAAGTGCCCGTTGGGCAGGATGCGGCGGTACCGGGCGTGCAGGTTCCGGGGGATCAGGTTCCAGTCGAAGGTGTCGTACAGGCGGGCACAGTTGAGGTCGCCGAGGAGCAGGGACCGCGGTGGAGCGCCAGGGAATTCACCGGCGAAGTCGGTCGCCCATCCGCGTACTTCGGCGAGCCGGGTGTCGCCGTCGGTGAAGGCGAGGTGGGTGGCGAGGGCGTTGAAGTCGGCACTGCCGTCGGGCGTATCGAGCGGGCGCAGCCGGGCGCGGATCATGGCGTGGTGCAGGGCGCCTTGGCCTCGTTGTTTCCAGTCGACCAGGTGGAGTTGGGCCGGCCGGTACAGCAGCGCGGTGAAGTTGCGGCCGTCGCCGATACGGGAGGGGAGCATGGCGACGGCTTTCAGTCCGAGTTCTCCGGCCATGGCCGTCAGGCGCCGGTTGTCGTCCTCGTCCCAGAGGGTGCATTCCTGGAGAGCCAGCACGTCGGGCCGGATTTCTTTGACGATGTCCGTCTGCGTATGGAAGCGCTCTTCCGATGAGTCATCCACTCCGCCATTGAGCAGGTTCCAGGTCACCGCGCGAAGTTTGGTCACGGTGTCCTCCCGGAAGCGGGGCAACGATCGGCTGTGGGGGCAGGGCTGTGTTCCTGTGCGGTCAGGGTGTCGGGCCGGCCGGGTAGAGGAACACCGCTGGTGCAGGGGCACATGACGGCCACCACCTGGCCGACGAGGGCCGCGCGGCCGGCCCGGTCAGAAGCCTCGGGCTCGGCGCATTGAACGGCCAGCAGCGCGCCCTTGAGCAGGGCGTGGCCGTGGGCGGGTTCGAGTGTGAGCTGCAGGACGGATATTGTCCCGGGCGTCTTCTCGGTGCTGCTGTCGGCGCCGCCCAGGGTGCACGTACAGCCCTGAGATGCGGGTACCGGATCGAGGGTGTCGGAGCCGGTCACGATCTCGTAGGAGCGGGATCTGCCCGGGTCGCGCTTGAGCAGTCCCAGTTCCTCAAGGCCCTTGAGGTGATAGGCCGCAGAGGACGAACTCAGCCCGACTTCTTGCGCGATCTCGCGTATCGAAGGTGAGAATACGCGCGGAACGGTCCCCCTCTCGATGACTTCAATGATCTGCTTCTTCTGTCTGCCCAGTGCTGGTATTTCTGAGGGCATGTAATTGTCCTTGGTCGTTCAGGCGGTGATGGGCCTGACGCGAATATGACTCGGCCACGGTGAAGCCTTCCGGCTTCTGGGAGACGCGGTGGTGGGCGCCCGGCGCGGGAGACAGGCCGGCGACCTCGTCCACCACGAAGGCGCACCGGTCCGGCGTTCCCGCGCCGGGCTGGGTGTCCCGCGCTCGGCAACGGGGGTGCCCAGCGTGGGACGTGGGATCCGCGCACGGCTGGATGTATTCACGGGGTGCCGTGCGCGGACGTTTTCAGACGGCGACCGGGGGGCCGTGCCTGGGGCGCCCGGCCCGTTCGGCGTGCAGGACGGACCAGGGGATCCGCGCGCTCTCGCTCTCGCCGGTCTCCTCCTGCAGGAGGCTCCCCGCGAGGCGCAGGCGCTGCACTTCGCCGGTGCCCGCGGGCGCGTAGGTGCTCTGCATGTCGCGCCAGACCCGCTGTATGGCGTAGTCGCCGTCGAGGCCGTTGGCGGCGTGCAGCTCCATGGCGTCGGTGCCGGTTTCGAAAGCGAGGTCGTGGCCGAGCCCCTTGGCGGCGATGAGCTCGTCGTCGCAGGACAGACCGCGGTCGAGCATGTCGACGGCGTGGTAGGTCAGGATCCGGGCCATGATCAGCCGGGCGGACATGCTGCCGAGCCGGTCGCGTACAACGCTGACGTCGGCGAGCGTGCCGTGATAGCGGGGCCGGTTGCTGACGTACTTCGCTGCGAGGGCGACGGCCGCCTCGTGGAGGCCTAGGCTGAGCGCGGTGAGGTTGGGCCGCCCGTAGACGATGCTGGCGAACTGCGCGACGTCGAACCCTGCGCCGACCTCGCCGAGGACGTCGTCCGGCAGGACCCGGACACGGTTGAAGCTGAGCTGCCCGAAGCTGAAGCCGCGCAGGCCGAGCTTGGCGCCGGGCCGCAGCAGGCTCACGCCCCGCTGCTTTGCCCGGACGAGGAACGCGGTCAGCGCCTTCGACGTGCGGGTGCCGGCCGGGGCGGTGCGCGCCACGACGACATGCAGACCCGCGAGGTGGCTGTTGCCGACGTGGGCCTTCACCCCGGTGAGGACCCAGGCCGTGCCGTCCCACTCGGCACGGGTCGTCATCCCCCCGATATGGCCGCCCTGTTCCGGCTCGGTCACCGCGATCGACATGAGCACATCGCCTGTTGCCACGCGCGGCAGCAGCGCGGTGTGCTGGTCGCCGGTGCCGTAGTGGAGCAGGCCGGCCACCGGTATCAGGCTGGCCTGCAGGATGGCGGCAGCCGCGCCGGAGACGCGGGCCAGACGGTGGATGAGGATCGTCTTGGCGACGTGCCCGGCCTGCATGCCGCCGAAAGCCTCGGGCACCGTGACTCCGAACCATCCGCGATCGGCCATGAGGCGTGCGAGCTTGCTCTCCACGCGGGTGGGCGTGCTCTCCATGCGGTCCACCCGGGGCAGGATCTCCTGGGCGGCGACATCGTCGACGTCTGCCCACAGGGCCTGGTGAGCGGGTGTGAGAAACCTGTCGAGTGTGACGGGCGTGGCAGGCATGGACATGGAACGGCCTCTCTCCCCGAAGGGGCTCACAGGACAGCTGCGGCCGAAACCGCTGCGCGGAGTTTCCCGGCGGTTCGCGTGTCAGGGGGCAGGCGGCAGGGGGATCTTGAGGATGTCGGCGGCCGTGAAGCTGGTGTCCCGGACCAGGTCCTGCAGCCGGTTGGCGTCGGCGAGGGTGCGTGTTTCGGGGTCGATGATGCAGACGGTGAGCAGGGCCTTGCCGCTGACCGCGTCGACGATGGGGATGCCGAAGTAGGCTTGGATGCCGATCGCGTCGACCACGGGGTTGCTCTGGAAACGCGGGCTGGCGGCCACCTCGGGCAGGGGCAGGCCGCGCTTGCGGGCGATGACCTCGGGGCACCAGCCGTGGGAGCGGGGCATGGTTCTGCCGACGATGGGAAAGCCCGACTCCGGCGGGGGGTTGTGCAGGCCCAGGAAGGTCTGTTCGTTGCTGAAGGCGTTCACCATGGCGTAGAGGAAGCCGGTGCGCTGGGCCAGCTGGGTGGTGAGGTCGTCGAGAATTTCCTGCCCTTCCATGGGGATGTCCAGCTCGTGGAACCGGGTCAGACGGACCGACATGTCGGACAGCTCTTGGTCTGGGTTGTCGGTGAAGGTCCGAATACGGTGCTGTGTGGCCGGGACAAGGGCGTGCGGGCCGTGCGGGCTCTGAAGGGAAGTCATCAGGCATCCAAACGGGCGGAGTTGACGGAGAGGGACTCGATGGCGTGCTGGACCAGGGTGAGCAGGACCGAGGCCACGGAATCGGCGTTGCGGGCGTCGCAGAACATCAGCGGCACCTCTTCACTGACCGTGAACGCCTCGCGTATTTCGGCAAGGGTGCGTGGGGCCGCGCCGGGGAACTGGTTGATCGCGATGACGAAGGGCAGGCCGCGCTGTTCGAAGAAGTCGGCCGCGGGAAAGCTGGAGTCCAGGCGCCGGGTGTCGGCCAGGACGACAGCGCCGAACGCGCCTTCGCACAGGAGGTGCCAGAAGGACCAGAAACGTGGCTGCCCCGGGGTGCCGAAGAGGTAGAGCTCGATGGGGTCGGGGACGTCCCAGCCGACGCGGCCGAAGTCGAAGGCCACCGTCGTGGTCGTCTTGTGCTCGACGCCGTACAGGCTGTCGGTGGCTTCGCTCTGCGTGGTGAGCGCCTCTTCGGTACGCAGCGGTGGGATGTCGCTGACCCTGCCGATCGCGGTGGTCTTGCCGACACCGAAGCCGCCGCCGATGACCAGCTTGAGGATGGTCCGCTCGGTGAATGGAGAGGGCTGATTGATGACGTCACCCGGCTTTCGCGTTGTGCCACTTGCGTTTCAGGCCGGCGCTGAGTGCCTGCAGTTTCTGCACGTCGCTCCCCGCACCGGGGGCGTCCGGGACGGGGACGGTCAGGGCTCCGGCGTCGATCAGGTCGGAGACCAGGACCGTCACCGCCGTGACGTGCAGGCCGAGCAGACCGGCCACCTCTACGAGCGGACGCTGCCGCTGCCGGCACAGCCCGACGATCCGCGCACTCTCCTCAGTCAGCTGGCGAGGCGACCGGGGCCCCGGTCCCAGGACGGTGTTCAGGCTCAGGCTGTGCCGGGCGCGGGTGCGCCCATCGGTCAGCGCATACAGCCGGACAATGCTGGCTGCCTCGTGTGCCCATGCGTCCTGGCCCGGGCGGGAGATCACTCGACACCGTTGTCCTGGCCATCGCGCTCGCGGACAGGAGTCGTCATGAAATCCGCGAACTTCTGCACCAGACGCCCGACGGCATACGAAACGTTGCCGAGGTTCGCGTCCGGGCGCACCAGGACGACCAGGACCGTCGCGACGGTCCTGAGATCCTGATGGAAAGCACTGCCGGTACCGGCATAGGTGACCAGGAAGATGGTGTCGTCCCGCTCCAGCATGATCTGCCGGACCGGCTCCGACTTACCCTTACCCTTCGGCCCGGTGACGTTCCTGGCCAGCCCGGCCAGGCTGGCGAAAGCCGCCGCCAGCTCATCCACCCAGTCGACCTGCATGGGCGAGCAGAACGCCTGCCGCATACCGTCGGTGGAGGCCAGCACGGCGTGCGTGGCACCGGGGGTGGCCTGCACGAACTGATCCAGCAGGCGTGTCATCTGTCCCTGGACATCTCTCGGAGAAATCACGGGGGCGAGGGCATCGTGCGTGTCGTAGGACATGGCGGTCTGCTCCATGCGAGGTAGCGGGGGGGGGTCAGGACTCAGAGCGGGGGGTGGTGCGCGGGACCGGCTTCGCGTTCATCCCGGCTTGCAGGCCCGACCGCCAGTCCCCTGCGGCCTGCGGGTTCGCGGCCTGGGCCGGCTGCGCGGGTTCGGAGGCTGCCGGTTCGGGCATGGGTCTGGCCTGCGGCGTGCGCTTCGGCAGCGGGCCCTCCTCACCCCCGGCCGGCCGCTCAACCGGGCGGGCCCCTGCGGGCGCACGGTGCACGGGCGACGATGCGCTGCCCGCGAAGGCCGGCTCCCGCGCCGGGACCTGGCGCTGGGCGGAGACGGTGCCGATATACGGGGTGATGGGGACGAGGTGCTCGCGGGGAACGACCACGCTGGCCGTGGTGCCGCCCGTGGGGTTCATCGTCAGCCAGACCTTCAGGCCGTACTTCGCGGCAATCGTCGCCGTGGTGATCAGACCCAGATTCCCGACCCGGACCTGATCGGCAACGCTGGCCTGTGCGGGGTTGGCCAGAAGACGGTTCAGCATGGTGCGCTTGACCGGGTCCATCAACAGGGTCGCCCGGTCCTCGACCTCGATCAGCAGCCCGTGTGCCACCCGCTGCGCCCGGACCATGACCTTGGTCGCCGGATCGGAGTTCTCCACACCGTTGTCGATCAGCTCCGCGAGGAGATGCGCCACATCGGGGTGGACGTGCGCGGGCAGCGCGAACGCGGAGCCCACCTCCCCGGCCGCCGTCTGCACCCGCGTGTACCTGACGACCTCCGACTTCGCCCCTCTCAGGACCGTGGCGACCGGGACGGGCGCCCGGGTCTCGCGCAGGGACTTGCCGCCCAGCACGACCGACACGCTCTCGACCATGCGGCGCAGCCGCATCGCGAGGTGATCGATCTTGAAGCTGTGGTCCAGCAGCTCCGGGTCCTCGGTCGCCATCTGCAGACTGCTCAGGTGCTCCAGCATCTCGCCGATCAGCAGGTGCTGGCGGCGCGTCAGCGTCTGGTGCATCGCCACGAGAACCGCCGCCTGCGACTCGTCATGCACCCGCAGCATGCCGTGTGCGCCCTGCACCTGCAGGTTGTCGAGCGCTGCAAGAACCTGCGCGAGCATGTCGTTTCCGGTGTGCTGGGGCTCTGGTGGCAGCGGGGGCCGCACGCCCTGGCAGATCTGGTCCGCCATGAACACGGCGGTGTCCTCCGCGGTGTTCACGGCGTCCGCGATCTGCTGGAGTTCGGTGTCGCGATGTTGCTGAAGCGATGCTGCTACGGCCCGCACCCGGATTCCGCCGGTCAGCACCGTGCAGAGCACGCTGCCGCCGAGCGTGACCGCGAGTTGAGCGGTGCTGAACTCATACGCCCACGAGGCGCAGATGGTCCCGCTCCCCAGCACGATGAGGCACAGTAGCGGTGCCACCAGCACCCCGCTGACCTCGTCGAGGAGGTAGCGGTCGATCCGGGGGCGGCGGCCCCGATCACGTCGGTGAGTGACCGGCCGGGCGGTGCTCACGTGGTTAGACATCCAGTTCCTCAAGAGTCAGTTCCGGCAGGGGGATCCGCAGGCGGGCACGTCAGGCAAGCGGGAGAACGGCCTGCACGGTCTTGCCGGCCATCACGTCGCCGACCCCTCTCTTCACCCCCCACGCCAGACGTCCCCTGTAGTGGGCCACCCACCACAGGCCCTTCGGCGTGCCCCGGGCCTTTCCGGACTGCCCGGCGGCCTCGTCGAAGCCCGGGAACTCCGGATACGCGTCGTCCACCTCGATGAACAGCTCGCCGGAGTCCGCGGCCACGATCAGGTGCAGTGAGACACGTCCGTCATCGAAGGGCCTGCCATGCCGTACAGCGTTGTCCACCAACTTGTCGGCGACACGAGCCGCAGCATCCACGTTGCCGGGCCAGCGCGAGATCGTCAGCCAGGGCTGGACCAGCAGCCGCGCGTTGGCGCCAGCCCCCTCCTCGGCTACGAGCGTCGTAGTCCACTCGAACGCCGGCTTGCCTTCCGCCTCGGAAAACAGACAGGGCACGTCATGCCTGCCGTGGAAAGTTTTTTCGGGTTTGGCAGGAGCCTCCTGGCCAGAGGCAATGCCGTGCTGCTCAGGCGGGTTCACAGGCGGACTTCCGAGTTTGCCTGCGCACGGACACGTGCAGGTCGAACGGCGGAACGAGCGTGGAGGAGGGAGCCACGCGAAGCCTGCCTTCCGACGAAGGGTCCCGTAGGCACGGGAGTACCTCGGCGGGCGGGGCGGGGCGGCCGAGGCGCTCAGAAACGAAGGCCTGACGGATCGTGGTCATGGACTCACCGTTTCGCGAGTCTGCGGGCTCTGCCAGGGGAATTCAGAGGGGGAAAAATCTGTCAAGGGGGAAACAGACGGGGGAAGTTGCAGCCATGATTGGCATCTACCCGAGGACGAGGTCACACTCATGGCAACCGACGAGTTAGCTGAGCTGCTTTTTCGACTCCGCCGGGCTGCCGGACGAACACAGGAACAACAGGCAGCCGCCGTCAACGCAGCCTCAGGGCGGGACACGATGACCCGGCGTGAGATCAACCGCTACGAGCATGCAGAGAACATTCCGACGAACCACACGCTCGCGCACATCGCGGTGGCCTGCGGCGTCTCCCCTGAGCACTTGCAGCGGGAGGCGGCAGCCGCCCGCGCCAGGCGCAGGATGAGCACCCGAGGTGGAGGAGAGGACCCGGACGACGTGAAACGTCGCACGCTACTTGAGGGCGTCATTGTCGGAGCAACTGTCGCGGCTGAGCCATGGGAGCGCTTCGCCCAGGCCATCGGCAAGGGGGGAAAGGTTGACTCGACCGTCTTGAACACCCTCGTCGATCGTGCGGGTGCTCTTCATGTGAGCGAGAGGCAGCTGACTGCGCTCGAACTTCAAGGCGAGGTCGAGGGGCATCTCGATGCGATCACCTCGGCACTTCCGCGGGCTGGTGACCACGAACGGGCGATGACGATCGCCGGCGGCGAGACTGCAGCCTTGGCGGGGTGGGTGGCGTGGGATTTGGGGGATCAACACCGGGCACACGCCTACTACAAGGTTGCTATGGACTGCGCTGAAGCCGCTGGACACCCACCACTGCGCGCTCTGGCCCTGGCATACGCAAGCTACGGAGCGGCTACTCCTGAAAAGGCTGCAGAACTGTTGGCCCAAGCTGTGAAGGATGTGCGAGGTCCTGGCAACGCGGCAGCGTCTGCCTGGATCTACGGCAGGCTCGCGGAGGAAGCCGCGGCTGCCGGTGACGAAGCGGACGCCCTCCGCGCCATGGATCGCGCTCGCTTCGCGTACGACTTCGCTGACCACACCGCCGAGCAGGCATGGGTACGTTTCGTGACTCCCTACCGGATGGACTCCCTGACCTTGTCGGTGTACGGGCAACTTGGCAGGCAGGAGCTGGCCGAGACCGCAGACCATGCGGTGGACCGATTGGGCATGGAACTACCCGAATCGGGCGTTGTTGTGCTAGGCGACTTGGCCGCAGCTCTGCTTCGCGGAGGAGACCTCGATCAAGGCGTCTACGTTTCACGCCAGTTTGCTGCAGCGGCCGAGGCCCGGCCCAACACCATGGGCAGAGTTCGCGCCCAAGCCGTTGCTTCTCGGCTTCCGGCAAAGGAGCGCGAACTCGCCCGGCACCTGCAACAGTTCGCAGCGTGAGGCGTTAGCCGGCGGGTCGAGGCGTGGACTCCTCGGCCACCCATGCGAGGTAGGCCTCGGTTCCCCCGGTCACGGGGAGAGTGATCCACTCATGGACTTCGTAAGTGTGCTGCTTGGAAACCCAAGACTCCAGTTCCGGAAGCCTCTCCGTGGTCGTCTTGTACGAGACCCGCCACTCTTGGGCAGTCTGGATGGCGCTATCCCACCAGTACACCGCGGTGAACGGCTGGTCTATGTGGGCACAGGCAGCCAGCCGATTCTCGACCGCACCGCGTGCGAGAGCCTTCGCCTGCTCCTCGTCGTCGATGGTCGTCTGTGCGATCACGATGTTGCTAGCCATGCAACTTTCCTCCCAGATCGGCGTATCACGACAGTACCCAGCGGCCGTCGGGTTCTCGAACGAGGTGCAGTCGTGATGCGGAAGCGGACCTGACATGATCTTGATTCTGTGGGACGCAGATCGAATCCTGGCACCCTGCAGACATGACGATGCGCCCTGCCCCTTCCCGTGCAGCGTTGGAAACGGCCTGTGCCATTGCGGGTTTCGACCCCGCTGAGGCTCAAGTCATTCGCGTCGCCGAAAATGAGATCTGGCGCCTCCCTGGCCACGTGATCGTACGAATCGCGCGTGCCGGCCAATGGGACGCTGCGGCCCGCGAGATACGAGCGGCGCAGTGGTTGGCCGACAACCAGGTCCCCGCCGTCCGACCACTGCGTATACACCAGCCGGTGGACGCGGACGATCGACGCAGCAACGTGCTTGTCCCGCGACGATCGCGGCTGGCTTCACCAGCGCCTCGCGGACCTTGCTGCGCAGTGGCAGACCCGACCCGAGGGCTTGCCGGAATGCGTCGTGCATGGTGACGCGTGGGTGGGCAACGTCGTTCGCACAGCCGACGAGTCGGTCTTGCTCGACTTCGAACGCGTCTCCGTCGGCCCTCCAGAGTGGGATCTCGTCTCCACCGCAGTGAAAATGACCACGACCGGCGCCGTGTCCACGGCCGAGTACGCCCAGTTCTGCGCCGTCTACGGCACGGACGTGACCACGTGGGAAGGCTACGAACTTCTCGCCGGGGCCCGCGCGTTGCGGATGGTCACGTACGCGGCCCAGCACGCTGCCACACGGCCGGAATGGCGCGCCGAGGCGCAGTATCGTGTCGACTGCCTGCGAGGCCGCACTGTGTCACCTCCGTGGGGGTGGAAGGGGATCATTTAGTTGGAGCTGGCCCCGATACGCAAGCTTGGTGCACCGGTGCGTTGGCGAACGGGTCGAATTCGATGTCCTCAGCGGGCCGCACGTAGACCTCTTCAGGGATACGAGGGCTCTCCTTCCATCGGCAAGCGAGGATCGGTGTCTGGCGCAGCGCGGAGAAGACCAGGCGTACGCCCGGTTTGAGCCCATTGGCCAGGGCGGGCAGCAGCCGATTGGGGTCCAGGTACGGCACGGAGCAGACGGAGTAGATCAGGTCGTACGAGTCGGCAGCGCGTAGATGGGCCACCGCGTCGGCGCACACCAGGTGCAGGCCGGGATGGTCCGGGTAGCGTGTGAGGGCGCGCTGGCGCTGGGCGGGTGAGGTGTCGACGGCGGTGACCTTGGCACCCAGGTCGGCCAGGTTTGCGGCGTGTCGGCCGAGGCCGCTGCCGAGGTCGAGGACACGTAGTCCCGCCACCTCGCCGAGGGCGTTGATGCCGGGGCCTCTCTCCGGGATTCCCCAGTCCCACCGGTCCAGCTCGGGCATCTGAAGTCCTCTGGTGATCTGGTGGGCGCCGTAGGTGTTCCAGATTTCGACGGTGTCCTTCTCGGTGGTCACCGAGTCCTCCATCGGTAAGGGGTGAGTAGGGGGCAGGGGCGCAGGGCGTAGCAGCGGAGCACGTCGAGGTCGGCGGTCTCGACGGCGGACCAGCCGGAGGTGAGGATGTCGGTCTCGGCGGGGTTGATCCCGAGCCCGTGGAAGGGGTCGATGTCCTCTTGGCGCCCGGCGATCTCGGTGACCACCCAGAACGTCCCGCCGGGGACAAGGAGGTGGCGACCGCGTACAGGTGGCCGATGCCGAGCGCCACGATGGCGTTCGGCAGTTGGCCGAGGAAGGCGAGCGCGGCGATCTGGGTGGTGGAGGCGTGGAGCCCCAGCACGGCCAGGCCGGGGAGGGCGACGGTGCTGACCGCGGATCCGGACAGGCTCGCGCACTCGCTGGCGACCAAGCGACGCAGATCCGGGGAGGTGGCCTCAGGTGGAGCTTGCCCTGGTGTCAGGTCGGCAGGCGCCACTGCGGGCCGCCCGGGTCGCTGAGCCAGACGGTCTGATCCCACTCCGTGACGGTCATGCCGAACGCGGTCTGGTCGGGTGAGCCTGCCTTCTGCCACACGATGAGTGCGTCCTCGACCTGGTCCCATAGCGACAGCGGGCCGTCCTGGTGGACCTTCCACCCGCTGCCGTCGGATTCGGTCCACGCCTGCGAGCCGCTCGCCACGTCGATCAGGGCGACTCCGTTCCCAGTGCGCACCAACTCAGCGGAAGGAGCAGCCAGTTGGGCGACAAAGAGGCCAGTCCAGTCGTCCAGCACGTCTGGACTCACTCGCGTGTTCCGCGTGCTGCCGGGGTGCGCATAGAAGGTGGGGCGGGGTGGCCGTTCGTGCGGCCGGGCGAGCATGTACGAGACCTTGTCACCGGCGAAGCGGCCGCGGGCGATCCCCTTGTCATCCAGGTCGAGGCGGATCAGGCCGGAGGCGAGCATCCAGCCGCTGATCGTCGTGATGATGCTGCCGCTGTCGCGGAGCTGCCATAGCCACGATGGGGGGACGGTGCGCACGGCGCACGCCGCGATGACCGTGTCGTAGTCGGCGCCGTCCTGGTGCCCGCGCAGGCCGTCGCCGACGACGAGCTGGGGGGAGTGGCCGGCGGCGCGCAGGTGCTGCGCGGCGGCTGCGGCCAGGTCCTCGTCGTACTCGACGGAGTACACGAGCTTGTCGCTGAGCCGGTGGCACAAGATGGCGGTGGAGTAGCCGGTGCCCGTACCGATCTCCAGCACCTTGTCGTCGTCGCGGATGCCGGCGAGTTCGACCATCCGCAGGACGAGGGACGGCAGGGTGCTGGAGGAGGTGGGCCGCCCGGACAGCGGGCCGGGGGCGGCTGCGGCGCTGATGCCGTCGACCTGCGTCACCCACGTGGTGTTCGAGTAGACCATCCGCAGCCACTCGTCGTCGCCGAGCTCCTCACGGCGCACGGGCTCCCACTGAGGGCCCTCCGGTCGGAATACGACGTCGCCGAGGAAGAGTTCGCGGGGCACGGCTTCAACGGCCGAGCGCCACGCAGGGTCCGTGAGCTGACCGTGCTTGGCGAGTTCGTCGGCGAGGCTCTGGCGAAGTGAGATGCTGCTGGTCATTGGCTGTCCCGGTCGGGGTGCTGAAGCTGGTCGGCGATGGCTGCGGTGATCTGGCGTGTGATGGGGTCAGGGAACCATGCGAACTGGCCGTTCGGGTTGCACTCATACCAATGGAACCGGCCGGCGGCGTCGAGCCCGAAGTCGAAGGCACCGTAGACCAGGCCGAACGTCGTGAGGTAGTCGCGCACGGCCTTCGCCACGGCGGGCGGCGTGTCGATCAGCGTGTAGGTGAGGTCGTCGTAGTGCCGCCGCCAGTCCAGTCCCGGGGACCCGTCGATCCGTACGGCGAACAACTTGCTGCCGACCGCGGTGAGCCGGATGTCCGCGACCTTGTCCACGCGCTGCTGGAACAGGTGCATCGTCTGCCCCACGCCGACGTCCAGGTCCTCAGGGGTGACCTCTTCGACCCACACGGTCAGTCCGCGACCGTCCTCGTCCGTGTAGTCGGTGTTGTACAGCGGCTTGTAGACCGCGGGCCCGTGCTCGCTGACGAACCGTCGCGCCTCCTCCACGTCGTTGGTCAGCAGAGTCGGCGGAACGTGAAATCCGCACTGCGCTGCACGCGAGAGCGGGGCCGGCTTGAAGTCCGCGGCCCTGTTGGCCCACGGCTGGTTGACATAGCGGGCGTCCGGCAGCGAGGCGAGGATGCCGCCGAGGCCGTAGCGGGCCTGGTCCAAACACCAGCGGGCATCCTGCCCGTTCAGCCCCGCGGGCCCTGCATAGGGGCGCGGCCGACGCCAGTACACCGACCGCACCCCGTCCAGAGGTACGGCCCGGGTCGCCGTCCTCACCTCGCCGGCGAGCCCGAAGTCGTCCACGTGCGCCGTCACGGTGACGGCGTCCGGGAAGTCCGCCGGGTCGAGCCGAACGACCGGAACCCCGCGTGTGCCCAGCTCCTCAATGACGACGTCGGCGGTCGCGTCGTCTAGCTGAGTGACGACGAGAACCGGCGAGGTCGCGGTCAATCGGTGTCCCCTTCCTGGTCACTGCCCTCATCCGTGTTGCCGTCCATTGAGGTCTTCGGCTTCGTCTCCTTGGACGTTTCGGATCGCTTGTGCCGGTCCAGGGTCGGCAGGTCCAGGCCGCCCAGGTCGATTTGCCGGGCCGTCTGGCTGTCCGGATCAAGCACAACCGAAGCCGCAGCCAGCACAGCCGTTGCCGGGAAGGGCCGCATCCGGGTCACCCCCCACGGCTTCGGGGCCTGGAACTGGGTCGTCACCGGGAACCTCCCTCTTATCGGGTAGCTGTCGATCAGTGTGACGCGGTGGGGTCGTCTCGGGTAGAGCGCCTCATCCCCGTGTCCGTACGGTAGGCACGTCGCCGGGTCTGCGCTGAGGCTGGGCGGCTGTCGGATCCGCTTCTGCACCCGTCGGCGTGGCTCCGCCGACCGGGCCAGCGGTGCGCTCCGGTGCCTGGTCGCCGGCGGCGGGGCAGGTGTCCTGAGTGCTCATCGCTCGCCCCAGCCCAGCTCGGAGTACGGGCGCCCCCGAAGAATTCCATCGATCGCCCGGCGGGTGTACGGCACGACCTCGGCCGGAAGGTCCTGCGGCTTCCACCACCGCCACTCCACGCACCGGTCGGGCTCCAGGACCTCTGGGTCGCCGGTCCAGGACCGGGCCTGGAAGACGAGCGCGATCCTGGGCCGGACGTTGGGGGAGTCGACGTGGTGCACCGTGTGGACGAGCTCGACGTCCTGGGGCGCGATGACGAGGCCTGCCTCCTCCTTCGCTTCCCGAACCACGCAGTCGATCGCGGCTTCCCGCTCGCAGTGGCCGGCCAGGAAATGCCAAGTGTCCGGCGCGAAGGCGGAGCTGGGGTGACGCAGGCCGAGGAGGATCCGACCGTGCTTGTCCTGCAGGTGGAGGTGAACACCGACGATGTGCAGCTCGGTCCCAGCCGGGGCCTCGCCGGTCAGCGGACGGGCACCATCCTGCGGTCCGTCCGCAGGGTGCTCGGCCGCGTGGCGCCGGATCAGCTCCCCGAGACCGGGGCTCAGGCGCAGCCGGTCGAGCATGTCCACGGTGCACCACGTGAGCAGGACACCGTCGCGGAGGTCCACTGCCTCGGCATCGCCGCTCCAGCGGCCGGCGTAGACGCTGATGGGAACCGCCAGGCCGTCGACGCTCGTCGCCTCCTGGACAGCGAACGGCATCAGGCCCGTGGGTTTCAGGCCCGGCGTCTCCTCTGCCAGCTCGCGCCGCAGTGTCGCCTCGAGGCTGGCATCGTCCCGCGACCGTTTGCCTCCCACGAGGGCCAGGACCCAGGGCTCCCAGATGCCTTCGCGGTCATCTCGTAGATGAAGGAGGTACCGGCCAGCTCCGTCGTGGATCAGGGCGCTGGCGCTGACGGGCTCCGGGCGCCCATCGAGGCCGCGCATCTCGGCGACCAGGAGCTTCGCCCGCAGTGTGGGGGAGCGCACGTCGGCGTACGGGAGCCACTGGGCGCCGGAGACTTCCTCGTCCTGCAGAGCGAGCGCAGGGGGATGCTCGGCGGTGAGGTAGAACGCGAAGCGGACGTCGAAATGCTGGTGGGCGGGCTCGCCCTTGGCCGGATTGGGGTCGATGTCGTGGACGTCCACGTCGATCGGCACGTCGAGGAGCTGCGGGGTCAGGCAGAGGTCGCCGGGGCGGATCCCGGCCTCTTCGCACACTTCTCGCACGGCCGCGGCCAGGAGAGTACGGTCACCCGTCTCAACATGGCCGCCGGGAGCGAGTACCAGCCCTGTCACCCGATGGCCGATGTGGAGCACCCGGCGGTCGCGGCCGATGATCACGGCGCTGCAGGTGACGTGACCAGGCAGCGTGGTGCGGCTGGACGGCTCGTCGGCGCCGTCCAGGACAGCCAACAGGCTCTGCAGGGTTTCCCGTTCCTCGGCATGCCGGCCGAGATAGGCCTCGACAGTCGCGCGGATGTGGGAGCGGGAGGGCGGCACGTGATCACCTCGGGGGTTGTGGGGCAGGGCGTAGGTGCTGGGCGGGAGAGGCGGGTCCGGCGCCGGACACGGCGGTGACGGCTCGGGGGCAGCGGCTGTGTTCAGGTCCGTGCTCATGGGCCACCTCCCGCAGAGCGGTCCTGCCGTACATGCACGGCGGCCGCGGGATTGGGAACGGTCGGCTCCAACGGTGATGGTGTCGGTGGCGTGAGGGCATCTGCTGAAGGAGGAGCCGCAGTGGGCGAGCCGGGCATCTCCAGCAGGCTGCGCAGCGGGGACCGGTAGAGGATCACGAGAGGGACGACGAGGAGGCAGGTCCCGACGATCAGCGTGGGGCGTACGCCGATCCAGGTGCCGAGTCCGCCGGCGAGGAGCGCGGCTACCGGCCGTGCACCGGAGGTGAGCCAGGTGCTCACGGCCTGCATGCGGGCTTGCATGCCGTCGGCGGTGACGACCTGGCGAATGGTGCGCTGGGTTGTTCCCGCGGCCGCGGCACAGGCCAGCTGAAGGAACAGCGCACCACCGATGGCGAACTGCCAGGCGAGGCCCGAGGAGGCGAGGAGCAGAGGGATCTGTGTGAGCGGGGTGATCGCGAGCGCGGTGAGCATCATCGGCCCGGGCCCGTACCGCGTCGCGAGTGAGGGGGCGGCGAGAGCGCCGGCCGCCGCGCCCAGGGCTCCGAGTCCCAGGACCACGCCGAAGGTGGTCGCGCCCATCGCGAGGGACCGGAGTAGATACAGCGCCCAAAGAGTGTTGAGGAGCGCCAGGGCGGCCGACGTCGTGGCGTTGACCAGGGTCAGTGTGCGCAGCCGGTGGTCGCCGGACACGTACCGCAGGCCCTCACCGATCTCGGCGTGCAGCCGACGGTCTTCCGCTGCTGGCCGGGGGCTTTCTGGGGCCTGGATGCGGGCGGTGCACCAGGCGCTGACGAGGTAGGAGAGGACGTCCCCGAGAAGTGCCCGGGCCGGGCCGAGGAGCGCGGTCAGGGCTGCGCCGAGGTTGCTGCCCGCGGTGGCGGCGACGGCGAAGAGCCCGCCGATGCGACTGTTGCTCCGCTGGAGCAGGGACCGGTCGACCAGGCTGGGCAGGAGACTGATCGCGGCGGCATCATGCAGCACGCCCGCCGCGCCCTGCACGGCCGCGACCACCATCAGCTGAGTCAGGGACATCCGATCCAGCGCGGCTGCCACCGGCACAGTGGCCAGGGCGGCGGCACTGCTCAGATCGCCGGTGATCATCTGCTTCCGCTTGGAGTGGCGATCGGCGAGGGCCCCGGCGTGCAACGCCAGCAGTGCGGGCGGCAGTTGACCCAGGAACGTCAACCAGGCGACCTCGGCGGTGGTCGCGTCCAGTTCGAGCACCGCCAGTACGGGGATCACCATGCTGCTGATCGAACTGCCTGTCACGCTGGCTGCCTGCCCGGTCAGGTAGCGGCGGAAGTCGCGGTGGCGCCAAAGACTTGAGTCCGCGTTGGCGATCATGCCAGGCCGTCCATCGTCGTTACGGCCGGTGTGCCGTGGGCGAAAGGCGTGAAGTGCGCGGGCGTGTGGTCGATCGCCAGGTCAGCACGCCAGGCGGTGAGGATCTGGGCGCTGCACACGAACAGGCCATCGGGAAGTTGATCGAGAGGATGCCACGCCCAGTCGCCGACGCTCTCGTCGGGCTGCGTGGCGGGCTGTCCCCGCCAGGTGGGGACGAGCGCGCCGACGGTGATCCGCAGGACTCCTTCGACGTGGTCGACAAGCGTTCCCAGAAGCCTGACGTCCCCGGGATGCGCGATCAGACCGGTCTCCTCACCGAGTTCGCGGACCACCGCGGCTTCGAACGACTCCCCGGCCTCGACTGCTCCGCCGGGTAGTTCGAGGGTGCCGCGACGATGACGGCCCAACAGGATGCCCCGCTCGCTCAGGATGATCGCTCCGACACCGACGGCCGCGTGCGCTACCGGCGCCCTGGTGCCGCGGGGCCGGCTGGACACTCGCGCCGGCCGGTCGGGCAGGCGGCGGGCGCGGATGAGCTGCTGGATGACTGGCACGTTCTCGTCGAGATGATGCAGCAGGTCGATGGTCTCGACGCGGAAGCCGTACTCGGTGAGCAGGTCTTTCCACAGCTGCGGTGCGAGGATCCACATCAAGGTCGGCAGGGGCGGGTCGTCGCGCAGCAGGATCATCTGCTCGCGCGGTGCCACCTCCGTGGCCGGTCCGTGGCCGTGCAGGTCGGTGTGCAGGAGAGAGAGGATCAGTGGCGCACCGGCACGCAGTCCGTCGCATAGCGCCGGCAGCGCACGGCGCGGGTCGATGAACGCCAGCGTGCCGATCGCGTACGCCGCGTCGAACGGATCGGCCCCGGCCAGGTACTCGGCCACATCTCCTTGGGTGAACTGCACACCCTGAACGTCCGCGTGGGCGGAGGTGGCGCGTTCATGCTGGGTGGGGGACAGTTCGATGCCGGTGACGCGAGCGCCGTGAGCCCGTACGAGGTGGACGGCGTGGTGGCCGGCCCCGGAGCCGATGTCCAGGACGCGGCGCCCGGTGATGTCACCAAGGACTTCAGCTCCGGGTCCGACCCCCTCCCAGGGTGTCCAGGACATCCGGTCGGGAATGGGCGGCGCGTAGGCGCGGGCCAGTTGGCGCCGGCCGTAGACCTTCCAGGCTTGGGTGTTGATGTCCTCGACGGGCACGGTGCCTCCTCGGTGGGCGTGCTGCGGATCAGGTGTGCGTGACGAGGTAGGCGGGGCCCTCGCCGCGCCGCGCTCGCTCGACGGCGTCGAGGCGGGCGAAGGCGCGGGGCGCCATCAACTCCTGCCAGCCGGCGAGGTCGTGGACGGCCCACATGTCGTGCTCGGCGGGGTCGAGGCGGATACGCGACAGCTGGTCCGGGGTCAGTCGGCCTCCGTCGAAGATGAGCCCCACTTTGTTCAGCGGCATGCGGGGCCCGGCGTGCAGGAAGTGCGTCATGAGCAGCCTCGGCGCCTTGAGGCCGAGTTCGAGGCCGGTCTCTTCGACCGTTTCCCGGCGTGCGGTCTGAAGCGGGTCCTCTCCCTGTGTGTCGAGGTTCCCGCCGGGGAACTGCCAGAGCCGCGAGCCGTAGACAGAGCGCAGCTGTACCGGCCGGTCGTGCTCGTCACGGATGTACAGGCAGCCATACACCGTGTGGTGGGGGACGGTCTGCGCGTACTGCGAGGGCGTCATCGGCATGGGGTGGCCGGGCAGGGCAGGGCGGTGGTCGAACTCGAAGGCGAGGGTACCGAGCGCCTCCCTGGCCGGCGGGTAGATGGCGCGAAGGTTGAGCAGGAGGTCCTCGCGCGGTCCGTCCGGGTCGATCCGGGTGGCATCCTCCGCGCTGAGCAGGTCCTCGAACGAGGCGTACGGAGTGACCCGCTTCACGGTGATGTCGAGTTCCCGGCCGCTGTCCCGGTCGTGGAAGACGACAGCGTCCCCCACCTCGACGGCCGCCTTCTCGGGGGTGGCGACGCGGACCTCGATCGTCTTGCGTCCCGACTCCACCTGTCCGTAGTAGCGGCCCATGAGGTGGAAGTGGTGCCAGCACCGCGGCGCGGCCTCCTCCTCGCGCGTGTTCGACGGCAGGCCGCGCTCTTCGGTGCTGCCGTGGTCCTCTTCGTCCTGTGTGGTGAACATGTGCGAAGGCACGTCCTTCTAGGTAGCGGTTCTGGCGACGGCAGTGCAGCGGATCCGCTGAGAGTGATGCCCAGGCCGGACGTCCGGATGCAGACCCGTCAGGACCAGCCCATGGGGACGTAGAAAGTGCCGCGGGAGATTGCCTCCAAGGCGACGCGCGTGTACTGGACGATGGGTTCGGGCAGGGCATCCATGGGCCACCACTTTCTCTGGGGCTCATGGCACTGTTCGGTCGGTTGAGCGCTGCGTTCGTCCAGGTCACGAGGTTGCATGCACTGATCTCCTCCTGCAACAGGTGTGGTGGAAGCGTCAGTTCGCAGTCAAGGGGTGATCCCAGCCGTCGAGGGAGAACGGCTGCTGCTTGGAGATCTGCGACAACGCGGCGGCCGTGTAGGGGACGGTGTTCTCGGGAGGGTTCGTGGGATCTGCCCAGAGAAGCCGAGCGCACTTGTGGGGCTCCCGGTTGATCGGCTCGCCTCGCCAGGTGTCCGCGACGAAGAAGAAGCCGATGCGTCCTTCCTCGTCGGCGTTGCGATGGTGGACGACGTGGGCAAAGCCGAGCTCGGCTTCGGTGAGGTCGACTCCGACCTCCTCAGCGGCCTCGCGGATCGCGCCGGCGATCACTGACTCGCCTTCTTCGAGGTGCCCGCTGGGCGGACATAGTTGCCCGTCCGCGTAGCCGGTGTTGGCCCGCTCCATCAGGAGGATGGCGCCGTCGACCCTGCGAAGGAGCACGTAGACGTCGACGACACTGCGGTGGCGGTTGGTCATGTGGTTCTTCCCGTTTCTTGGTTAATGGTCTTGGTCAGTTCGCGGTTCGTGGTCCGTGCGGCGGACAACTCCTCGTCTCTCTCGGCCAGTTGAAGGCGTAGGTCGAGGTGCTGCTGTTCGAGTTCGGTGATGCGGGCTTGCAGCCTGTCGATGTCGCTGGGCGGTCCGATGCCGCTGTTCCGCCAGACCTGCTCGCCGAGTGCCTCGGACAGGCGCTGTTCAAGTTGCCGGACCTGCTCGGACAGGCGGGTGCTGCGCGCGGGTGGGGCCGACGAGTTCGGCGATGAGGGCGGCGTTGTAGCCGCCGGAGCCGATCTCCAGGACGCGGTGGCCGGGCCGGATGCGGGCGGCTTCGAGTATGTCGGCCTGCAGCCAGGGCGCGGAGATGGAGCTGGTGATGCGGCCGTCGTCGCTGTGACGGATGGCGACGATGTCGTTCGCGTACGCTTCCTGGACCGGGGCGTCGGGGGCGAAGGCGTGCCGGGGCACGGTACGCAGGGCCTCGTCGACCGCGGGGGTGCGGATGTGGCCCGCCTCGGCGAGCTGGTCGGCCAGCTGGTGGCGCAGGGCACTGGCTTCGTCGAGGTCGGTGGCGCGGGGTGTCGTCACGGTGGGCCTCTCGGTCGAGCGGGTCATGCGGGGTCCGAGACGGTGGGGGCGGCGGGGTTCGGGATGCTGGCCGTGGTGGGGGCGTACTGGGCGGCCTGCGCGTCGAACATGGCGGCGTACCGCCCGCGTGCGGCGATGAGTTCGTCGTGCGTGCCGTGTTCGGCGAGGTGTCCCGCGTTGAGGACGTAGATGTGGTCGGCGTGGCGGACGCCGGACATGCGGTGGGTGACCAGCACGACGGCCCGGTTCGGGGCGGCGAGGCGCCGGATGCGGTCGAAGGCTTCGATTTCGGCCTCGGGATCGAGAGCGGAGGTGGGCTCGTCCACGATGAGGACGCTGTCCGCCTGCGAGGTTGAGCTGCGCCAGTGGGTGCGGGCCAGGCCCACTTTCTGCCATTCGCCGCCGGAGAGTTCGATGGCGCCGCGGAACATGCGGGCCAGCAGACTGAGCAGTCCGTCGGGGAGTTTGGCGATGACCGGGGCGGCGCCGGCGTAGTCGACCGATGGCTGCAGGTCCTGCGATGTCGCGGCGTGGGCGGGGCGGCCGAGGCGGATGTTCATCGCGGCGGTCACGGGCCAGCGCTGGAAATCCTGGGTGAGCAGGGAGACGCGCGCGAAGACCTGGGAGCGGTCGAGGCCGGTGATGTCCGCCTCGCCCCAGCGCAGGGTGCCGGCCTGGGGCAGCAGCATGCCCGAAAGGATCTTCATGAGCGTGCTCTTGCCGGAGCCGTTCTCGCCGACCACGGCGGTGACCGACCCCATCGGCAGGGTCAGCGACACCTGCTCCAGGGCAGCCGTGTCACGGTCGGGGTATCGGTAGGTGACGCCGTCGAGGGCGATCTTCCTGATCCGCTCGGGCACTGGGGCGCCGCCCTCGGGGATGGTGCGCTGTGCTGCCTCGGTCAGAAACCGGCCGTGATCGCGGACGTACAGGGACTCCTCGTGCAGCTGGTTGATGTTCATCACCAGCCCGCCCAGGCTCGCCGAACCGGTCCGCACCGCGATCACGGCGGTGCCGGCGATGGCGAGGCTCATGTGCCCGGTCAGGATGAGCCAGAACATCGCTGCGTACGTCGTGGCCATGGCGAGGCCGGACAGCGCCGAGGCGACCCACTCGGTCAGGGCCTTGCTGGAGGCGAGGCGCTCCTGTTCGGCTTCGGCGCTCTCGGCCATGCGCTCGTAGCGGTTGAGGAGAAAGGTGCCCACGGCGTGGATGCGCACCTCCTGCGCGGCACCGCGCTCAGTGAGCAGGTTGCCGATGAGGCGGCTGGCCCGCACATGCTCGATCCAGGTCATCACCGACACGTACCGTTCCTGCGCCACGCGCATGGCGCCCCAGCCCCGTGGGGCCGCGATGAGGACCAGCATGGGCATCAGCACAGGGTCCAGAACGGCGAGCACACCGGCCGTGGCGATCAGCGAGATGACGCCGTTCAGCGCGGCGACGCAGGCTCCGATCATGCGGCGGGCGGAGCCGGGGCCGTGCTGTGCGATGTCGACGAGCCGGCGGAAGTCGGGGTCGTCGATGGCCTCCAACTCGACGCCGGCAGCGGCGGCCAGATACTGGGTGGTCGCGATCCGCTCGACCTTCGGCTCCAGGCGTCCCGCACGGGAGGTGGACCAGGCAGAGAGGGCGGAGTTGACGACACCGATGGCGGCGGCGGCCAGCAGACCGGGTAACAGTGCGTGCAGCCGGTCGTTGGCGCTGCCCGTTCCGGCGAGCAGCGCGTGCATGACG
The DNA here is from genome assembly GCF_040651415.1 of Streptomyces sp. NPDC048484. Classification (NCBI taxonomy): domain Bacteria; kingdom Bacillati; phylum Actinomycetota; class Actinomycetes; order Kitasatosporales; family Streptomycetaceae; genus Streptomyces; species Streptomyces sp. NPDC048484. The sequence goes on from NZ_JBEZJY010000053.1 coordinate 33,399, forward strand.
GCGTTGACGGCGAGCAGTGCGATGGCCGCTGCGATGCCCTGGCCGATCTCGCTGACCGCCACGGCCAGCAGCGCCCGCCGGTCGGCCTGCCACGCCATACGCAGGGTGGCGCCGACGAGCGCGGGCATGGAGCGCAGCGCCGACATCATGGTCAGATCCAGGCCCGCGTGCTCGTGTTGGGACCAGCCCATGTCGTAGCGCAGCGGGCCGCCGAACAGTTCCTGTTCGGCGTCGGAGACCCGGGGCTCGGCCATTTTCACCGGTCCGAAGAACCTCTTCACCGGGCACCTCCCGGGGTAGGCCAGTTCAGCGCCCGGTAGGACGGGCCGTGGGTGAGCATGTGGAAGATGGCCGCGGTGTGGGGGTGGCAGTCCGGCGGGGGTTTCTCCATCGGCACCCAGAACGGTCCTTCGTGCTTGTCCGGCTCGGCGTTGTGCGGCTCACCCGTCCAGGACTGGGCGACGAACACGGCGGTGATCCGGTCCGTGCCGTCGCCGGGTTCGTGGTGGTGGATGAGACCGCAGAACTCCTGCTGCTCGGCGGTGATGCGGACCTCCGTCTCTTCTCTCGCTTCGCGCCGCGCGGCGCTATCGAGCGGCTCGCGGGCTTTCAGATGACCGCCCACGACGGTGAGTTGTCCCGGTGCGGGGTCCGCGTCCGGCTTGCGGCGCACACACAGGGCGACCCCGTTCGCACGGAGCAGGACCTGGGCCACGTCAGCGATCAGCAGGTGAGGCGCGTCGCTCACAGACGGCCCTCCTGCAGCAGGCGTTCGACGGTGCGCCGGCCGCGGGCGGTCACGAACGGGTCGCCGTGCCGGGGGCCGTAGGCGAGGGCGCTGGCGGCGTCAGCCGCTGCGAACCCTGTCAGCGCGCGTTCCTCCGTTTCGGACAGAGGCCGGCCGTACCCCTCGAACAGGGCGATTCGCAGTTCAGGGCGCTCCGGCCACAGCGAGGTGGCGAGCTTGACGAAGTCGGTGACGAGAGGGCCCCCTTCACTGCGCTCAAAGTCGATCAACGCGCAGCGTCGGCCGTTCCACAGCAGGTTGCGCAAGAAGTCCCCGTGCCGCCACCCGGCCGGCAGCCGTCCGCAGCCGGGCAGCGTGCTCACCAGGTGCCGCAGCATGTCGGCTTCCGCAGCGGACAGGTGGTCACCGGCCTCCGCGAGGTGCTTGTCCAGGCCGGCCACCGTGTTCTCGACGACTCTGGCGGTTTCAGGCTGGACCAGGGGGCCGGTCACTGCGTCGTGGAAGCGGCGCAGGAGCCGGCCGGCTTGCCGGTGGGCAACGCGGCGGCCCGCGGGTGACTTCTCTTCCTTCAACGGCTCGCCGTCCACAGCGGTAAGGATCAGGGCGAGCAGCTCCGGAGAGCTGTCGCGCAGCACCGGGGCGTTGCCGTGGCCGAGATGAGGGACGGCCAGCCGGTAGGCGTGGGTCTCGCGCGTGTACAGGATCGGCTTGGGCGCCACCTTCACGTAGTGGTCGCCGGTGCGTCCCGTCACCCTCCACACCTGGGAGTTGTCGCGGGCGTGCGAGGCGTCCCGCACACAGGCCAGGGGACCCAGCACTCTCTCCACCCAGGTGGCGAGGGAGGAGGGAAGACGAGTGGATTCCGTCATGCCAGGTACCTCGTATCCGGTCGTGACCCCTCGGCGCGCAGGGCGGCGTGGCCGGAGGCGATGTGAGGGTTGGCGCCCGAGGAGGCGGCGTCTTTTTCGAACGCAGGATGAACGAGCGCAGAGCGGCCTACGGGATGCATGGGGGCTCCTCGGGACGAGACGCGGACAGGTAATCGGGTAACGGCGGTTCTGCTGTCGCCGTAACGGGTGGGGGCGGGCGAAATCTAGAACTCGATTTCGAATACCGGGCTCTCTCCTTGTGTGGCCGAGTGCGGCGCGCTGTGATGCTGTGTTCGATCACTCATGTGGGTTGCGGTCACTCCTCCGGGGGATTGCCTGGTACCGCCTTGTCGTCCCGCAGCAGTCGCCTCAGTTCGGTTTCGCCGACAGTGACGGCCTTGGACAGCGATTGCCGGAAGTCCGCGCAGGGTGCCGGCCCCGAGACCCGCCGCCGTGATCACCGAGCTGAGCGCGTCTGCCGGATCGCCGTTCAGGGCGGCCCGGGCGGCGGGGTGGTGCAGGACCTCGCGGGCGGCGTTGAGCCGAAGGCGCCGTGGTGGCCCAGCCGTGCGGTGATGGCCGAAGCGCCGGAAGGCGCTCCGGCGTGGTTGGGCGCGAAGATCGCGTGGCGGCCGAGTCCGGCGCATAGTCCTCGCGTGAGCTGATTGGCGCAGGCCCGTTGACATCAGCTGATGCCCGGCCGTCTCGAATGGGGCGCCTGGGCTCCTGTCTGAGCGAGGCAGTGGGCGAGGCTCGCGCCGGCTGTGTTGACGGCCTGCATCATCGTGGACAGTACCGACTCCGGCAGGATCCTCTGGCCGAGACCGCCGTCGCTGACGATCGCTTTCAGCTCATTTTGTGACCGCTCGCTGGCGGCTAGGACGGGGTGGCGCAGGATCTCGCGCGCGGCGTACGCGTCCCTTGCTCGCATGGTGTCGCTGACGATCGCGTCGTACAGGGGGCGTGCGAGGGTTTCGCAGCCTTCCGGTACCAGGTCGATCGCCGCCAGGACCAGCCGCACCCGGAACATGCGCAGGTTCGGCGGGCCGGGCTCCAGCGCATCCTGCACGGCGAGTGCCGCAGCGGCGAATCCTTTTGCTGTGGCGCGGCCCGCAACGTGCTCGGCGTAGTGGCGCAGGATCTGTGCGACGGCTTTCTCCCACGGTTCGGTGATCGTGGCCTTGTCGATCAGGGAGTCGGCTGTGGCCGGAGCGTTCGTGTGCAGGCTCGCCACGACGTGTGCCTGCCTGCTGGCGCGCAGCCGTTCGGGTTGCTCGTCGTAGGCGGTCGCGTGCTCGGCTGATTGACGCCATTGGCCGGTGGCGGCCAGAAGCCGGGTGCCGTCGTCGAGCAGGAGGTCGTGGAGCCAGGGCTGGATGTGGTCCAGGGTGGCGTCGGTGGTGAAGCCCGTGAGGTCGATGCTCTGTCCGTGGACGGCCACCGTGCCGCCGTCATGTGCGGCGCGGTGCACGCTCATGAGCTGCTGATAGGCGGCCTGCGGGTCACCAGTTCGGGCGGTCAGGCGTACGAGGTTGACGATGGGCTGGAGGCAGGCGATGGCGGTGTCCCCGGTGACGGGCCACGCGGCCTGGAAGAGACGGAGCTGGCGCAGGCACAGGTCTGTCGCCAGGCCGGCCGGCCCGCAGTCGGAGGCGATCAGCGCGGACAGGTTCCAGGTGGCGCACGCGAGGTTGATCCGGTCGAGGAGCGGTCCGTCCTGCGCCGACTTGTCCCCGCAGGTGCGTACCTCTTCGATCCGGGCGGCGAAGCTGGGGTAGACGAGGTGGGACCGGCTGATCAGAGGGAACCGCCTGGCGAGCCGTCGGAGCCTTGCTTGTGGGTGCTGCTGTGGCGGTGCGGTCACGGCATCGGCCTTTCCGCGGGGCCAGCGGGATGCAGGATCGCGGTATGTGCCGCGTGAGCGAGAACGCTCTGGGTGCGGGCGGGCAGGCCGATCCGGTTCCAGTGGAAGATCACGTGGTAGGAGATGACCTCGCGCAGGCCGCGGTCGAGGGTGCCGTCCTGGCCGGCTGTGCCGAGGTCTCTTCCTGCCTGCCGAAATGCGCTCACCCAGCCGACAGCGGGCTTGAGGGTGCGGTCCGATTGGAGCATGGGGCCAGAGGGGCTGGTGTCGGCGATGAGCAGCTGTCGCAGGCTGTCGGCCATGGCGTGGACTTTGGCGGCCGGTACGTCTGAAGGCAGGGGCCGTTCCCGGGTGACGCGGTGCCAGACGTCCCCTTGCTCGTACCACTCCAGTCCGGCGGCGCGCATCAGGGTGGCGCACAGCAGCAGTGACAACTCCCGGCGGCCCAGCTCGCCATGAGCTGTGCTGAGTACGGCGTGGCTGTCGGCGTGGAACAGCGTGTGGGCGATGGTCATGCCGGTGTCGCCGCCGAAGGCTGCGGATTCGGGTTCGTAGATGCCAGGCCACCAGCGGTGGACCCTCCCGTCGGCTGCAAGTTCGTCCAGCATGTCGGCCAGTGCCGGGGGGAACTGGGTTCCGGGGACCTGCAGCAGCCGCATCCGCCAGCAAGGGTGCTTCCGGATGAACCACCAGCCCATGATCAGCTTGTCCTCCTGGGCCAGCTTCAGGGCCGGTGCGATGTGGTCGGCGGCGGTTTGCTCGGCCGTGTCCCAGTCGGTGAACTGGATGTACAGCTGACGCCACGCCGGGGGTCCCGTCTGCTGGGAGAGGGCGTGTTGCCCGGCCTGCTGGTAGAGGCCGACGGCTGCGTCCAGGTCGGCGGGTTCGAGTCCGGCGCCGGCTGCGGCGGTGTCCGTGCTGGCACCGGCCAGGACTTCCAGCACGGCGTGCAGGGTCGCTTCCAGGCGGGCGGGCCGGTTCAGTCGATCAGTAGGCATGCGTCCCATCCCGAGGTTGGCGCAGCGTCGTGGGCTGCGGTGGTCAGGGCGAGGGCGGTGCCCGCGTCGCCTAGCAGGAGGCCGGGGCCGCGGCCGGGGCGGGCATGCTGGGTCAGTGCGGCGGCCAAGTCGGGCAGGATGGCGCGCAGGGCCGGGGCGGCGGCATCGTGGGCTGCGCGAAAGGCGGTCTGGTAGACGCCCGCCCAGCCGTGGCACAGGCCGGCGTCGGTGATCTTGGACAGCTGATCGGGGTTGGTCAGGCAGCGGGCCATGGCGTCCTCGTACAGACGCTGGCGTGCCGGGTCACGGCGGGCGAGGGCGGCGAGTTGTCCGGCGCGGGCAATGCCGGGGGTACCGTAGCACCAGCTGGGCCGTGCCGGGCCGCGCTGATCGGGACGGCCGGCGCGGAGTTCACCGAGGTGGAGGTGCTCGGGCCACCAGGATCCGGCGGGGTTGTCCTGCCTCCAGGTATCGAGCCAGTGAAGGATGGTGTCGACGGCGTCTTCGTGGCCGTCGACCCTCACGCCTTGGCGTAGGGCGCGGGCAAGGAGCAGCAGACAGCCGGTGATGCCATGGGCCGTACCGAAGTTGGCGTGGCCGGCGGGGACGGTGGACGGGGTGAGGTCGGGCTCGTGGCCGACCCACCAGCCCGGCAGGAAACCCTGGTCGCCGTGTCGGATGGGGAGGGTCAGCCGTACGAGGTAGGCCAGGACGCGTGCCATCGCGGTGCCGGACGGGGACCGGCGCAGCAGGTACGTGCCGATGCCGGTGAGCCCGTAGAAGATGTCGTACTCGTGGAAGTCGGCCGGACGCCTATAGCGCATGCGCGTCCGGGCCGCGTCGCATCTGCGGTGGGCGAGCTGGGCTACATGGCGGTCCAGGGCTGCCAGCGCGTCCTGGTACCGGGGCGCCTCGGCGGTGACGGCGCAGTCGAGCATGAACGCTGCGGCGGGCGCCCCCAGGTACAGGCCGCTGGTGTCGGCGGCGCTGATGGTGGTGGCGACGGCGGTCTTGATCCAGGAGTGTGCCTGCTGCCAGGTGCCGTCTCCGGTACGCGCGCGCTCGATGTGCAGGAGCGCGGATCCGGCCGCACCAGCGGCCAGGTCCTGGGCCTGCCACGGCTGGTCCTCGGGTAGTGGGGCAGGGGTGGCCAGCTGGCGGGCGAAGGCGTCCGCGAGCAGGGCCGGGCTGGTTGTCGTGGTCATGACTGACACTCCCGGTGTCGCAGGGCGCAGGCCCGGGCGATTCGGCCGGTGGAGCGTTCGTGATCGGGGTCGACGGGCAGCGCCCGGAGGTAGTGCTTGTGGAGCAGCGACCGCAGCACCCTGTCCCGGGCAGGCTGCGGGGCCAGCTGCCGGTAAGCGGTCAGGGCGGCAGCGCGCTGCCGCCAGGCGGTCACGACCTCGGGCCCGCCCCGCAAGGTGTTCAGGGCGGTGTGCTCGGGATCGGCCAGAGCCAGGGCCAGCGTGATGCGCTCCCGGGATATCGGGCCGCGTTCCTGGGGCAGGGCGCGGGTCAGCCAGTCGGCCGCCTGACCTGCGTCGCCGGTGAACTGCACCGCAAGGTCGAACATGCTCGCCGCAGTCAGGGCCTGCCCGATGGCTGCGTCTTCTGCAGCGGCGCGGATCTGTGCCACGCCGGCGGCCGAGTCCGCGGCGAAGACCAGCTGTGCGGCATCCAGTGCGGGGCCGTCCCCGAACTGGCCGGTGGGCGGCTTGTAGGCGGCCAACTCCACGCGAATCGCGAGACGTTGGCTGTTGAGGACGTCGGCCCAGGCGGTGAGCAGTGCAGCGGCAGGTCCGAAGAAGTCTGGGTCGGAGAGGCGCAGGTACAGGGCCAGATACTGGTCGGAGTCCGGGCGGAGGGTGTCCCGATGGCGCTCGAACCACCAGTGCGGCATGGCCGGGAACTGGCCGAGCACGTTGGGCAGGTGGTCCGTGAGGATCTCGTCGTACCTCTTCGGGTGCGCGAACAGGCGGGCTTGCAGGACGGTGGGCGTGCCGTCCGTCCGGGGAGGGAGGGACGCGATCTTCGGCCGACCCGGAACGCTGTCGGCAGGGGTGGAGTTCGCGAGAGGGATCAGGAGCTGGTGAGGGCGGCCGATCCATGCCCAGTCCTGCGGTGTGGTGCATTCGCGTAGTTCGACGATGCGGTTGCGATCCACGCCGGCGCGCAGGAGAGCGCGATGAATGTGCTGGTCGAGGTCGAGGGGCAACTGCTGGCCGTCTTCGACCAGGGCGAGGCGTGCGGGGACGCGGAGCCGTTCGCGCCACCGGTCAAGTGCCGTGTCCCAGTCGGCCATGGGGGCGGAGCGGCCGGGCAGCTCCTCGGCCGACAACAGCCAGCGGGCCGGGGCGAGGATTGTCCGCTTGTATCGCACGCGGGGCAGGTAGGGCAGGGTGGCGGCGACACCGAAGGTGAACTGCCGGTAGGCGGCGCTACGGGCGGTGGTGATCTCCGCCAGGAACCGGGCGAGCGGTGGTGTGTGGACGGATGCCTCCAGCGCATGGGTGACGCGCGGTTCGACGTACTGCCCGGTCGAGGTGCGGAGCAGGTAGAAGCGGCGGTCATCGGCCGTCACGGCCAGGTCGCCGAGCGGGATGACGCCCGGGCCCGCCTCATGGTGCTGACCGAGGGGGATGAGGTGCGGGAGAACCTGCAGGGTGCGGGTGATGTTCTCGTTGCGCCGCCGCCGGGGAGTGAAGGACAGCTGGGCGGCGATCACACCGGGGTCGGCGGTCGCGTAGGAGTCGGTGAGCGCTGTCTGCGCGGAGGGCGGGAGCAGGTGTGCGAACCGGCCGAGCATGCTGCTGCCGGGGCGGGGAGCCCCGGTGACCAGCAGCCGGTAGCCGCCGCTCTGCACGGCTGGGAGGGACGGGGCGTGGATCTCCACGGCGATCTCGGCCCGGGAGAGGGGCAGCAGCGGTCCGGTGTGGCCGGCGGTCAGGTCGGCGATGATTGCCCGGGTGAGGACAAGCTCACGCCTTCCGTCGAGCATCGCCTCCTGGAGCAGACGAAGGATCTTTTCGTCCCGGTCGGTGACCTGATACGGCGGCCGGGCGCGCTCGGAGCCCAGGAAGCCCGCAGGCAGGCCGAGGCCACTGTCGGCGATCAGGTCCAGGACGGGCACGACGGGCTCGGTGCCGTACCGGTCGAGGAACCGCTGGTGGTAGTCGCGCCATTGGGGATACCCGTACGGATGGGGCGACAGCTGGTGCATGACCCCGGCGGCTTCGGCGGCTTCGTCCAGGAGGGCTTCGGGGATGTGGGGGGTGCAGTCCAGCGCGGCGTCGACCAGCAGCGGGACGCGTCCGGTGGCACTCACGCGCTGCATGCTCTGTGCCAGTCTGCCACCGGGCGACCAGGGGGTCGCAGTATCCGGGTGGTTCAAAACACCTTGGATCGCGGTGAGTTGGGAGGTTTGCGCGGCGAGGTTGGGGATGCCCGCGGCGTCTGCTTTCTCCAGCTCGTCGCACACGTGGCCGAGAGTGTCGATCGACGTCATCGGGGGCCACAGACTGCTGATCAGGATGTGCTTGCTCAACAGGTCGGCGACCAGGCCGCTGAGCTGTTCGGGGCGCGCGCTGGGGAACCGGTCGGCCAGCCGGTGCACCAGCAGGTCGTACGGGATCGGGGTGCGGGCCGCCTCCAGCACGGCGACCACCGGCCGGGTGAGGCGCACCGACAGCTCGATGGGTGCGTAGCCGGGGGTGTGCGCGTCGGCCGGCATCCCCTCCACCACGTGCCGGTTGCCGCGGGAGCGACCGGTGTTGTTGGCGACCACCGTCAGCCTGGCCAGGAGGTCGGGGCCGCTTTCCAGCCGGGTGATGACGTCCGTCAGCCAGTCGGCATCGGGCCGCAGCATCGTCCGGTACCCGTCTCCCCACCGCACGTCGGCGGCTTGGGCCGACTGAGCGGGGGCGACGCCGGCGAAAACCCCGAACGGCGTGGGCCGGTGGTTCCACCGCAGGAGGTAGGCCGCCACGGACCGGACGGCCCGCCGGATGCGGCGGGCATCGGTCACGGTGCCGTTCAGGATCTCGGCGACGCGCTGGCACAGCACGGGGCTGGCGGCGGACAGCGCATCGGGAACCGGATCGCGCCACACCTCGGCCAGCCACTGCCGGCCCCGAGCGGGAATGTCGCAGCCGTCGGACAGGTCAAGGTCCGGCACGGGTATCTGGCAGGAGGCGGTGGAGGCGCGCAGCAGCATGCCGGGCTGCCACTGATAAGTGATGGGCGATCCGTGGGCCACCGGTGTCCCTTCCTGGTGTGCGCGGACAGGTGGAGCCGGGGCGGCAGCGGTGATCGGCTGCAGCCCCGGCGGTGGAGCCGTGTCAGGCGGCGTCCTCGATGGAGGACTGGCAGGCGCTGGCCCCGTTCTCGCAGGTGTTGCCGCAGCCGTCGCTGGTGGGGCACATGAAGACGGTGTACGGGCTCTCGGAGATGACGACTCGGATGTCCAGCTCGAAGTCGTCCTCGGCGAGGGAGTCGACCGGGGCGGGGGCGCTGTGGAGTTCGAGTACGGCGGTGGTCATGGCGATCACTCTCTTAGTTCGGTGGGATGGTGCAGGACGACCTGGCCAGGAGCCGTGGACTACACGGCCGGCCAGGAGATCGAAATCCGGCTGTGCCTCTTGTCGATGATCCGGTCGCCGGTGATCCGGTCATCGGGCGTGCCCGCCGGGTAGACGGCGATACGCGGGCCGTCAGCGCCGCGGACCTTTTCGCCCCAGGTGCGGAGGATGTCGGCGATTCGCTCAGCGAACTCGGTCGCGTCGGGCCCGAAGGCGTGGACGCCGTACTCTGCGGTCTTCTTCTCGGTGTCGCGGCGCACGACCGTGTAGGCGAAGTGCGGCCCGTCGATGGCGACCATGGACCAGCTGTTGCCGGTGGGGCCGATCTTGCCGGTGGTCAACTCGGGGTTGGTGGACATGAAGCAGTACGTCGGGACCTGCGTGGACAGGTACATCTGGAGGGTGCCGATGGGCTCCTGGCTGGCGACGGTCACCCCGGTCCACGTCTCGGCGCGGGCGCTGTTCAGGACGCCGTCCAGCAGAGAGGGGTCGGCCGGCAGGCCCTCGTCGAAGCGCAGAGTGACGCCCTCCTCTCCGGGGAGCTGCATGACCTGCTGGGTGTGGCTACCAGCGCCTTGCGCCGCTACGAAACCGCACACGTGGGCACTGGCGGCGACGAGGTGGTCAGCCTGCCGGATGAACCCGTACGTGCGGGTCAGGCCGTTGATGCGCAGCGGCACGACGAGCCGGCCGTCGTCCTTGAGCTGGTCGATCCAGGCGGGCGGGATGTCCCAGGCGCCGAGCGTCACCACGATCGCGTCGTAGGGCGCAGACTTGGCGACACCGTCCTCCGCGTCGGCGACCACTACGTTGACGTTGGTGTAGCCGGTCTCGCTGAGGAACCGCCTGGCTCGGTCGGCGGGCGCGGGGTCGATGTCGACGGTGGTGACCTGACCCGTGGGCCCGACCAGCTCCGCGAGGTACGCGGCGTTCGGCCCGTTGGTGCCGATCTCCAGCACGTTGTCGCCCGGGCGGATGCCAGCCTGATCCAGCTGCATCGCCTGGATCTGCGGAGCGGACACCGAGCTGGTGTGATTGCCGTGCTCGTCCTCCTTTGTGATCACGGCGTTGTACGTGCTGTAGGCGTCGCTGAGCGGCGCCTCGGGCACGGCTAGGTGCCGGGGCACCTTGCGCATGGCGGCCTCGACCGCGGGCGACACGATCGTGCCGTCCCCCTTGAGCTGGTCGACGACCTTGTTGCGGAGCCGGGTGGCCTCGTCGGGGGCCACGGTCACATCGGTCATAGAGGGGTTCCTTACGGGGCCTCGTGCGCTTTCGCCTCCGGCGTCGGCGCCAACTGCATGGTGGTTCGGCGATGGATGCCGGCTGGCGGAAGCCGGCTGTTGTTCAGCGCCCCAGGGGCAGCTCCTCGATATGTTCGAAGGTGCAGGCGTGGCGGTCGGGATGTTGAGTTTCCATCACCAGCCACACGGACTCGACGCGCACGGTCACGTGAAGGCGGGCGCGGCGTAGCAGGACTGAGGCGAGGGCGTCTGCCCGGACCATTTGGCTCAACCTCTGGTTCTCCGGCCGCGTGCCACTGAGCGAGGGCGTCGAAGAGATCGGAGCCGAGATCGCGAGGGCCCCACTCGTAGATGCGGGGGCGGGGGGAGTAGAGGAAGACCGCTGCCCGGGATGCCTGGTGGTCATGAAGAGGAGCCCTCGAGGCATTTCGAGCCGCCGCTCGCCGACAAGGGCGGTTCGTTCAGGAGAGACACGGTGCGGCGAGCTACATGGGCATCGTTCAGGGATTGTGGAGACGCCGGTACCGCCGCACAGGACTCGGTCGGGACGTCCTGGGACCTCTCGCTGTCCGGATCGCTATCGGGGCCAAGTAGCCCAACGGGGGTACGCCGTTGAGGCTGAGGCGTTCCGTTGCGGCCCTCAGGTGGCGCGGTTGGGGCCAGGGCAGGGGATGGCGATGCCAGTAATGGATTCACATCGTCGGTGGAGCGTCGCCGGCTCAGCCCTGCTGCGGCTGCAGGCGTGACGGGGGCCATCACGTCTTCCTCGCAGGGACGAGGAAGACGCACCATGTCGTCCTGCCGTCTTTGCTGACGCCCCACTTCCGTGCGAGGACGGCGATGAGGAACAGGCCGCGGCCTGACACGTCCTCGTCGTCAGCGGGGCGCAGTTCGGCAGGGATCGGATTGTCGTCAGTGACCTCGATCCGCAATTCACCGTCGGGATACTGGACCCGGAGCCCCACGTCTCCGGTCCCGTGCTTGCCGGCGTTGGTGACTAGCTCGGAGACGGCGAGCACGATGTTCTCGGCCAGTTCGCCGGTCACGTTCCACAGGCGCAGGAATGCGCGGGTGGTCCGGCGTGCCTGGCCGACAAGGGCTGGGTCAGACGTGAAGGCGAAGTCGAAGGCGCGCGACGTCTGCGGCGGCGCCTTCGTAGCAGCCGGCGCGACGGCTGTGGCGGGGCTCATCGAGGGCCTCCCGGCTGGGCGGTGGGGGGTGGAGGGGGCGTACGGCATGCGGCGTCATTGCGTCGCGTGGCACGCCTCATTCCGTCGATCACCAGGCGTGTTCGCACAGTGACAAGCGAACACCGTGCGCCATTGAAAGGGGAAGGAAGTTTCGATGAAGTTGACCCGTCAGTAACACCGGTTGGGGTGCCGGAGGAACGGACGGCCCTGACATGCTGGGCGGCATGGCAACTCTTGATGGAAACCCCGTATCCGCAGACGACTTGCTCCCCCTGGCCCTGACCAACATCGGTCACTTCACGTCCATGCGCGTCGATGACGACGGCAGCATCCGGGGCCTGACGCTGCACATGGAACGGCTCGTACGCGACTGCAAGACGGTGTGGGGCGCGGACCTGGATACGGCGCTCGTTCGCGATCACGTCCGCCGGGGCCTGGAGGAGCAGAGCGGCCCGTGCGTCGTCCGAGTCACGATCTACGACCCGAAGGTCGAGATGGGACACCCGGCCGATGCTGACAAGCCGCACATCATGGTGTCCGTGCGCGGTGCCGGCGCCCTGCCCCCGGAGCCGCTGCGCACCATGAGCGTGCCGTACGAGCGCGACCTGCCCGAGGTGAAGCACGTCGGTCTCTTCGGTGCCCTGCACGCCCGTGGGGCAGCGCAGCGCGCAGGGTTCGGCGACGCCTTGTTCGTCGGCCACGACGGTCGCGTGAGCGAGGGCGGCACCTGGAACGTCGCCTTCATCGACGGCAACGGGACGGTGGTGTGGCCGCAGGCACCCGTCCTGCCCGGTGTGACGATGGCCCTCCTCCAGAAGCATGCCAACGGCGTCGAGCACCGCACCGCCCCCGTCACCCTCGACCAGGCCAAGCACATGGCGGCGGTATTCGCGACGAACACCAGCATCGGGGTTCGGGCCCTGTCGGCGATCGACGACAAGGAACTGCCCATCGAGCACCCCGTGCTGACCACGCTCCGCGAGACGTACCTGGCCATCCCCGGCGAGACCCTGTAGCCGTAGGAGGCGAGCGTGACAACGGGGGTCACACGGTGGACCGGCCGGGAAGTCGCTCTGCTGCGCGAAGCACTGCGCATGAACGGCAAGGACTTCGCCGTCAAGGTCGGCATCAGTGTCAGACAGCTCGTGAACTGGGAGGGGCGAGGTGAGTCGATCAAGCCCCACCCCAACAACCAGGCCGCCCTGGACACCCTGCTCTCCACATCGTCCACCGATGCCCAGTGGCGGTTCGCCCAGCTCCTCACCGAGCAGGCCGCGGTGGGGCACGACGAACGAACCGAGGAGCTGCTGCGCCGCGATCCGCGCACCGTAAGGCATCCAGTCGACGGCAAGGTCATGGTGCTGATCGAGGAAGGCATCTACCTGTCCGGCCCTGACGACCTCTCGATTTGGGTGAATACGTACCGGATCGACGTCTACCCGACGACCAACCTCGACTACGAGCAGTTCGTCCGCGCCACAGGGCACCGGCCCCCGCAGCACTGGACCGGCCGGCGCTGCCCCAGCGCCCTGTACGACCATCCCGTGGTCTGGGTGACGTGGCACGACGCTGACGCATACGCCCGCTGGGCGGGCAAGAACCTGCCCACCATCAGCCAGTGGGAGAAGGCGGCCCGCGGCCCGAAGGGGCGCCCCTACCCCTGGGGCAGCGACCCCACCGCCGCGAAGTGCAATACCGCAGAGTCGGGCATCGGGAACACGACACCCGTCACCCGCTACCAGTCCGGAGTAAGTCCCTATGGGGTCTTCGACCTGTGCGGAAACGCATGGGAGTGGTGCTCTACGCCGGGAACCGACGGGCCAGGCCGGTACCAGTTGAAGGGATCCGCGTTCAGCAGCCCTTTCGAGGGTGCCGCGCCGGCGCTCGAGAACGCGGCCAACTCCACTATGAAGGACAATGACACAGGGTTCCGCTGCGTCACGGCGACGTAGTCCGGTGCAGTACGACCGGCCCGTTTTACCGTTCCTATCCTCTTGGCGTTTGGCGCCCTGAACGCGTGGACCGCGCAGAGGCGAGAAGAGTATGGCGCCTTCTCCGCGGCGCTGTGTCTCTGCGTCTGTGCGGTCGGGCTATTCGGCGAGGACTTGCTGCAACGCGGCTACCGCCGAGACCGAGCGGTGCTCGCGCACATCGTGACACGCCGCGGAGCCGCAACCTGACACGTCGCCCGGACTCTCGGTGCTCCCGAGCACGTTGTGGCACGCAGCCTCGAGCGGTTCACCGACGATGGGCTCCTGGTGCGTGACGGACGGCGCGACCTCCAGTCTCCGTTTGTACCGGCTGGCCTCCTGGGCTTCGTCCGCTGGGAGCAGCCCGTGAACTTCCCTGCGCGGGCGCGCAACATAGCCGACGATCGCCGGTTAGCCAAACCGGCGATCGTGACGACCATTGAGGTTGTTAGCAGCGGCTGCGCTTGGCGGCGGAGCGGTTGCGGACGCAGCCGGTAGTGCCGCAGGAAACAAGGAGGTAATGAGCGGCTCCCGGCTGCTGGCCCGAAATCCGCAGAGCCTGATCGCTGAAGACAGCGATGTCCCGCCCAACCTGCGTGGGATCCCGACGCTGTCGATTCCGCTCTGTCGTACTGCATGCACCCTCCGTAAGGAACGCAATCTCATGTGCCGATCCGTGATATCGCCTGCCCTTTTTCGTTCCGAGACTGCAGGCCCACCTGCTTTCTCCGTCGGCTGCGAATGCGAGGTGGGGTCTCGTGCCAGCACTCGATTTGAGGCCACACGAATGGGCCTGGTGGCGGATCTACGGGGTCCCATGGGGCCCCGGCGGGATTGCCCGGAGCACCTCATTGCCGCCTACTCGATGAGCTCTCTGCCGTGCCACAACGAAGAACGCGTCAAGCGAGGGGAGGGTGGAATGAAAATCCGTGTGTACCGAGTGAGTGAAACTGGTGAGCGGACCCTTATTCGCGTGAAGCAAACTTAGTGTCACCGCCTGGACTGTCAAGTTAGAGGCCGGTCCTCTCGCGGTCTGAGAAAGTCGCCTTGAACGCGTCCTCCCGGATCACTAGGCGCTCCCTTACATCCTTCGGGATGAGTAGATCAGCCTCGGCTTGGCCGTCTTCTGTGTAGCCCAATTCGAACTTGATGCCAGCGCGGACCAGGTCCGTAGCCATCGCCTCGACTCCGCCAGCCTCCCACTGCTCTCGGTAGGTCTTCCCGCCATGTGTGAGAACCCACCGGTCCTTTGTGCTCTCAGGGTCGATCTCTTCCATTTGGCGCAGGAGGGAATTGAGCGTTTCTTCTGCGGTCTCTTGAACGAAGCCCCCTCGGGCGAAGCGTCCCCGAGGGGCCAGACCCTCCATGTAGTATTTGATTGATTCCTCGGTTTGGTGCAATTGCGCACGTATCTCGGCTCCGCGGGCGTACTCCCTGTACTCCACGGGGTGGTCACCCAGCTCTTCGAGCACGGCATCTACAAGCCCCTCGTACAGGTCGTCAGGCTTGATTCCCTTGCCCCCGCATGCCCGACAGCGAAGATACTTGTACCTGACTCCGCGACTGGTTGACGTCCTGACGGTGTAGTTGCCTCCGCAGGTTCGACAGCAGATGACCCCGAGGAACCTGGTGGCCCCGGCCGTCCATGGGTTCTCATTGGACCGGCTCATGCCGTCCAAGGTCTCTTGCAGTCGGTCGAACTCCTCACGCGTCAGGATGGGCTGTCCCACTTGGATGGGCTTGCCTTCGGTGTCCAGGACGATGTTCGACCGCTTACGCCCGGTCCGCCCTTCGACTTCGACGCGAAGCCCCATGGTTGCTGGGTTTCGGAGCATGAGTAGTAGCGTTGTGGAGGTCCACTTTCCTCCGTTAGCCCCGGACAGTCCCGCCCTATTGAGGATCTTGGCCATCCTTGAGGCGGAGGCGGGACGCGAGCGGGTAGCGGCACCATATGCCCAACGGAGAACTTTGTACGCCACAGGATCGATGACGAGGCGAGTCTTCTCACCGTCTTTCCTAGCTGTCTTGTAGCCATAGGGTGGACGTCCGACGTGCCAGACGGCTTGTGTCTTCGTGTGCTGCCAGAGGGAGGCCACGCGAATGCCTGTGTTCGCAGCCTCAATCTCTGCCATGCCTGCGATCAAGGAAACGATCGTCTTTCCGATCGTACTGGAAAGGTCGATGGGGTCGTTTAGGCTCTTGAGGTTCTTGTGGTACTCCTGGCACCAGTTGATGACCACCTGCAAATCAAGGATTCGACGCACGAAGCGGTCCAGCTTCCAGAACATGAGCACGTCGAATTCAGGGGCCCGGTTGTTCAGCCATTCCCCAAGCTCCTTCCGCTTCCACGGTGGAACCTTGGTGGCACTGACGTTTAGGTCTCGGGCCACTCCAACGACCTGTACGCGGTCCTCGTTGGCCTTCCGCCAAAGGTCGAGCTCTTGGCGCACGGGAGACGTCGTGTCGTCAGTGAGAATGGAAAGACGCACGGAGAGTAGCGCTCGGGGCGCATCTTCGGGAAGTCGGCCGTTGATCTCCTGCAGGTGACGGAGGTCTGCGAGCTCTTCGTTAGTCCAAGAGTGGTTGAGGTCCGGAGCCGTGGTGGTCGTCATACATCCCAGGCTAGCAGCGTTGTCACATAGGATACTCGTGCCCGCAGCTGTACTGGAACATCGGCCTCGCCGCCGCCGACTACGCCAAGCTTGTCCCCTGGTGGGCCGCGGTCGCGCAGGGCAGCGGCACGGGTCTGTACGTGGGCGAGGCGCTCTACAAGGCCGGTGACCCGGCGCAGCCCGCGGCCTGGCAGGACCCGGCGGAGCTGTCCAAGCACCTCACCCTCGCCAAGAAGTACCCAGAGGTGCGGGGGCACGTGTTCTTCGCCGCCAAGGAAGTAAAGGTGGACCGGATCGGGGCCATGGCCCGGGTGGTCGCCGACCACTACCAGCAGCCGGCGCGGACGCCCCGATGATGGAGGGGCAGGCCCCTACTGGGTGCTCACGGAGATCTTGAGCCGGCATCCTGAGTGGGAACAAGTCCAGATACTGGGCGTACTGTTCCCCCGCCCTGCGGCTGCCC
The DNA here is from genome assembly GCF_040651415.1 of Streptomyces sp. NPDC048484. Lineage (NCBI taxonomy): Bacteria > Bacillati > Actinomycetota > Actinomycetes > Kitasatosporales > Streptomycetaceae > Streptomyces > Streptomyces sp. NPDC048484. The sequence goes on from NZ_JBEZJY010000053.1 coordinate 49,934, forward strand.
CGGATGAGCAGCGGCCGCCCCGCCGATCCACCCCGCTGCCCGGTGATCCAGGTTCCGAGGTCCTCGCCCTGCACGACCGTCTCGCCCACCCCGTCGGGAACCCGCCGCCAGCATGCACAGGGGAGAGCGCCAACCTGTGCTGCGCAGCCACCCTGACCCCAACACTGCACGCACGTCAGCAGATCCGAGAAGCAGCGCCTACCAAATTTTCGAGGATGTGCGTGGATACGGTGTCGCCGGGCACAAGGGCTATCGCACCGAGGTCCTGGTGCAATTCGGAGCCGGGACCTACTGGTCGAGGGGAAATTAGGCCGTTGTGAAGCTCATACGCACACGCGTCTGAGCCGGACCTGACGACAGGAACTTGAAATGATCATTTTTGGCCTTATTCTGCTGATCATCGGCTTGCTTGTCGGCATGGGGCTGCTGACAACGATCGGCAGCATCCTCATTCTGGTGGGCGCCATCCTGTGGATCCTGGGTGCGACCGGTCGCGCGGTCGGTGGGCGCAAGCATTTCTTCTGATGTCAGGACGCGCGCCGGCAGCGCGGCCGGGGCGATCCTCGCCGGTCTCGGCGGATCCGGCGCGAGCACCATGGGGCTGCACCTGCTGACCGGCCCGTGACGACCGCCCGCACCAGCAGACGCGCGGTCGACCAACAGAAGGGTCCCGGACGGATCTCCGTTCGGGACCCTCGCGCGACGGCCGACGGCAGCCTGGATCTCCGGGTGCAGGAGCCCGTCCGCCTCCGCGCCGTCCACCACCACGGTCGCCTCGGTCCTCGGCGCAGGACCGAGGCGCCGTGGGGTTCCCGCTCTCGGTGTCGAGCCACGGGATCTCCTTCAGGCGCCAGAGCCAGAACCCAGGAACCGTGTCCACGAAATTCCACGAACGGTAGGCATTGGCGGCCGTGACCGACTCGCGTTCCGCATCTCGCTTGGCCCAGGCCCTGCCGAGCACATGGATGAGGGCGATGGCCCGCTGATGTCGCACCGTCCCATCCGCCTCTCCGGCGAGCCCGGCGCCTGACCGGGCACCTCCGGCGGTTGAGCCGCTCCTCACGGTGGCGGTGCAGTTGGATCCGGGGTGCTGTATCGGCTCCCAGCAGCCGGAGGAAGCTGAGAGGGCTCATCCCAGCGCCGGTCCCGCGCAGAACGTCGCTGTAGCGCTGGCGCAGCCAGGTGAGGCCCGGGGTGTTCCCGGCGACGTGGGCGAGACTCTCGGTGCGGTCGACGCGGTCGATGCCCGCCGGCAGGTACAACTTTGCAGGAGACTCCCACACCTCGCGCCGGCTGCCGTCGGACGCATATCTGTGGGCTTGGAGCGCGACGGCCAGGCCCACGTCGCCGCCGAGCCGGGAGCGGCCGGGAGCGTCGAGCCGGGCGAAGGCGTCCTGGAGGTCGCGCAGCTGCTCGTCGGTGAGCTGCAGGGTTGGGGGCGTTAATTCCCCGGATTCGGGGGGCCGGTGTCGGGTGCGCGGCATTCCCGACGCATCCGGCCGCTCTCGACCAGCCGGATCCGACGCGGGTGTCGATTCCTTGCCGAGCGCAGTGGCCCCCGGCAGGGCCGCGCCCTTGCTTGTCAGGCGGCGTTTCCCGCCGAGGTCCGTGCGGCATCAGGGACCGGGGCGGCGGCCGTGTTCTCGGCGACTGCGGCTTTCGCCGGGACCCCGATTCCGAGCTTCTCGAGGATCTTCCTCTCGATCTCGCTGGCGAGATTCGGGTTGTCCTTGAGGAAGTTGCGCGCGTTCTCCTTGCCCTGGCCGAGCTGGTCGCCCTCGTACGTGTACCAGGCGCCGGCCTTGCGGACGAAGCCGTTCTCCACGCC
>NZ_JBEZJY010000054.1:0-50468 GCF_040651415.1 Streptomyces sp. NPDC048484
CCCGCCGTCGACTATGCCGAGCACAACAGCCGCCGCGCAGCCCGCGATCACGCTTGCCGGCAGCCTTCTCGGCATAGTCGCGGTCTCGGCATAGGTCGATGACCAAGAAACTCGGCTCCGGCGAAGAACCGAACGCGGGTCTTCCAGCAGCTTCCGCGGCGCAGAACGTGCTATCCGGTGGCACCAGCCGAGTCCCAGCCGGAAAGAACCTGCTGGCGTCGGGCCGTGCCCCGGAGAGCCAAACCCCGGAGCCAGGGATGTGGTGCGTCAGACGTGCTGCCCGGCGTCCAGCAGGGCGAGGGCGTCTTCCGACACGCCGGAACCGCCGGACTCGCCGGAACCGCCGGTTGACCAGCCGGGCAGTCACGGCCCCACCAGGCCGCGCATCCGACGGGCAGAGCCTCGACCACAGCCTCACAGGCGCCGGCGGGGCGACCGCGACCGATCCCGTCGATCACGATCAGCAGGCTCCTTGCTCGTTACCGACCCACGCTCCCAGGTGCATCAAAGTGATGCGCCGTCACCTCTGAGAAATGGCGGTGACCTTGATGCCGGCTGTCCCTCTTGTGGTGCCACCTGAAAATCCTCGTCACAAGCTGTGACCAGGATCGCTTGTTGGCATCAGGCGGCTCTCGTGACCTGCGCTGATGCCAACTAGGTTCAACTCCTGGAAGTACGGAATCAAAGAGATGGTTGGCACTTTGGTACACCGCAGGTCACGGGGTGTTTCGGCGGGACCAGGGGCCATCTGCCCTCTGGGCGTAAGACTCCCTCGTGCGCGGCCGACGCACTTCAGGTCCCGGTACAACTCCCCTGCTGATGATCCGTACGGTGATGCATCCAGAGCACCACGTCACAGACCCGCAGCGCACTGACGGTCTCGGGGACGTCGGCAAGGCTAGCGGTCTTCTCCTGAACAAGCAGGCACGGCAGCGTCTCCTTCAGACGGTGCCCACCACACACCTGCGGTGGGCACCGGACTTGGGTGACGGGTGGGGAGGGTCAGTGTTCACTGACCTTGTCGGGGTCGGGGTGAAGGCCCAGGGCGTTGGCGGGGATAGGGCTTTCGGGTTCTTCGTGCGCCTCGATTGTGACCTGCGGTGTGATCTTGTCCAGCCAGGCCGGGTACCACCAGTTGGCGTTGCCGAGCCATTGCATGAGGGCGGGGACGAGCATGGGCCGGACGATGAAGGCGTCGAGGAAGACGGCGAGGGCGAGGCCGAGGCCGAGGAGCTTGGTCGTCAGTCCGTTGCCGAGCAGGAATCCGCTGAAGACGAGGATCATGATGAGGCCGGCTGCGGTGATGATGCCGCCGGTCTCGGACAGGCCGACGGTGACGGCGCGGTGGTTGTTGCGGCTGTGGACCCATTCCTCGTGGATGCGGCTGACGAGGAATACCTGGTAGTCCATGGAGAGTCCGAAGAGGATGGCGAAGAACAGCACGGGCAGGAAGGCTTCGATGGGGCCGCCGGCTCCCAGCCCGAGGGGTTCGCTGAGCCATCCCCACTGGAAGATGGCGACGATGGCGCCGAATGAGGCGCCGGCGGCCAGTAGGTTCATGGCGGCTGCGGTGAGGGCGACGACGACGCTGCGGAAGGCGACCATGAGGAGCAGGAACGACAGGCCGACCACGGCGAGGATGAAGTAGATCATCTTGCTGGAGAGGGAGGCGGAGAAGTCGGCGAACATCGCGGTCTCGCCGTAGACGTAGATCTTGGTGTTGCCGTCCGGGTGCAGTGGCTTGAGGGCCGCCTCACGCAGGTAGTTGACCAGGTCGACGGTCTTCGCGTCCTGTGGGCTGCTGATCGACTTGAACGCGACCAGCGCGATGTCCTTGCTGATGGGGAGCGCGGTGATGCTGCTCTTGTTGACGTTGGGAACGGCCGTCAGGGTGTCGGTGACAGTGTTCAGGTACGTCTTGTCGGTGGCGCGTGGTCCTGCGACGACCAACTGCAGGTTGGAGTTGTAGCCCTGCCCGTATGCCTCTTGGATCAGTTCGTAGCCCTTGCGGCTCGTGGAGGAGGCCGGGGTGTTGCTCTGGTCGGGGTGGCCTATGCGCATGGAGAAGAACGGAAGAGCCAGGACGGCCAGGATGAAGGCGGCGAGGACACCGGCGATCACAGATCGGCTCTGGACGAGGGTGGCCCAACGGGTCCACAGCGGCGGGCGGGTCGAGGCGGTGCGGCGTGCGGCCAGCCGTGCCGTGATCGGCCGCAGCGCCCATTGCAGGAGATAGAGCGCCCAGAACAGGACGCACAGCGGCGGGATCACGCACAGCAGGAGCTTGACTCGCTTGTCGGAAGGCAGCTCTTCGCGCTGGGAGCGGGGCAGGGCCCGTCGGCCGAGCAGCGACAGCATGGCCGGCAGCAGGGTCAGTGAGGCCAGCATGGTGAGGCTGACGGCGATCGCGGTGCCGACCGCCACGCCGTACAGGAAGCCGGCGCCGAGGGCGCACAGGCCGAGGATGGCGATGCAGACGGTGATGCCCGCGAACAGCACGGCCCGGCCTGCGGTGCTCAGCGCGGCGGTGATCGATTCCTCGACGCTCATGCCCTTGAGCAGGTTGCGTCGGTGACGGGTGACGATGAACAGGGCGTAGTCGATGCCCACGCCGATCACCATCAGGTCGGCCAGGGCCGAGGTAAAGTCGGTGACCGGCATGACGTGGGTGAGCAGGGCGATCAGTCCCACGCCGCTGCCCAGGGCCGCGGCCGCGCTGATCATCGGCAGGAGAGTCGCGCCGAAGGTGCGGAAGACGATGGCGAGGATGACGAAGGCCGCGAGGAAGCCCAGGACCTGGGGGGAGAGCACAGGGGTGGGTGCGTCGACGCTGTCGAAGGAGTCACCGGTGAACTCGATCTGCAGGGTGTGCGAGCGCAGGGTTTTGAGGTGGTCGTAGACCACCTTGGGAGTGGTGTCGGCCGGTTTCGCCTCGTTGTAGGCGACCTCGACGATGGCCGTCTTCTTGTCCGGGCTGAGCAGGTCGGGCCGGGGTGCGGTATCGCTCCTGCCGTCGGACGGGGTGCAGGCGACCTGTCCCCATGGGGTGGTGATGGTGGCGATGTGGGCGTCCTTCACCCCGCAGACTGCCTTGTCGGCCCGCTGGATGAAGCCGTCGGGCTCGCTCGCCAGAGTGCCGGTCCTGGCATGCAGGACCAGGGTGCCGGTCGGGTTGCTCTGCTGGGCCAGGTGCGCCTTGGCCAGCAGGTCGGCTGCCGCCTGGGAGTCGGTGCCCGGCATCTTGAGGTCGTCCTTGTACCGGGCGCCGCCGGCCGATGAGGACAACATCTGGATCAGGACGATCGCCGCGATCCAGCCGATGATCACCCACCATCGGTGCCTGGTCGCGAACCTCGACAGAGCCTTCATCGGTGTCTCCACATGGTCGGCCGCTCATGGCGGGAAGCGGGCCCGCCCGGTGAGCCGGGCAGGCCAAAGGGTTCCTCGGTCAAAGAGGCAGCACGGCCGGCTGGGCCGACGGTCTTGAGCCGTGGGGAATGGCGCCAACGAGGCGGTGAGCGGACATCGCACTGCAGGTCAAAACGGGGGACGTGCCAGGTGCTGGTCAGGCCGCACTGGCGGTGAAGCGCAGCAGGTTTCCTGAGGGGTCGTGCACCTTCAGCGTGGCTCCGGCCAGAGCATGGGGATAGGAGGCCGCGGTGAGCCGTTGGGCTAGTGCGTGCACCTGCTGTGCCGTCGGCAGCAGCAGGTCGACCCCGATCAGGTGCGCGCTGTTCTCGGGTACGGGTTCGGTGCGGCCGGTGCTGAAGCGGTTGGTCATCACGAGCAGGGCGCGATGCTGGGTGACGCCGACGGCGAGGAACATCTGCCCCAGCCGGCCCTGGACATCGAGTCCGAGCAGGCCGGTGTAGAAGGGTTCGCTGTCCTGCAGCTCCGCGTCCGTCACCTTGAGCTGCACATGCCCCATCTCGGTGCCCGCCGGCAGCCCCTCGAACGGGGCGTCGGCGCCGGGTTCGCCGGTGAAGTCCTCCATCGTCAGCCGTTCCGCGACGACGGCCGGGCTTTCGCCCTGCCAGCGCCATTCCCGGCGCGGGCGGGCACAGGTGATCTCCACGCAATGGCCGTCGGGGTCATTGACGTAGCAGGAGCGGGCCACGCTGTGGTCGGCCAGTTTGGCATCGGTGTGGTTGGCCGTGTAGTGCTTCACGAACCGCCACAGGTCTCCGGGCGTGGGGACCTGCGGCGCGAAGTGACTCAGCCCCGGCCCCGAAGCAGGCGCGGGAAAGGCCCCCGGGCGCTCCCGCAGCTGTGCGAGCACGCGCCCCGGCACACCCACCGATGCACTGTCCGCAGTCTGGTCGAGGACCTGAAGGCCGATGGAGCGCGTGTAGTAGTCTAGGCTGCGCTCAAGGTCTGCGACGGTCAACTCAACGGCTCCGAGGGCCAGTTGGGCATCCATCCGTCCGGTCGGCCGTGAGGGTGTCATGGTCACTTCCCCTTCCCGGAAGCGGGGATGCGTTCGAACGGCCTGGCGACCTTCGCCGCGACCCCCATGGCCTTGAAGAACAGAATCAGCTTCCCCGGCCGGCCCTTGACGAACATCAGGTCCAGGCCCCGCTGCGACCCCGCGGCAGCCTTCGCTCCGCGCGAGAACATCGTCTCCTCGTAGCGGGACAGGGCCACTTCCACGTCGGCGCCGGAGACGATCTCGCGTGCGAGGTCGGCGCCGTCGATGAGCGCCACATTGGCGCCCTCGCCCGCGAACGGCGACATCAGGTGCGCGGCATCCCCAACGAGCGTCACACCGGGCACCCGCTCCCAGGTCAGACCTGTCGGCAGGGCATAGATCGGCCGGAGCCAGAACGCGTCGTCGCACCCACGGATCAGATCGGTCAGCTCGCCGGCCCAGTCGGGATACTCCCGCAGCAGCCCCGTACGGGCGGATGCCGGATCATCCCAGTCGATACCGCTGGTGGCGGCCCAGTCCTCGGCCACGCGCAGGCCACACCCGAGCGTGATGGTGTCCCCGCCGTGCCCGCCGATGTACTTGTTGTCCGACAGTGCGAAGAAGTTGCCCCGCCCGGTCAGTGCCAGCGCCTTGGGGTGCCTGGCCGCCGCGTCGGACAGCCGGAACTCCACCACAGTGATCCCGGTGTAGGAGGGTCTGGCGGGCGTCAGCAGCGGTCGGATCCGCGACCATGCGCCGTCGGCGCCGACCACGAGATCGGCGCTCGCCGCCGCACCGTCGGCGAACTCGAGGGTGTGCCCACCGGGTGCCGGCCGCGCACCGGTCACCTTGCGCCCCCACACGATCGTGCCGGGCTCCAGCGAGTCGATCAGCAGCTGCCGCAGATCGACCCGGCCGATCTCGGGACGGCCCCGGCCGCCCGGCGGCTCGCGCCGGTCGACATGCACCCGCCCGCTCTTGTCGAGCAGACGTATGTCCTCACCGCCGGTGTGCGTGCGTGCGAGGAACTGCTCATACAGCCCGGCCTCCTTCAGCGCGATCTGGCCGGTGTCGTCGTGGATGTCCAGCAAGCCGCCCTGAGGCCGCTCGTCCGGCGCCGCATCCGCCTCGTTAACAGTGACGGCAATGCCGTGGCGCTGGAGAATCCGCGCACAGACCAAGCCGCTCAAGCCTGCACCGACGACGGCAACGCTACGTCCCGACATGGGCTCATTCCCTTTCTGGCTGCGGCGAAGGAGAAGGTGTCCGACGAGGTGCCGCAGAGCCCCGTCGCGGGAGCGCGCTCACGGGCACTGTCAGTCGTGTGTCCAGCGGCAACCACTACTGGAACGCTATTCGTCGCGAACAGTGTTCGTCAAGCGGTTGACGGTGGCGTTCGTGACGAATACCGTCTCCGCGTGCCTGAGAGAGATCCCTTCCGCGAATCCCATGTGGAGAGCCGCCGCAACCGACCGGCGAAACCGCCGCTGAGCCGGGACTCGATCGTCGATGAGGCGCTGCGCCAGATCAGCACAGAGGACAGCGCGCCCCTGAGCCTCCGCAAGATCGCGAAGGCGCTCGACACGGGGCCGGCTTCGCTGTACGCCTACGTCGACGGCATGAGCGAGCTGCAGGCTCTCGTCCTCGACCGTGCCCTGCAGGCGGTCGAGACCGGCGGTAGCGGCTCCTGGCGCGACCGACTCGAAGGACTTCTGCTCTCCTACGCGACGGTGCTGGCCCGCAGCCCCGCCCTGGCCCGGATGGCGTTCCAGACCACCGCGGTCGGCCCCAACGCCTTGCGCATCAGCGAAGCCCTTCTCGAACTCCTCGCCGAGGCCGGCGTCGACCAGGCGAACGCAGCCTGGGCCATCGACCTGCTGACCATGTTGGTGACCGCCACCGTGGCGGAACACGCCCAGGACACAGGAGCGGCCAAGCCCGGCGGCCCGATCGAGCAGGCCCTCGCCCGGACGTCAGCCAGCCAATACCCCCGCGTCCACGCCGCCCGCGACGACATCCTCTCCGGCACCGGCGAAGAGCGATTCCACTGGGGAATCGACATCCTCATCCGCGGCATCCTCGCGCACTCCCCATCGCAGTGAGCACATCCGCCGGCAGCCGGGTAGTGACGGACGGCCGGTGAACCGCCGACAGCCCCACGCAATCCGCCACGGCGGACTATGGGCTCTGCGTTTCAGCGGGGAGCCTGCTCGGCGGCCTCGTACAGGAGCTGCATATGCCTGGAGATGTCCGTGGCCGGCGAGTTCGCACGCAGGCCTCACTCGCCCACGCAGCCGGTCAGAATGGGTCGAAGATCGGAGAGCATCGCGTGCAGTACCGCTGCCCGCACCCTCGGCCTTCGAGGTGACGCATCATCGCCTGTGCCCCCGGCGCGGATCTTGATGCCAACTAACCCTCTTTTGTGCCAAGTAAAAATCCTCGTCACACAAGCCGCTAACGCCGAACCCGTGGCATCCCCAGACCGATCCACGAGATGATCTCCCGTTGGATCTCGTTGTTGCCGCCGCCGAAGGTGAAGATGACGGCCGAGCGGTAGCCGCGTTCCAGGTCGCCGTGGAGCACCGCGCCCGCCGAGCCCTCCTTGAGGACGCCCGCGACGGCGACGACCTCCATGAGCCAGGCGTACGCGTCACGGCGGGCCTCGGAGCCGTACACCTTGACCGCGGAGGCGTCCTGCGGGGTGAGGGTGCCGTCCTGGACGGCGTTCACCATCTGCCAGTTGAGGAGTTTCATCGCGTCGAGCCTGGTGTGGGTCCGGGCCAGGCTCCGCCGCACCCAGGGCAGGTCGACGACACGGCGGCCGTCGGCGAGCTTGGTCTCCATGGCCCAGCGCTGGACGTCGTGCAGGGCACGGACGGCCATGGTGCCGTGGGCTGCGAGCGTGACGCGCTCGTGGTTGAGCTGGTTGGTGATCAGCCGCCAGCCCTTGTTCTCCTCGCCGACGCGGCGGGAGGCGGGGACGCGGATGTTCTCGTAGTAGCTGGCGGTGGTGTCGTGCGAGGCGAGTGTGTTGATGAGGGTGCAGGAGTAGCCGGGGTCGGAGGTCGGCACGAGGAGCATGCTGATGCCCTTGTGCGGCGGGGCCTCGGGGTCGGTACGGACGGCGAGCCAGACCCAGTCGGCGGTGTCGCCGTTCGTCGTCCAGATCTTCTGGCCGTTGACCGTGTAGTGGCCGGTCTCCTCGTCTCCTTCCCTGACCGCCTTCGTCTTCAGGGCGGCCAGGTCCGTGCCCGCGTCGGGCTCGCTGTAGCCGATCGCGAAGTCGATCTCCCCGGAGAGGATCTTCGGCAGGAAGTACGCCTTCTGCTCGTCCGTGCCGAACCGCATGACCGTCGGACCGACCGTGTTGAGCGCCATCAGCGGCAGCGGTACGCCGGCCTGGGCGGCCTCGTCGAAGAAGATGAACTGCTCCATCGGCGTCAGACCGCGCCCGCCGTACTCCTTCGGCCAGCCCACGCCGAGCCAGCCGTCGGAGCCGAGCCGGCGGATGGTGTCCCGGTAGAAGCGCTTCCGCGCCGCCGGGTCGTCCGCGGGGACAGCACCTTCGGGACCATGAGGGGGGACGTGCGCGTGGTCCGGGACGAGCTCGGCGAAGTAGGCGCGCAGCTCGGTGCGCAACCCCTGCTGCTCCGGCGTGTATTCGAGGTGCACGGCGCCTCCCTGGCTCACTGCTCCGGCCGACCGGACCTGACGGCGCACACCGTAGAACGTGTTCCAGAAATTGGGAATGCCGGCGACGAAGCCGCGCGGGCCGACGGATGGATCAGCTCAGCAGGTCGAGGAATTCCGAGCAGGCCTTGGCGCAGTCCCGGCAGGCCTGGGCGCCTTCCTCGGAGCCTGGGCTCCGGTCGAAGACGTGGGCGGTCTCCAGGCAGACGGTGCGGCACCATTCGACCTGTACGCGCATCGCGTCCTCGGACTGCGTGACCTGTTCCGCCAGGAGACGGCAGGTCGCGTCGCAGACCTCTGCGCACAAGATGCCCTTGCGCCGGATCAGTTGCTGGTCCTCGGGGCCGTCGAGGTCGGCCAGGCTCGCACGCAGGGCACAGACTCGCGCGCACTCCGTGCAGGCCTGCGCGCAGGCGAACCGGTCCTCGAGGAATCGGACGAGTTTCTGTAGCTCTGTGACTGACACACGGTCCGGGTAGCCGGACACCGCCCCACCAAACCAGGAGGGGCAGCAAGCGGGGCCCAAGTGGCTCGGCGTGTCGAAGTTATTGACGTGACCTTGGCCGCGCTCTACGTTCTGACCGGTTGACCGGCTTGCCGAACCATGTTCGACATATCGTCAAGCTTTCGGTGAGCGCACGGCACATGGGGCGAGTCGTCGGTCGTGAGCACGGACGCGGGCGCCGTCACCGGACCGCGTTCGTCCGACGGTTCCCTGCCGCCGGCCCGGGACTTCCTGGTCCCCCGGGACGGTACGGCGATCGGAGCCAGATTCTGAACCACCTCGTGGGGCGGGCCCCGGGACGGACGACCCCGGGGCCCACCCCACGAGGCCCGCACTACCTGCCGTCACCACCCGAACGTCCAGCACGACCACGTCCAGCACGATCACGTCCAGCACGTCACGAACGGCAGAAGCACAGGCACACAGGCACACAGCGACGCAGCGACGCAGGCACGCGCCGACAAGGAGAGCCGCACATGATCACGCCAGACAGACCCGCCGGATCCGCCGTCACACCGGACGAGACCGGCGCGTTCCGGTCCGCCTCACCCTTCACGCCCTCGCGCCGGAGCCTGTTGCGGGCGCTCGCCGCCGTGCCCGCCTCCGCTCTCACCGTGGGCGGACTGCCGGGCCTGCTGGGCGCGGCAGCGGCGGCCGCGCCGCCCAGCGGATCGGCCACCCGCTACACCATCGTGCCGTTCCTCAACAGCAACGACGGCACCGTGAACGTCTACCAGTCGGACGACGCCACGGACTTCCGGCTCCTCAAGGCGTCCGCGTACACCCCGCCCGCCAACCGCATCCGTGACGCCAGCATCTTCAAGCACACCGACGGCTACTACTACATCACCTACACCACGCACACCTGGCAGGACACCAGCACCACCATCGGCTTCGCCCGCAGCTCGGACCGGTCCAGCTGGACGTTCCTGTACGACTACACGGTGCCCCTCTCGAATCTGTCGCGCGCCTGGGCGCCGGAGTGGTTCGTCGACAGCGACGGCAGCGTGAACGTCCTGGTGTCCTGCTCAACCACCAACGACGAGTGGATCTTCACCCCGTATCGACTGAGGGCGACCAACTCGGCGCTCATGGACTGGAGTTCGCCCGTAGCGCTCTCCGGTATCGGCGCCAACCACATCGACACGTTCGTGGTGAAGCTCGGCTCGACCTACCACGCCTTCACGAAGAACGAGACATCCAAGTACATCGAGTACGCCACGGCCACCGCGCTCACCGGGCCGTACACCATCAGCCGGACCGGGAACTGGGCGGGCTGGGGCGGCACACGTGAGGGCCCCGCGCTGACACAGCTCGACAACGGCGCGTGGCGGATCTTCTTCGACGGCTACGGCGACGGCAGCTACTACTACAGCGACAGCTACGACACCTTCGCCACCTGGAGCGCACCCAAGGCACTGCCGGGCATCTCCGGTACCGCGCGTCACTTCACCGTGGTCAAGGAGACGGTTTCCGGTGGGGTGAGCCTGCCGAAGGGGGTCACGCGCTCGCTCCGGTCGGGCAACTTCACCACCCGCAACTGGCAGGACCAGTCCGCCCTGCTGAACCTTCCCGTGGTGACCTCCTCCAGCACGGCCGCGGAGAAGCAGGCGTCCACGTTCACCGTCGTGGCGGGTCTCGCCGACGGGAACGGCTACTCCTTCCGCAACGCGGCCGGCAACTACCTGCGGCACTGGGACTTCCGGGGCCGCTTCGACGCGAACGACGGCTCGTCCACGTTCGCCAGGGACGCCACCTTCGTCGCCCGGACGGGCAGCGCCAGTGGCTCCGTACGCCTGGAGTCGTACAACTACCCCGGCTACTACCTGCGCCACTACAGCTACCAGCTGCGCGTGGCCCCGTCGGACGGCACCGAGCTCTTCGGGCAGGACAGTTCGTTCGTGGCGGTGAACCCCCTCTGAACTGCGCGGCAACCTCGCCCGGCAGGAGCCGTCGCACATCGGTGACAGCCATATCGGTGACAGCAGGAAGACGCGGTTCACAAGTTGAGGCGCTCGACGGGCAGATCCACATCATCCGCTCGGTGGACCGCCGGAACAGGGCCGCCGAACAGGCCGGCCGTCAGCTTTCCCGCGTGACCGGCGCCTGCCACAGAGCGACAATGACGTCGATCAGACCGTTCGCGGTCTCGCGCCAACTGGCACGGGGGGTCGGCTTGCCGTCCGCGAGAGCACGCTCCCGCTCGGCAGTCATCTGGGTGATGAGGTGACGCGTCATGGCGGTACGTTCGGCGCGCACCTCGGCCGGCAGGTCGGGCAGGCAGCGATTCATGCCCTCCTGCAGCTTCCGCATCGACGGTGAGGCGGCCACGAACTCGTCGGACGTGACCGCACGCAGAGCCGGGTCCGCCGTCACCTGGGCGATGAACCGGCCGTGCCAGCTCGGGCTGCCCAGAGCCTGCACATACTCAGTGACGGGGCGGACCGCACAAGCCACCCAGTCCCGCAGGTCGGCGGAGTCACCGAGTTCGGCCACCATACGCAGACGGCCGACCTCCACCCCTTCAGCATGACGGCGGGCGATGGCGCGCACCAGATCGGTCTTGGCGCCGAAGTGATAGCTGACGGCGGCGTTGTTACCCTGCCCCGCGGCCAGGCTGATCCGGCGGTTGGCGACCGCGTGCACCCCGTGCTCCGCGAACAGTCGCTCCGCCGCGTCCAGGAGCGCCTCACGCGTCGCACTGACCTGCTCGTCCCGCCTCATCCTGCCCGCCATCATCACCACCTCGGGACATCACTCCACCCCACGACGGCCCGCCCCCGGGCCGCCGCGGATCCTCGACCGGGCCGGTGGGGCCGAACAACGAAAGCGTACGCAACGAGACGGGCGGTTCAGGCCTGCCTCCTCCACGACGCACAGGGCCTCACGACGCACAGGGCCTCATTCGGCCACACCTCCGGTGGGCCCTTGAAGAAGGATCCCTGCGCCACTACGTTAAATAAACCTTTCGGTTTAAATAATCGCTCCTCTGCCGGGCAGCCACTGCTGTGCCACCTATCGTGCTCTCCCCCTTGGAGATGTCAGATGAGTCAGCACACCCCCCGCCTCCGTCTGCCGATACCCACCGACGGCCCCCTGGACCCTCCGGCCGACTGGAAACGGTTGCGCGAGCAGTGCCCGGTGGCCACCGTCGAACTCCCCAGCGGAGACACGGGCACCCTCCTGACCCGCTACGACCACGTCAAAGCCCTCCTGTTGGAACCCCGCTTCTCCCGCCCGACCGCGGAGGACGACAGCGCCAGGATCGCCCCGGAGGGAGCCGGCGGCGTCTCCACCAACAGCGACATGTCACTGCCCATCCAGCTCACGGGAGAGGGCCACCTCAGGTGGCGACGGCTCCTGGGCAAGTACTTCACCGCCAAGCGCATGACGGCGCTGCGTCCCGGCATGACGAACATGGCCGAAGCCCTCGTCGACGCCATGGTCAAGAGCGGACGGCCCGCCGACCTCAGGGCCGCCCTCGGCTTCCCGCTGCCGGTCTACGTGATCTGCGGCCTCCTCGGTGCACCCGCCGACGACCGGGACCGCTTCTCCTACTGGTCCGACGCGTTCCTGAACGTCAACCGCTACAGCAGGGAGGAGACCAAGGCGGCCTACACCGAGTTCGTGACCTACATGTCCCACCTCGTCGCGGTCAAGCGCGCCCGGCCCGCCGAGGACATCATCAGCATGCTGATCGACGAGAGCCGCACGGAAGGCGAGGGACTCACCGACCTCGAACTCGTCGCAACCGCCATAGGCCTCCTGGTCGCGGGACACGAGACCACCGCGAACATGATCGGCAAGATGACCGCCATGCTCCTGGCCGACCGCACCCGCTGGGAACGTCTGCTGGCGGACCCCACCCTGGTGCGCACCGCGGTCGAGGAAGTGCTGCGCTCCGACGCCAACCTGGGCGGTTACGGCCTCCGGCGCTACCTGACCGAGGACTTCGACCTCGACGGGACGGTGCTGCCGGGCGGCACCACCGTCTTCTGCGGCCTGTCCGCCGCCAACCGCGACGAACAGGTCTTCCCCGACCCGGACGAGATGGACCTCACCCGCGCCCCCAACCCCCACCTCGCCTTCGGCGCCGGGGCCCACTCCTGCCTGGGCCAGTCTCTGGCCCGCACCGAACTCCAGGTCACCCTGGAAGTCCTGCTGCGCAAGCTGCCGAGCCTCGAACTGGCCGTGCCGGTCGCGGAGTTGCAGCAGGTCGAGGGGCTGACCGTCGGCGGGCTGCGCGAGGTACCCGTGCGCTGGTGACACGCTCCGACGAGACCGGCGTACCAACCGAGGGCACGGCGGGCAAACCGGCCGAGAAGAGGGGAGCGACCATGAAGGTCGCCGTGGACGAGGACAAGTGCTGCGGCGCCGGCAGTTGCGTACTGGCCGCGCCGGAAGTCTTCGACCAGCGCGACGAGGACGGTGTCGTCGTCCTGCTCGACGCGGAGCCGGTCGACGCGCAGCATGCGGCCGTCCGGGACGCGGCCGCCGTCTGTCCCGCCGCCGCCATCGCCCTCAGCGACGGATGACCGCCTGAACCGTTCCCGCAGGGCTTGAGGGAATCCTTCCTCCCTGATCACGCCTGATCACGCCTGATCACGCACCGGCCCCTGGTCAGATCACACGGAAGAGGTCGGCGGCGGCGTGGACGTCGGTGAGGTCCTCGATGGAGCGGAGGTTGTCGCACAGTGCCTCCAGGACCCAGCCGGCCTCAACGGCCTGCGGAACGCCGATAGCCAGGCCGAAGACCCGGTCGATGGCGGCGGCGGTGGAGCGGCCGGCGACCTCCGCCTCCTCGCGCAGCTTCTCCAGTCGCTTCCCCGCCATGGCGAGCTTGTTGTGGGCCTTCTTGATGACCCACTCGCTCAACGCCTCGCGGGACTGTCCTGCCATGGCGTCGAGCTGGGCCTCCAGCTCCTCGATGGCGTCGGCCAGGTCGAGTGCCTCCTTGGCGTCGGGGTTGACCAGTTGCAACACCTCGCGCTCGACGGTCGGGCGCTCGGCCGGGGAGTCCCACAACACGTGTGTCAGCACCGACAGGTCGGTCTCGGCGACCGCCGGCCGGCCGTCGAGGTACGCGGATGCCTGGAGCAGGCCCACCGCCTGCCGCCAGCGGCGGTCGGAGGCGACGAGTTCCTTGCGGCGCAGGGCGGCCCGCAGCGTGCACACCGCGTCCACGATCAGGTCGGGTACGCCCACGGCGGGGACGGCTTCGGTCACGGCGTGCTGCAGCGCGGCCAGTTCGATGGTGGTCCGGGTGGGTGCCGCCGGGCGGCTGACGGCGGAGCGGACCAGCGCCGCGAGGTTCGAGGGGTCCGCCAGGTACCCGACCTCGATCCGCACCAGCAGCCGGTCGTAGATCGCGGCCGTGTCCTCTCCGGTGGGCAGTTCGTTGCTCGCCGTGATGGCCCCGATTAGGGGGCAACGGATCGGCTCGCCGCCGCTCTCGGGGTGGTAGATGCGCTCGTTGAGGTAACCCAGCGTCTCGTTCAGCGCCGCCGTGGAGCACTTGAAGATCTCGTCGATGAACGCGACATGCGCGGTCGTGGCACGGCCCTCGTAGACCTGGCGGTACTCGCCCCGGGC
This sequence comes from Streptomyces sp. NPDC048484, assembly GCF_040651415.1. Lineage (NCBI taxonomy): Bacteria > Bacillati > Actinomycetota > Actinomycetes > Kitasatosporales > Streptomycetaceae > Streptomyces > Streptomyces sp. NPDC048484. Next base: position 14,196 of record NZ_JBEZJY010000054.1, read on the forward strand.
CAGCGCGGCGACGTCGATGGGACCGAACATCCTCGTCGGCGCGGTGAACTTCGATAGGAGGATCTCCCAGTAGGACGCCCCGTCGATCCTGCCGGTGAGCTCCCGGGCCATCTCCGACTTCGCCGTTCCGGGCGGGCCCAGCACCAACGAGTGCTGTCCGGCCAGCAGTGTCACCACCAGCGTCCGCACCACGTCGGCCCGCTCGTAGAAACGGTCCGACAACTCGTCGCCGATCGCCACTACAGAAGCCGTCCAGTCGTGGCTCGATTAACTCCCGAAAGGTGATCATGAACCGGCAGAACGCACTGCTCTTGCTCGTTGTCCTGCTATGCCTGATCGCGGGGGCAGTACTGGGGATAGTGGGAGTGGGTAAGTGGGCTGCGCTCGGGATCGCCTGCGGCGTTATTGCGCTCATCGTCGCGTTCTTTACACCCAGAATTCTTCGCGACCGCCGAAACCGGTGATACATCCGATATTGGTACGTAGCCAGCCTGGCTGCTTCCATGAAACTGCAGTCTCCAGCCGGCACGGCAAGGTGCTGACACAAATAGCTGACTGAAGGGCGACCCCACAGCAGCCCCCATCCGCAGAGGGGGCTGCTGTGTCGCTTTGCCTCATCGAGCGCTCCACCACGTACACGGAGCCTTTTCCAACCTCACGCTGATGCCTGGTGAAGGACGAGGACGGCCTTCACCAGGTTGGTGATTCGATTGGTGCTGCAGCGCAGCTTCCGCAGGAGGCGCCAGCCCTTGATGATGGCCATGGCTCGCTCGCCGAGGCAGCGGATCTTGGCGTGGGTGGTGTTGTGGCGGCGCTTCCATCGCTTGAGACGGCGGCCCCGAAACGGAACCCGGACGGATCCGCCGGCGCCTTGATACGCCTTGTCCGCCCAGCATTTGAGCCCCGCATCGGCGAGGGCTTCGATGATGCCGTGCTGCCGCGCGGCGGTCAGGTCGTGAGTCGAGCCGGGCAGAGCCGGCGAGGCCCAGGGCAGTCGTCCGAAGGGATCGGTGAGGACTTGGACGTTCATGCCATGGCCTTTATGTTTCCCGGAGTAGTACGGGGTGTCGGCGGCGATCCGGTCGGTCGGCAGCAAGGTGCCGTCGAGAGGGACGAACGCCTTCGCCCGGATCGTCGTTATCGCCTCGTCCAGGGACGGGGCGAGGGCGGCCAGGGCCTCGACGGCTTCACGTATGTAGCGGTACACGGTCGCGATCCCGATGCCGAACCCGGCGGCGAGCTGGGCGTAAGTGTCACCGCACCGCAGGTGGGCCAGTGCGAGCAGAGCCTGACGTCCGGCAGGAAGGCGCCGCCACCGCGTTCCGATCTCCTGCCGCCGGGCTGTCAGTTGTCCGGTCAGGAACCGCAAGGTGCGGCTGGACAGATCAATCGAGGACGGGTGGACAAGCACGCGAAGCTCCTGGCGGACACGGGTGATCTTGGTCGAGAATCCGTCTACCAGGAGCTTCATCGTTGCGCAGGACAGTCCAACTCGCGGTCAGCACCGCCAGCTTGAAAAGGGCTCAATGCAACCCCTAACACACCCCTACCAAAGACGTCACTTCGACGACGTTCCAAGATTCCCCCTATTTTTATACCCCAGGTCTTGACGAGGGGTATAAGTGAACGTAATTCTGTTGTTGCTTTCTCGATCCAGCGAAATAGGGGGACTCATCCTAATGAAGAAGCTTCGCTCGTTAGCCGCAGCGGGAGCGGGTCTTGCCTTGGCGCTGAGTGGTGCCTCAATGGCACAGGCCAGCACCGCAACATCACCGGATGACGTGACCATCCAGCTCACGAACAGCCCCAAGGCTCCCGTCAAGTCTGGCAGCAAGATAGTATCCGCCCTCACTTACAGCGGAGCCAAGCAGGGCTGCGTCTACTTGCAGGTATTTCACCCAGCCGTGGGCTGGGTCGTGGCCGCGTCAAAGTGCTCGAACAGTTCAAGCGGCACCATCAAGGCGTCCATCAATTGCTACACCCAGAACTACCGGACGATGAGCCTCGTAACCGCTCCCAACGGCAACATCTCCGAGGGCGGCACAGGGGCCAAGTTCATCTCCTGCTAGTGCCAGATATGAATGGGCTCCGAAAGAATATCGGAGCCCGTTTCAGTACTGCTGAGTTTTAACGCGTAAAGCCGTCTGCCGTCTGCCAGACTCCAGCTGCGAGGGTGGGGAGTCGTCGGCCAGTGCGGGTGAGGACTCCGGCGAAGGCTCCGCTGCCGTGTTGTTCCAGGCTGAGCCGGCCTTTGAGAGTGTCGAACACGGCCTCGATGCCACTGAGCCCTTTTCAAGCTGGCGGTGCTGACCGCGAAGGGTGTGATCGTGGGCGGTACGCACCGGATCGAAGTGAGCCGGGAACAGGCGATGGCCTACCGGGTGGCGGTACACGGGTTCGACCGCTCCTGGTCCGACCCGGATGTGCTGGCCATGGGCGTGCAGGACACCCCGAGCGGGTCGGCCCGGCAGGCCCTCGCGGCCCGGGGCTCGTCGCCGGTCGGCCTGGAGCGCGTCTGGTCGTTCCGCGGTGCGCCGCATCTGCACCGCCCTGCGGAACTCCCCGCGCTCGCCGCCGCCCTGTGGCCGCTGGACGACGCGGACGCGACGGCGAGGATCAGCACCGCCCTGATCAAGGAGGGTGCGCAACTCGGTGTCCGGGCCTTCCAGGTCACCGCCGAGGCGTTGCGCGCGGTGGTGACGGGGCCGATGGGCAAGGGCGAGGTGAGTACCGCGGTCAGTACGGCCGTACCGAAGTCATTGACGTTCTGGTGCGCGCCCTGCGGGGCACGGCACATTTCCGGGCTCCTGTTCCAGCAGGCCGGGATTTTCGCAGGAGTCGCGGTCGGCGCGGAAGCCGGCCGGACCGTCCTGAGCCCGGTGGGCGAACGGTTTCCCGTTCCGACCGCTGCCGCCGAAACCTCCGCGGTGATCCGCGCGTACCTGCGTTTCCTCGGCCCCGCCACGCCCGCCGACGTGGCGAAGTACCTCGGTACCAGGCCCGCCGTGGTGAAGGCGGTGTGGCCGGACGACGTGACCGAAGTGGGCGTGGACGGCAGGAAGGCATGGCTCCCTACGTCCGCCGTCGAGGCCCTGCTGTCGGCGAAGAGCGCGGGGCTCGTACGGCTGCTTCCGCCGGGCGACCCGTTCCTACAGGCGCGAGACCGGGAGCTGGTTGTACCGGTCAAGAGCCGGGAGAAAGAGATCTGGCGCGCGATCGGCGGCCCCGGCGCGCTGCTCGTCGGCTCGGAGATCCTGGGCACCTGGCGCGCCAGGGCAGCGGGCCGACGGCTCGATCTGACCGTCACTCCCTTTGGTCCTCTGCCCGTCGGCCTCACTCCCCAGCTCGACGCGGAGGCCGCGGTCGTGGCTTCGGCCCGTGGCGCGGCCGACGTACGCCTGCGTCTGAGCAAGTGACCTGCGCCTCAGCGAGTGGCCTGAGGCTGCGACAGACCTCCGGCTCAGGTCCGACACCGGCCGCGGGCGTCCCGATCGGGGCGGCCCGCTCGGTGAACTACCGGCCGTCCGGGCGGTGTTACGGTTCCGTCCTGGCCGCAGGTTCGCCCTGCCGGGGGTCCGGGTCGCCCCCCTCGGCGTCCAGGTGCGGCAGGATCCGGTCCAGCCATCTCGGCGTCCACCAGGCCGACTTGTCCAGCAGCGTCATCACGGCGGGCACCAGCAGCAGCCGGACGATCGTGGCATCGATGAGCACGCTGGCGGCCAGGCCCAGGCCCAGCATCTTCACCACGATGTTGTCGCTGAGGATGAAGGCCGCGAAGACGCTGACCATGATGAGCGCGGCGCAGGTGATGACCCGTGCCGTGATCTCCAGGGCGTGGGCCACACTGGCCTTCGGGTCCTTGGTGCGCAGCCATGCCTCGTGGATCCGGGACAGCAGAAAGATCTCGTAGTCCATGCTGAGCCCGAAGACGATGGCGAACATCATCATCGGTACGTAGCTCTCGATCGGAACGTCGCCCGACACACCCAGCGCCGGGCCGCCCCAGCCCCATTGGAAGACGGCCACCACGACACCGTACGAGGCCGCGATCGACAGCACGTTGAGCACGGCCGCCTTGACCGCGACGAGCAGCCCGCGGAAGACGACCAGGATGACGAGAAAGGCTAGTCCCACGACCACCGCGATGATCAGGGGCAGCTTGCTGGAGACGATGTCGAGGAAGTCGACCTGGGCGGCGGTCGTGCCCGTCACATAGCTGTCGGCGGCAGTCCCGGACACCGCTTTCGGCAGGACGTCGTCGGTGAGGTGGTTGATCAGACCGGTGGTCTTTTCGTCCTGCGGTGCGGCCACCGAGTAGGCGGTTCCGATCAGCACATCGCCGTCGGAGGTGGCTTTCAGCGGGGTGATGGTGGCGGCGTCCGGCACACCGGTGAGGGCCTTCTGTGCCTGGGCCGCCAGCGCCGAACGGTCGCTCTGGGGTACGGCGCTCTGGTCGATCACGATGGTCAGCGGGCCGTTCGCCCCGGGGCCGAAGGCGGAAGACATCAGGTCGAAGGCCCGCCGGTCGGTGAAGGACTTGGGGTCGGCGCCGTCACCGATGTGCCCGAGCTGGATGAAGAAGACCGGGAACGCCAGGATGACCAGTGCGATCACGCCGCCACCCAGGAACCACCACGGCCGCCGCTCCACCCGCTTCGCGTACCGGTGCAAGCTGCCGTGCGCCTCCTCACCTGGTTCGGCCGTCGTCTCAGCGATGGGGGTCCGTACCCGGATCCGGTCGATGCGGCGGCCGATCAGTCCCAGCATCGCGGGCACCAGGGTGAGCGCCCCGATCACCGCCGTGACGACGGTGACCGCGGCGGCCAGGCCGAGCTTGCCGATGAAGCTGATCCCGGAGACCCACAGACCGGACAGGGCGATGATCACCGTGCATCCGGAGAGCAGCACGGCCCGGCCGCTCGTGGCGGCGGCCCGGCCGGCGGCGGTCACCGGATCGTTTCCGTCGATGAGGTTCTGGCGGTGGCGGGTGACCAGGAACAGCGCGTAGTCGATCCCGACCCCGAGCCCGATCATCGTGGCGAGTGTCGGCGAAACGGTGGCGAAGGTGGACGCGGCGGCGAGGAGCCCCAGCAGGGCCAGTCCGCAGATGGCGCAGACCAGGGCGGTCACCAGGGGCAGCACGGCGGCCAGCGCGCTGCCGAAGCCGATCAACAGCACCAGGATGGCCACCCCGAACCCGATGGCCTCGCTCGTCCGGTCGTCCGCTTCGGGCCGGGCAAGTTCGCCGAGCGGGCCGCCGTACTCCACGTCGGCGCCCGCCGCGCGCAGCGGCTGGACGGCCTTGTCGACGCCGTCCAGATAGTCGGGGTCCAGCGTGGACGGCTGGACGCTGAACCGGACGGTGATGTACGCCGTCCTGCCATCGGTGGAGAGCGGGCCCACATTCGTGGTGCCGGAGGGCGGCGGTGGCTGCGTCGTCCCGGACGGCGGCAACGGATTCTGGGCGGAGAGTACGTCCGGCAGCTTCTGCAGATCGGCTACGGCGGTCGAGACCTGGCCGGCCACATCGGTGAGCGGTTTGTCCGCGTCGTGGAGCACCACCTGGCTGCTGTAGCCGCCGGCCGCCGGCTCGTGCGCCTGGAGAATGTCGAGGCCGTCCTGCGACTGTGTGCCGGGGAGCGAGAAGTCGTCGGAGTACTCGCCGCCGTACGCGTGGTGCAGCACCTGAAACCCGACCAGCGCGGCCAGCCACAGGGCGAGGACCACGACGAAGTGCCGCGCACACCACTCGCCGAGCGGACGCAGCAGTCCCTTGCGCCGCGATACGCGGGCCGGGGTCCGGGCGGGGCCCCCGCCGGGGTCCTGCGGGGGGTGCGGCAACGACATGGTGTACTCCCGGTCTGGCCGGCGGCCGCTCCCTCTACGGGAGCGAAGCCTGGGAACGGGGTGATCTCTCGCGTCGCTCCCGCTGTCGGAGACAGCCACCTCGGTCACTGGGGTCACTGGGGTCACTGGGGTCACTGGGGTCACTGGGGTCACTTCGCATTGAATGTCCGTTCCACCGCCGTGGCACGCCGGTGCGGGAGAACGGGTGACACAGCAGCCCGCCGGGAGGAGTCGGGCCGGAGTCTCCCGCGGGGCCGAGCCGCCGCTCAGCCGGCGGAGGGTGTGCGGCTCTCCGGCAGGGCCGCCGGGGTCACTGGGGTCTCCGGGGTCACATCGGAGGCCCCCCGGTCGTGGCTGCGCAGTTCCACATTGAACTGCGCCCCGGCCAACAACGCGAGATTGGTGAACCAGACCCAGATCAGAAAGATGACCAGGCCCGCGAGCGAACCGTAGAGCCGGCTGTAACTGCCGATCTGGGTCGCGTACAGGGCAAAGCCCGCCGAGGCGGCCAGCCACAGGAACGCGGCCAGAATTCCGCCGGGCAGGCCCGCGCGGATCCCGCGCGCCGATCGCGGGCCGGTGCGGAAGAGCACCAGGATCAGGCAGGCGACGAGGAAGAGCAGGAGCGGCCACTTGAGGACCGCCCACAGCGTTTCACTGGCGTGGGCCAGGCCGATACGACGACCGAGCCAGCGGGCCAGCGGGCCCGTCATGACCAGGGCGAAAGCGGTGGCCATCAGCAGGACGAGCAGCCCGATCGCCGAGGCCACGATGATGTGGGCCTTGCGCAGGGCGGGGCGGACGTCGCGGACGTGGTGCATGGCGTGCAGGGCCCGGCGGAACACCGCCAGATAGCTGGAGGCGGACCACACCGCGCTCACGGTTCCGCTGGCGACGAGCAGCCACACGGCGGTGCGCTCATGGGTCGCCGCCTGCAGCGGACGGCGCAGCGCCTCCCCGGACTCCGCGGGAGCGAAGGCGGTGACGTCGGCGATCAGCGCGGTCGTGGCCCCCTCGTTGGCCAGGCCGATCACGGACACGGTGACGAGGAGCGCCGGAAGCAGCGCGAGGATGGCGTAGTACGTCAGGGCGGCCGCCCAGTCGGAGATGTCGTCGTCCCAGATCGCGACAGGCGTACGGCGCAGGGCGGAGACCCAGCGACGTGTCCCCCGGGTGCGCCCGCGCGCGCTGGGGACTGGTTCCACGGATGCGGCGTTCTGGGTGGGCAAGCTCGTACTCCGGGAACCTGGGAGGTGGATACGGGCAGGGATTCCTCGATCGTTCGCGGATCTCCCCGGCTGCCATCATCCCTCTCCCGACCCCGGCACCAGCACCCCCTGCCGCCCCGGCCACCGAGCCGCCCGACACGCGAGCGCTGCGCCAGTACGGGGCGGGCATGGCAGCGGGGCCCGGCGGAGAGCTTCTTCGCGAGAACCCGAACCCCACCAAGGGGGTGCACCGATCAGGTGACGGCTTCCTTACGCGATCTGCTCCGATCGCTTTATTCCTTTCAACGGCAACCTGTCCACGCCGCGTTGTGCCCGCAGGGGTCGCGGGACGAGTCGTCACCGCGTCCTTGCTGCCGCTACTCGACAGCGGCGAGCCCGAGTACAACGGAGCCTACGAAGGATGCTGCAGACGCTCTTGACCAGTCACACGAAGAACCGCCGGCAGACTCCTTGGTGTCACGGGCGAGTCACCAACCCCATAGACGCCCTCCCACCCAACGGTCCCGAACTGGACATACGTGGCCGCATTGGACTGTCTGGACGCCCTCGGACGGATTTCCCTACCTGTGCCATGTCGTACCGGAAGCGGGAGTTCGCTGCCTCCCCCACACGCCCGTGCAGCCGCCGGAGAGCCCGCTCGCGGCAGAAGGTCCAACAACTCCTCGTCAGCGGACCAAGATCCGGGCCATTCCCGGACCATCGCCACTCACCACAGCTCAGAAATCGCCGTTCCGGCTGGTCAGCAAGGCAGTAGCCCGTGTACCACCAGCAGACGAAGAAGCTGCTGGCAGAGCTCTGCCCTACCTGCGCCAGTCACTCACCGTGCCTACGGCGGCGCCTCAAATCGGCTGGCTTCCCAGCCCGCCGCTGCACCGCAGCACGGCCAACTCTGGGGAGAATCCGGGGAGTTTGGACGGTGCTGGGGAGCGCGTGGGGAGAATCGACTGCATAACGCGGCATAAACCTGAAAGGCGCTGAAACGAGCATCGTCCCAGGTCAGATCGGTGGCCGCATAGGCGCAGGTCAGAGCCACCCGGTAGACAACTTCATCCGGTAGACAACTGCATAAGGAAGCTCTCCCGTCGCCACCCCACCGAGCCAACCCGGCCCATGTAGCCCCACTGAACCCTGCTCAAACGTGCCCAGCAGAGCGACATCACACACAGAGGCATCCTCATGCGCGCCCACGTACGTGACCTTCGCTGCTGCAAGGTTGATACTGCCGAGGACAGCCCTTCTGCCAACCCGCATCCGACCGCGTCGCACAACTGATGGGCCATCAGTAAAGTCGGCATCAGTACCGCCACAACCCGCTTCCGACCGCCGCGGAACGCCAAGATCAACAACCGACCCCACCTGCCCTGACCAGTAAAAACACAGGCTGAACTCCTGCCTGTTGGACCCCCTAGGAGGTACCCGTGAAGATGCTCATCAACGTCGCGGAGACGGTTGTCGCGGACGCACTGCGGGGCATGGCCGCCGCGCATCCTGAGCTGACCGTGGATGTCGAGAACCGGGTGATCGTACGGCGGGACGCCCCGGTTGCCGGAAAGGTGGGGCTCGTCTCGGGCGGCGGATCGGGGCACGAGCCGCTGCACGGCGGCTTCGTGGGCCCCGGGATGCTCTCCGCGGCCTGTCCCGGCGAGGTCTTCACGAGCCCGGTGCCGGACCAGATGGTGCGGGCCGCGGCCGCCGTGGACAGCGGCGCAGGCGTGCTGTTCATCGTGAAGAACTACACCGGTGACGTGCTCAACTTCAACATGGCGGCGGAGCTCGCCGAGGATGAGGGCGTCCAGATCGCCAAGGTTCTCGTCGACGACGACGTGGCCGTCACCGACAGCCTCTACACGGCCGGCCGCCGCGGCACCGGCGCCACGCTGTTCGTGGAGAAGATCGCGGGCGCCGCGGCCGAGGAGGGCCGGCCGCTGGAGCGGGTCGAGGCGCTGGCCCGCCAGGTGAACGAGAACTCGCGCAGTTTCGGTGTCGCGCTCAGTGCCTGCGCCACGCCCGCCAAGGGCAGCCCCACCTTTGATCTGCCGCCCGGGGAACTGGAGCTGGGTGTCGGGATCCATGGTGAGCCGGGGCGGGAGCGCCGAGCGATGATGACCTCGCGGGAGATCGCCGACTTCTCGGTGAACGCCATCCTGGAGGACATGAACCCGCGCAACCCCGTCCTGGTCCTGGTGAACGGCATGGGAGCCACCCCACTGCTGGAGTTGTACGGCTTCAACGCCGAGGTGCAGCGGGTGCTGATCGACCGCGGCGTCCCGGTGGCCCGCACTCTCGTCGGAAACTACGTCACCTCGCTCGACATGGCCGGCGCCTCGGTGACCCTGTGCCAGGTCGACGAGGACCTGCTGCGACTGTGGGACGCGCCGGTGCGTACGGCGGGTCTGCGTTGGGGCATGTGAGGCACGCCTCGACTCTCGTCCCCGCCAGGACTACCGACATGACCGGGACTCGCGGCATGACCGGGACTGCCGGACTGCCGGTCAGCACCCCTACCCAGCAAGGAGACCCAGTGCTCGACGCCGACTTCTTCCGCCGTTGGATGACGGCGACCGCCGCGTCCGTGGAACACGAGGCGGAACGGCTCACCGCCCTCGACTCGCCGATCGGCGACGCCGACCACGGCAGCAATCTGCAGCGCGGCTTCCGGGCCGTGGCGGCCACCCTGGAGAAGGAGGAGCCAGCCACCCCGGGTGCGGTCCTGACGCTCGCCGGACGCCAGTTGATCTCGACGGTGGGCGGTGCCTCGGGGCCGTTGTACGGGACCCTGCTGCGCCGCACGGGGAAGGCGCTCGGTGACGCGGCCGAGGTCGGCGAGCAGGAACTCACGGAGGCGCTGCGCACCGGCGTGGACGCGGTGATGCAGCTCGGCGGGGCGGCGCCCGGCGACAAGACGATGATCGACGCGCTCGTGCCGGCGGTCGACGCGCTCGACCGGTCCTTCGCCGCGGCACGGTCCGCCGCCGAGGAGGGCGCTCTCGCGACCGCGCCGTTGCAGGCGCGCAAGGGCAGGGCGAGTTATCTGGGCGAGCGCAGCATCGGGCACCAGGATCCGGGCGCCACCTCCTCGGCGCTGCTGATGGCGGCGCTCGCGGAGGCGGCCGGTGAGTGACCTGGTGAAGGGTGTGCCGGACGCGGCGGCGGCAGACGGCGAGAAACTCGTGGGCATCGTGCTCGTGTCGCACAGCGCCGCGGTGGCCGCCTCGGTCGCCGAGCTGGCGACGGGACTCGCCGGCGGCGGCACGACCGCTCCGGTCGCGCCGGCGGGCGGTGACGGGGACGGCGGCCTCGGCACCAGCTCCGAGCTGATCTCCGCGGCGGCCGCCGCCGTGGACCGCGGCGCCGGTGTTGCCGTACTCACCGACCTCGGCAGCGCGGTCCTCACCGTGAAGGCCCTGTTGGCCGAGGGCGACGAACTTCCGTCGGGCACCCGTCTGGTGGACGCCCCGTTCGTCGAGGGCGCGGTGGCGGCGGTCGTCACGGCGTCCGCGGGAGCGGACCTGGCGGCGGTGGAAGCGGCGGCCGCCGAGGCGTACACGTACCGGAAGGTGTGACGCGGGCGGGCGGAGTTCGGACCGGCGCCCGCCCGGGTTGCGGGCACTGGCTCTCAGCTTCGCCGGACGAACTCGCGGGCGAGCCGCTCCCCCTGGGCGGCGGCCGCCCGGCGGCTCTCGATGGGTGCGGCGCCGGAGCCCTTGAACAGGATGTAGGTGACTCCCGAAGCCGCCCCGCCGCCCCGCGGGTCGGGGTGGATACCGAGGTCCCGGGCCAGGGCGTACGACGCTTCGCCGATGATGTCGTCGGGGCCGACGTCGCCCACGACCGCGTACCGGACACGGTCGCCGTGGATGACCGCGGCGACCGTCCCGCGCCGGACGTCGTGCTCGCGGTGGTTCCAGCGGTGACTCGGCGCGGGCACGACGACGTACGGCAGCCGCTCGGCGCTCAGCTGGCGTCCGTCGGACTGCTGGTAGGCAGTGGTGTCGCTGAAGAGCGGGTCGGTACGTTCGTTGCAGTGCCGGCCCGGCCTGCCGTCGCAGTCGATGTCCATGTCGGCCTTCCAGAAGACAGCGTCCCGCTTGCCGCAGATGTCGATGTCCGCGGGCCCCCCGTCGTCACTGCGGAAGCGGTCTCGCGAGACGGGCGCGCAGTCGTGCACCGCGGCCAGGAGTTCCGCGGCCCCGACGCCTCCCGCACCTCGTATGTTCCCCGCACCCGGGCCGTACCCGACCCGCCCATGCCCGGCTCCGGGCGACGCGGCGGCGCAGGAGACCGCGGTGGGGGCGATCAGAGCAGCGCCGGCCGTGGCCAGCATCAGCGACCGGACTCGCACAATAGGGACCCTCTCGTGAGCGGGTACTGACGAACACTCGGTTCAATCTGGTGGGGGTCCGGTCAGGCGGCCACTGCTGAGGGTCCGTACGGTGCACGCCCGGTGACGTGCTGTCGGGGGCCGGGAGGCCGGAATCGTCGAAGACCCCGGCCACCCGGCCGCCCTCGCCGGCGCGGGATCAGCGACGACAGCGTTCCGCACCGTCAGCATGAACTCCGCTGCGACAGAAGCGAGTTCATGTCGATAACGAGTTCATGCCGATAAGGGGATCAGCATACGTAATGCACCTTCGGCATCGCGAACAGCGGCCCCCTTGATATGGCCGCACCGGTGGCGCGATATTGGTCCGGACCAATCCCGTCGAGGGAGGGCAGGGCCGTGCGACGCGTATTCCTGCGAGCCACTGTGGTCTGGGGCGCGCTGCTCACCATGGTGTCCTGCGGCCTGAACGGGCAGGGCACGGACGGGGACGGCCGCGCGCCCGCGGCTCCGGCCGGTGTCACCGCGGCGGCGGGCAGTGCGACCAGCGTGCATGTCATGTGGAACCGGGCCTCCGGAAAACCCGAGGTCACCGCCTACGAGGTATATCGCGGCACCACGAAAGTGGACGAAGTGCCCGGTTCGCAGCACATGGTCGACGTCACCAGGCTCAAGCCGTCAACCCTGTACGCCTTCTCCGTACGGGCGCGGGACCCCGACGGCCGACTCGGGCCGCCGAGTGAGCGGGCAGGGGCCACCACACCCGCCGCGACCGCCGCCGACGAGCGGGCCCCGAGCCGCCCGGAGCGCCTCCGCGGCAAGCCGGCCGGGAGCCGGGCCGTCCAGCTGTCCTGGGCCGGGTCCACGGACGACCGGGCCGTGGCGTCGTACGACATCCATCAGGGCACCACGAAGATCCACAGTGTGGGCGGCGCCCAGACGGCGACCGTGGTGACGGGGCTTCGGCCAGGCACGCGCTACTCCTTCACGGTCCGGGCGCGCGACGCGGCGGACAACGTCTCGTCCGCGAGCGGGGCCGTCCGGATCACCACCCCGGCGGGCCCCGGCGACGGGAACGGCGTGGGCACCGGCACGGGCATGGCGCCCAGCGACTTCCGCGCCACGACACACCGCAAGGACGGGGCCCACTACCTCGACCTGTCATGGACTCAGCCCGAGGTGGACGGAGTGATCACGGAGTACCAGATCCAGCTCGACCGGGAGCCGGTCACCTCGCTCGTCTGGGGCGCGACGCCTCCCCGCGGCAGGGCGGCGTACAGCTTCTACGTGGGGCGGGAGGCCGGGCTCAGCCAGCGGGTGCGAATCCGGGCGAAGCTGCCGGACGGAACCTGGGGCGCCTTCTCGACGGAGCGGACGGTGACGACCGGGCAGTGACAACCGGACTGTGACGACCGGGCGGTGACGACCAGGCGGTGACGATCGGGCGACCGTAGTTACCAGACGTCCGTAGTTGCCACGACTGCTGGGGCTCTCGCATGGGCCGAGCGGATCGGACAACCCTCCGCCGGTACGCCATCGGTGGCCGAGCGGACGACGCAACTGTTCACTCGAACGGTCCTGGCCCGCATGCGGAAACGGTGATCGTCGCATTGGCTCGGTCCGAAGGCAGCACGGGCATTCCCAACCCTCGGCGGCTCATGGGATGTACCGCCACCGTGCCGTCGGAGGGCAGTCCTATGCGTATTGCTCAGACACTCGTCCGCTCCGGCCCGGCCGTGGCGGCCGCCGCGCTGCCACTGGCCCTCACCACCGGTCTGTCCGGCACGGCTGCCGCGGCGGCCACCGGGATCAACGTGACCACCAGTGGCGCGACCGTGCAGGTGACCACCACCGCGTGCGTCACCAGGTCCGCCGGATCGATGGGCAACGCCTCACTGCTCTCCAGCGGCCAGGCGAACTTCGCACAGGGACGCCAGGTGACCTTGTCCGGGACCAGCAGCAGCCAGTCGGCCGCCTGGTCGAGCGTCACCGCCGGCACTTACACCGTCATCGTGGTCTGCGCCGACGGTTCGACGGCGGGCACCCAGTCCGTCACCGTCTCCCCGGTCTCGACACCCACGATCTCCGCGACGGCGTCACCGTCGCGCGGGGTGATGGGTGGTATGGGCAGCACCACGAAGGACTACGGCGGCGTCACCTACGCGGCGGGCGGGGTCCTGGTGGCCGCTGGTGTCGGGGCCACGGTCTGGGTTCTGCGGCGGCGCTCCAAGCCGAACCGGCTGTGACAACGGCGGTGGTCCGGCAACGCGCCCGGGATCGGGCGCCGGACCACCGCCGAACCGCCGAACCGCCGGGGCGGCGGCGTCCGGAGCTGCCGTGGTGCACGGGTCAGGACGCGGAGTCCTCGGGCGGGGGCCGCTCGGACTCCTCGAACCCCTCGAACTCCTCGAACTTTTCGAACTCCTCCAGCGCACGCGTGAGCCAGCCCGTCCAGAAGGTCTCCAGGTCGATCCCGGCACGCAGGACGAGGTGCTGGAGCCGGGCCGCCGGAGCGTCCTTGCCCGGCGGGAAGTCACGCTCCTGGATCCTTTCGTACTCCGTCAACTGCCGCCGGTGCAGCTCGAGATGGCGGCGCAGATCCGCCTCGATGCCCTCGGTGCCGACCACCGCCGCCGCCCGTAGCCGCAGCAGCAGCGCGTCGCGCGGGGGCTTGGGATCCTGGGGCGCGGCGGTCCAGCGAGCCAGTTCGTCGCGACCCGCCGACAGGACCTCGTACCGCTTCTTCTGCCCGCGGGCCGGCTGTTGCGACGCCAGAGCCCTGATGGAGCCCTCGGCCTCCAGTTTTCCCAGCTCACGATAGATCTGCTGGTGCGTCGCCGACCAGAAGTAGCCGATCGACTTGTCGAACCGACGGGTCAGCTCCAGCCCCGACGACGGCTTCTCGAGCAGGGCGGTGAGGATCGCGTGCGGGAGTGACATGGAGTCATCCTAGGGACAGGACTTCAGGGCTCCGGGGCTCCGGAGCTCGGGGGCTCGGGGGCTCGGGGGCTACAGCGCCGCTGCGAGTTCGGTGCCCTGCTTGATGGCCCGCTTGGCATCGAGTTCGGCCGCCACGTCGGCACCGCCGATGAGGTGCACGCTGCGACCCGCGGCGCTCAGCGACTCGTACAGGTCGCGGCGCGGTTCCTGGCCCGTGCAGAGCACGATGGTGTCGACCGGCAGGACGGAGCTCTCACCGTCGACGGTGACATGCAGCCCCGCGTCGTCGATGCGGTCGTACCGGACCCCCGGGACCATGGTGACGCCACGGTGCCTGAGCTCGGTGCGGTGGATCCAGCCGGTGGTCTTTCCGAGCCCGGCACCGACCTTGGACTCCTTGCGCTGCAGAAGGTGGACGCTGCGCGTCGGGGCCGGCCGCTCGGGGGCACCGAGGCCGCCCGGGGCCCGATAGTCCATGTCGACGCCCCAGTGCCGGAAGTACGTCGCCGGGTCCTCGCTCGCCTTGTCGCCACTGTCGGTCAGGTACTCGGCGACGTCGAAGCCGATGCCGCCCGCGCCGAGGATCGCGACCCGGTCCCCGACGGGTGCGCCGTCGCGCAGCACGTCGAGGTATCCGACGACGCTGGGGTGGTCCACGCCGGGGATCTCGGGGGTCCGCGGGCCGACCCCCGTGGCGACGACGACCTCCTCGTACACGGCGAGGTCCCCGGCGGCGACCGGAGTGTTCAACCTGACCTCCACGCCGTGCAGTTCGAGCTGGGTGCGGAAGTAGCGGATCGTCTCGTCGAACTCCTGCTTGCCGGGGACCCGGCGGGCCACGTTGAGCTGGCCGCCGATCTCGCTCGCGGCGTCGTAGAGCGTGACGTCGTGTCCGCGCTCGGCGGCACTGACCGCGCAGGCGAGTCCGGCCGGTCCCGCGCCCACCACGGCGACGCGCTTGCGCACCCGGGTCGGGGCGAGGACGAGCTCCGTCTCGTGGCAGGCCCGCGGGTTCACCAGACAGGAGGTGATCTTGCCGCTGAAGGTGTGGTCGAGACACGCCTGGTTGCAGCCGATGCAGGTGTTGATGGCCTCGGGCCGCCCGGCCTCCGCCTTGTTCACGAAGTCGGGGTCGGCGAGCATCGGGCGGGCCAGCGACACCATGTCGGCGTGCCCCTCGGCGAGCAACTGCTCAGCCAGTTCAGGGGTGTTGATGCGGTTCGTCGTCACGAGCGGGATCGACACGGCACCCATGACCTTCTTGGTCACCCAGGCGTACGCCCCGCGCGGCACCGAGGCCGCGATGGTCGGGATCCTTGCCTCGTGCCAGCCGATGCCGGTGTTGATGATGGTCGCCCCGGCGGCCTCGACGGCGCGGGCCAGGGTGATCACCTCGTCGAAGGAGGAGCCGCCCGGCACGAGGTCCAGCATCGACAGCCGGTAGATGATGATGAAGTCCTCGCCGACCGCCTCACGCACCCGGCGGACGATCTCCAGCGGGAACCGCGTGCGGTTCTCGTACGAGCCACCCCAGCGGTCGTCGCGTTTGTTGGTCTGCGCGGCGATGAACTCGTTGATCAGGTAGCCCTCGGAGCCCATGATCTCCACACCGTCGTAGCCGGCGCTCCGGGCGAGGCGGGCGGCCCGGACGTAGTCGTCGATGGTCCGCTCGACCTCGCCGTCCGTGAGGGCATGCGGCGGGTAGGGGCTGATGGGCGCCTGGAGGGCGCTCGGTGCGACCAGGTCCCGGTGGTAGGCGTAGCGGCCGAAGTGCAGGATCTGCATCGCGATCCGCCCGCCCTCGCGGTGCACCGCGGCGGTGATCCCGGCGTGCTGTTCGGCCTCCGCCTCGGTGGTCAGCTTGGCGCCGCCCTCGTAGGGCCGTCCGGCCTCGTTGGGGGCGATCCCGCCGGTGACGATGAGGCCGACGCCTCCGCGCGCCCGGGCCGCGTAGAACTCCGCCATGCGCTCGAAGCCCCGCTCGGCCTCTTCCAGGCCGACGTGCATGGAGCCCATGAGTACGCGGTTCGGCAGCGTGGTGAAGCCCAGGTCGAGCGGGTTCAGCAGATGCGGGTAACGGCTCATCGGGTTCCTCCGTACGCGGTGTCGTCCCCATGGTTGTAGACGACACCCCGCCCTTTATGCAACTAGTTGCAAAAGGTGAGGGACCAGATGTGACGAGCACCTCGCACAACGGGCCGCCTCCTCGCACAACGGGCCGCCTCTGATCCCCCACCCCGGCGCAGCTATGTCATGCCGACGACGACATGCGCGTACAGCTCCTCCGACACCTCAAGACGAGGCCTCAGCCCCGCGTCGGCGAAGATCCCGACGGCCCGCTCCACCTGCCGCTCACTCGTCTCGACGAGCAGCCCCCCGCCGGAGGCCAGCCAGCGGGGCGCCTCGGCGGCGACACGACGCAGCACGTCTAGCCCGTCCCCTCCCCCGTCCAGCGCGACGAGCGGTTCGTGGTCGCGGGCTTCCGGCGGCAGGAGTCCCACCTCCCCGGTGGGGACGTACGGCACGTTGGCTGCCAGGACGCCGACCCGCCCACGCAGGCCGTGCGGCAACGGCCCGAAGAGGTCGCCTTCGTAGACCTGGCCACGTGCGCCGATGTTTCGGCGGGCGCAGCTCACGGCGACGGGGTCGATGTCCACGGCGTGCAGTTCCGCACCGGGGAGGGAGGCGGCGAGCGCGGCGCCCACGGCGCCCGAGCCGCAGCACAGGTCCACAACGACCGGAGCACCGACCGAAGCAGCGACCGGAACGACGACCGGAAGCTCGGAGGCGAGAGCGACGGCCTGCTGGACCAGGAACTCGGTACGCCGGCGGGGCACGAACACACCGGGTTCCACGGCGATCCGCAGACCGCTGAACCCGGCCCAGCCCAGAACGTGTTCGAGAGGCCGGCCCGCGACGCGACGGTCCACCATGGCGGCGAGTTCGACCGGCGTGCGGGCGGTGGAGAGGATCAGTCGCGCCTCGTCCTCGGCGAAGACACAGCCGGCGGACCGAAGCGTGGTGACGACCTGGGCGTAAGAAGGTGGCATGGAAGCCGAGAGCCTTTCGGGAAACCGAAGGGCGCCCTCGAAATCACCTGATGCCGGTGAAGCCTTGAGGTGAGAGCACCCGTGCTGACACAGCGGTAATGGGGCTCACCTCCTCGGTCCGTCACGGCTGGGGCGATCCGCAGCCGGACGGCAACATAACACGGTCGCGCCCCAGGCCTGGGTACGGACCTCGATCTCCGAACTGCCGCATACAGTTAGTGGTTGTATTGCGCAACCAACAGGGGAAGGAAGGGCAGAGCGTGAGCACAGCCGACGTGGCCATCGAGACGATCCACCGCGAGATGACGGCCTTCGCCCGTCGTGCCCGGGCCTCGGCGGGACGCCTGCACCCTGAGCTGTCCCTGGTCTCGTACACGCTCCTCGGTCACCTGGAGGAGAGCGGCGGCTGCCGCGCCACCGACCTCGCCGCGCACTACGCCCTCGACAAGTCCACGGTGAGCCGGCAGGTGTCGGCCCTCGAAAGGGCCGGTCTGATCGAGCGGCGCTCCGATCCGCAGGACCAGCGCGTCCAGGTACTCCACCTCACGCCGGCCGGAACGGGGATCCTCACCCGGGTGACCGCGAGCCGCCGGGTGTCCTTTCACGAGCGGCTGGCGGACTGGCCCGAGGAGGATCTGCGGCGGTTCGCGGGATATCTGCTGCGGTACAACTCGGCGGGCGGCGGACCGGCGTTGACCCCGCTCGCGGACGACTTGCCCACCGAGGCCTCGCCCTCGGACGGCTTGCCCTCGGACGCCTCGCCCACAGACGGCTGAACAACGTCGGAGCGCGGACCGCCGGACCGCCAGGACCGCCAGGACCGCCAGGACCGCCAGGACCGCCAGGACCAGGATCCACCGTCACACACCCGGCGCGCCGTTCGGCGAAGTGGGTGTGCGGGCCGGTCAGCGAGGCCGGTGCGGGTTTGTCCGGAGGCGGGGCGTGGCGGTCATGCGGCGACCTCGATCACGATCTTGCCGCGGGCGTGGCCCTCCTCGACGGTACGCAGCGCCTCGGCGGCCTGTTCGAGGGGAAAGGTGCGCGTCACCAGGGGGTCCAGCCTGCCGTCGACGACGAGCCGGGCCACCTCGTCGAGCACCGCGGCGGTACGGGCCCGTACGACGGGCGAGCCTCCGAGACCTGCCACGATGTCCTTGCCGCCCGCGGTGATCAGCTTCGTGCGGTCCGCCACCAGCTCGGCCGCGGCTTCCAGGACCTCACCGCCGACCAGGTCGTACACCGCGTCCACACCGCCGGGTGCCACGGCCCGGACGCCCGCGGCGAAGTCCGGGCCTGAGGGCACGTGCACGGCGCCGAGCGACTCGACCAGGTCCTTCTTGCCCGCGCTCGCCACTGCGATGACGTTCAGTCCGTCGGCACGGGCGATCTGGGCGACCGCGACGCCCACACCGCCGCCCGCGCCCGTGACCAGCAGGGTCGCACCGGTCGGCAGGGCCAGCTGACGCACTCCGTCGTAGGCGGTGGCCGCCGCGACGGGCAGGGTGGCCGCGTCGGTGAAGGAGACGGCGGCGGGCTTGTGCGCGGTCACTTCTACGGGGAGGAGGGCGTACTGGGCGTAGCCGCCGGCGACGGGGTTGCCGAAGACCTCGTCTCCCACCTCGAATCCCGTGACACCCTCGCCGATCTCCTCGACGACACCGGCGGCCTCGTTGCCGAGGACGGCAGGCAGCTCACGCCGCTGCTGGCCGGGCCGCTGGTAGCCGGTGCGCTGCTTCCAGTCGACAGGGTTGACGCCCGCCGCCCGGACGGCGACCAGCAACTGGCCCGGGCCGGGGCTCGGCCGGTCCTGCTCGACGAATGACTCGGTCTCCGGACCGCCGTACTGGGTGAAGACGTACGCCTTGGGCATCGCTCTCTCACTCTCCTTCACGCCGGGGTTCACGCCGACTGCCCACCAATAGTGCGCAGTACGCACCGTGGGTGGGCACTATCGGCAAGAAAGATCGCGGGTGCCGCTATTCCCGGGAGGGTCCAGGACCGGAGAGTGCTCACGCGGTGGCAATGGTCCGGGGACGGGGCTCACCGGCGGGCCCGGTACCGTTGAGGACGTACACAACGATCAAGGGCGGCGGCCTGGCCGGCCTGGAGGCACCACTCGTATGAACGTGACCCGATGGGCATGACCCGATGAACGTGACCCGGGGCTTCGCCGGACGACCGCGCGTCCGGAACGACGGACTGCCGCCCGGCCAGTACGACGCCGGCGACGACTGGCCCGTCCTGTCGGCGGAGGTCACACCGGAGCTGACGCCTTCGGAGTGGACGTTCACCGTCGACGGGCTGGTCGCCGAGCCGCGCACCTGGACCTGGGACGAGGCGCATGCGCTGCCGCCGTCCGCCTACGAGGGGGACATCCACTGCGTGACGAGCTGGTCGAAGTTCGGGGTGCGCTTCGCGGGCGTGTCGCTCGACGCGTTCCTCGAGCCGGCCCGCCCGTCCGCCGAAGCCACCCACGCGGTCGCCTACTCGCACACGGGCTACACCACGAACCTGCCGCTCGCGGATCTCACAGGCGGCCGGGCCTGGATCGTCTGGGAGTACGGGGACGGGCCGCTGCCCGCCGAGCACGGTGGTCCGGCGCGACTGCTCGTGCCGCACCTGTACTTCTGGAAGAGCGCCAAGTGGGTCGCGGGCATCCGTCTCCTCGACCACGACGAGCCGGGTTTCTGGGAGCAGAACGGCTACCACCACCGCGGCAACCCCTGGGAAGAGCAGCGCTACTCCGGTGACTGAGACCCCGATGTCCTCGACGAACTCCGCATTTCCGGCGGATTCCGCGTCTTCGACGGACCCCACGCCTTCGGCCCGCCCGTCTTCGGCCCGCGCGTCTTCGGCGGCCTCCGGACCTGCGGGCTGGACGCCCCCGACACGGTTCGCCGTACCCGGCCGCATCGCCGTGAGCAACCGCGCCGCTGCCACCTGGCAGCGTGCCACCCTCACCGAGATCCGACGGGAGACACCGCACGCGGCGACCTTCCGGTTCGCCGTGCCGCAGTGGGCGGGCCATCTGCCCGGGCAGCACCTGATGCTCCGGCTGCGGGCGCAGGACGGCTACGTAGCCCAGCGGCACTACTCGATCGCGTCGCCCCCCGACGACAGCGGACACGTCGAACTCACCCTCGACCACATCGACGGCGGTGAGGTTTCCGGCTGGTTCCACACGGTCGCGAAGCCCGGTGACGAGGTCGAGCTGCGTGGGCCGCTCAGCGGCTTCTTCGCCTGGCCCGGTGACCGTCCCGCCCTGCTCATCGGAGCGGGCTCAGGTGTCGTACCGCTGATGTCGATGGTCCGCCACCACCGTGCGCGGAACCTGGCGGTGCCGCTGCGGCTGCTCGTGTCGGCACGCGGCCCCGAGGAGCTGATCTACGCGTCGGAGTACGGCGCCGAGACCACCGCGGTGTTCACACGCAGCGCTCCCCAGGGTGTGGCCGTGGGACGTGTGTCGGCCGCACATGTGGAACAGCTCCTGGCCCACCGGCCCGATGGTGGGTGGGAGGCCTATGTGTGCGGCTCGAACGGGTTCGCCGAGCATGCCTCGCGGCTACTGGTGGACGCGGGCCAGCCGGTGGACCGTATCCGCATCGAACGCTTCGGCTGAACCGGTCGCGGTCAGTCGGGGGTCGGTCATGGCTCAGTCGTGGCTCAGTCGTGGGGAACCACGGCGACCGGGCAGGTGGAGTGGTGGACCAGGGAGTGCGCCGCGCTGCCCAGGCTCTTGCCTGCCGGGGCCCGGCCGATGGCGAGCAGGCTCGCCCGGGTCGAGGCTTTCAGTAGGTGATGACCTGCGTGCCCGTACACGACCTGCTCCGAGACCTCGGTCTCCGGATACTTGTGGCGCCACGGCTGCAGAACCGCCGCCAGGGAACGCTCCCTGCTGTCCTGTTGGTCGGCCGTGTCGATGGGAGCCCTCGCGCCGGTGGCACAGCGGCGCGGCGAGGGCAGCGTCCAGGCGTGCAGGACATGCAGCGGCGCCGACCGGACCGCGGCCGCGTCGAAGGCGTAGCCGATGAGGTCGTCGGCCGAGTGGTCCAGGTCGAGGCCGAGGACCACCGGCAAGTACGGGGCCCGGGCCGGCGGGGTGGTGTGGTCGACCGGTACGCGCTCGTCCGGAGGGAGTTCGCCCGCGCGAACCAGCACCACCGGGCATGCGGCGCCCGCGGCCACGGCGAGAGCGACCGAGCCGACCAGGAAACCTGTGAAGCCGCGTGAGCCCATGACCAGGGTCTCGGACTCCACGGCGACGGCGAGCAGCGCCGGAACGGCCGGAGTGGCGACTCGGCGGGCGACAATGTCCAACGCCGGGTGCCCGTAGGCGAGTTGCACGGCGGCCCGGTCCAGGATGCCCCGCTGAAGCTCGCCGGCCGGGGGCGCTGACGACCCGAGGATCGACCGGGGGCGGGGCAGGGGTCGGGGGCGAAGTCGGTGTACGGATGCGAATGGAGGCACCGGTGCGGGTGCGGGCACCGGTGCGGGCGCAGGTGCGGAGGCCGACGTGGAGGCGGAGGCGGATACGGATGCAGGTGCCGTGGGTTCGCCGCCCGCCTGCAGCAGCCGCAGGGTGAGACGGCGGCGCTCGGCCTCGCGGGCCGCCCAGTCGGCGGCGTCGAGACTGGCGCGGGAGCCGTCGACGCCCACGGTGACGGTTCGGATGTCCTTCCTCATGGTCGGCGCCTTTCCCAGTTCATCACGCGTGCTTTTCGGTCTTCTCGTCGTCAGCCGGACCAGGTCCACTCGGCGATCTCGGGCATGTCTGTGCCGTGTTCGCGGATCCAGGCCTCGTGGCGGGTGCGTACGTCGGCCATCCGCTGACGTACGCCGGCCGCGCGCACGGCGAGACCCGGGACACGGTCGATGACGTCCATGACGAGGCGGTACCGGTCGAGGTCGTTGCGGACGACCATGTCGAAGGGGGTCGTGGTGGTGCCCGACTCCCGGTAGCCGCGCACATGGAGGTGGGCGTGGCCGGTGCGCCGGTAGGCCAGCCGGTGGATCAGCCAGGGATAGCCGTGGTAGGCGAAGATCACCGGCTTGTCCGCGGTGAAGAGGGCGTCGTACTCGAAGTCGGCCATCCCGTGCGGGTGTTCACCCTGCGGCATCAGGCGGGCGATGTCGACGACGTTGACGACCCGGACGGCCAGGTCGGGCAGGTGGGTGCGCAACAGCCCGGCCGCGGCGAGGACTTCCTGAGTGGGCACGTCGCCGGCGCAGCCCAGCACGACATCCGGTTCGCGGTCTCCGTCCTCCGTCCCGGCCCACTCCCAGATGCCCGCGCCCCGGGCGCAGTGGGCGCGGGCCTGGTCCATGGACAGCCAGTCGAAGCAGGGCTGCTTCCCGGCGACGATCACGTTCACGTGGTCGCGGCTGCGCAGGGCGTGGTCCGCCACGGACAGCAGCGTGTTGGCGTCCGGCGGCAGATAGACCCGGACGACCTCCGGGCTCTTGTTGAGGACGTGGTCGACGAAGCCCGGGTCCTGGTGCGAGAAGCCGTTGTGGTCCTGGCGCCAGACGTGCGAGGTCAGCAGGTAGTTGAGGGATGCCAGCGGCGCCCGCCACGGCAACTCCCGTGCTGTCTTCAGCCACTTGATGTGCTGGTTGGCCATGGAGTCGACGATGTGGACGAACGCCTCGTACGAGGAGAACAGTCCGTGCCGGCCGGTGAGGAGGTAGCCCTCCAGCCAGCCCTGGCAGAGGTGTTCGGACAGGACCTCCACCACGCGGCCGTCGCGGGCCAGATGCTCGTCGGTGCCGATGACCTCGGCCTGCCAGGCCTTGCCCGTCGCCTCGTACAGCGCACCCAGCCGGTTCGACTCGGTCTCGTCCGGGCCCACGACACGGAAGTCGCGCCGCTCCGCCGTGTCGGCCATGATCCGGGCGAGCATGCCGCCCAGGACCCGGGTGGGCTCGTGCGTGCTCGCGCCGGGTTTGTCCACGGGGACGGCGAAGTCCTCCAGGCGCGGCATGGGCAGCGAACTCAGCAGCAGGCCACCGTTGGTGTGCGGGTTCGCGCCGAGGCGGCGGGGGCCCTCGGGCACGCAGTCGAGGACGAGGCGGCTGGGGCGGCCCTCGGCGTCGAAGAGTTCCTCGGGACGGTAGGAGCGCAGCCAGGCCTCCAGCTGCCGCAGGTGCTCGGGGTTCTCACGGACACCGGCGAGCGGGACCTGGTGGGAGCGCCAGGTCCCCTCGACCGGCTCCCCGTCGACCTCGGCGGGGCCGGTCCAGCCCTTCGGGGTCCGCAGCACGATGACGGGCCAGCGGGGGCGCTCGCTCCTTGCGCCCTGGCCCTTCCCACCCTGACTCTTCCTGGCCTCGCCCTTCCTGGCCTCGCCCTTCCTCCCGGTGCGGGCCTCCTGCTGGATGCGCGCGATGCGGTCCAGCGCCAGGTCCATGGCTTTCGCCAGCTCCCGGTGTACGCGGCGCGGATCGTCGCCGGACACATGGAGGGGCTCGTGACCGTAGCCCCGCAGAAGCTCGTCGAGTTCGGCACGTGGCAGCCGCGCGAGCACGGTGGGGTTGGCGATCTTGTAGCCGTTGAGGTGCAGGACGGGCAGCACCGCGCCGTCGTGGACCGGGTCGAGGAACTTGTTGGAGTGCCAGGAAGCGGCGAGCGGTCCCGTCTCGGCCTCGCCGTCCCCGATCACGCAGGTGACCAGCAGGTCCGGGTTGTCGAAGGCCGCCCCGTACGCGTGGGCGAGCGAGTAGCCCAGCTCACCGCCCTCGTGGAGGGAGCCGGGGGTCTCGGGGGCGACATGGCTGGGGACGCCTCCGGGAAAGGAGAACTGCCGAAAGAGCCGCTCCATGCCGGCGGCGTCCCGTGTGATGTCCGGGTACGTCTGCGTGTAACTGCCCTCCAGCCAGGAGTTCGCGAGGACCGCGGGGCCGCCGTGGCCGGGCCCCCATACGCAGATCGCGTCGAGGTCACGCTCGGCGATGACACGGTTGAGATGGGTGTGCACCAGGTTGAGCCCGGGAGAGGTACCCCAGTGTCCGAGCAGCCGCGGCTTGATGTGCTCGGGCTGCAGGGGCTCGGTCAGCAGCGGGTTGCCGAGCAGGTAGATCTGTCCGACGGCCAGGTAGTTCGCGGCACGCCAGTGTGCGTCGAGCGATGCCATGCGGTCCTTGGCCATGAGGAGGGACTCCTGTTCCGATGTTCCGATTCCGATGTTCCGAGGGATGGGACGCGGGTTCCACACGGGGCGCCGATCAGTCGTTCAGGGACGCGTTCTTCGGCCGTTCGTGTTCGGCGGCGGTCACTCCCGGCGGTGGCCGTCGCGTTCGGTTGCGGTCGCTCTCGGCGGTGGCCGTTCGCGTTCGATGGGGCCTGCTCGGCGCGGCCGTCGTGACGCTCGCACCGGAAACCGGCCGGGCGGGAGTGGCAAACCGGCCCTTGGAGGGGTCCGTCCGGCCTTTGCGGGGCAGACGGACGACGTACAGCGGTGCGAACGTGACGCGAAGCGGACGACCGAGACGGTCGACGGCGGTGGCCCGGGGTCACGCGGAGCGGTCGCGGGTGCTGCGCAACGGTCGCGAACGTCGGGAGGCGGGACATGCGGACGCGGGAGATGCGGACGCGGATGATCGGGCGGCGGCAGCGGCACAATCCGCTGCGCCGCCGTTCGGACGTGGTGGAGGCATGGACCGCCTTGGTCCTCACCGTCGTGCTGTGCGTCGGCGCGCCGCTGGCCGGGCTGGCCGCGGGCTGGTGGGCGTACGACGCAGCGCGGGCCACGGCGGCGGAGCAGCGGGCCGAACGCCACAGGGTGCGTGCCGAGGTCGTCGAGGGCGCTCCCGCCTCCACGCCCCGCGCCGAGGGAGACCGGCGGCCGGTCCAGCGGGTGAGTGTCCGCTGGACCGAGCCGGGCGAGCAGACGCGTACGGGCGCGACCCGGGTGTCCGCCGGAACCCGGGTCGGCGACCACACGTACATCTGGCTCGATGACCGGGACAGGATCGTCCCCGCCCCGACGAACCGCACGGTGGTCCTGCAGCACGCGCTGGCGGTGGGCACCTGCGCCGCGGGGCTGGCCGCGGCCGGCGTGCTGGCCCTGCGGGCCCTGATACGAAGGGTGGCCGCGCGCCACCGCATGGCCGAGTGGGAACAGGACTGGTCCCGTACGGGACCGGAATGGACACGACACCGAACCTGACGAACCGGCACGGCGATGCGGGCCGGGACGGCGGGCGGGACGGCCCAGCGCGGGCCGGGACGGCGGGACGGCCGAGTGTGAGCCAGGACGGCGGGACGGCCGAGTGTGAGCCAGGACGGCGGGACGGCCGAGTGTGAGCCAGGACGGGACGGCGAGAACGCCGGGAGGGCCGGGACGTCGGGAGGGCCGGTCGCCCCGGTGGACATCGGGCCCACCAGTCCTCGAAGGGGACCTGTTGGCCCCTGTCCGGCGAGGGCCGCGCCCTCGACTCTGGAGGTTCCCCGATCTGGCATTTGCGGCACTCCGGAAAGGAAACCCACATGCTCGCTACCTCCACCCCCCGGATGTCCGAGGCCCTGCCCGCCGAGCAGATGGGCCGACTCATGCGGCTCGCGCGGGACGTGTCCTTCCCGCCGGGCACGCGCATCTTCGAGGAAGGAGGGCGAGCCGACCACTTCTGGATCGTGCAGACCGGAACCGTCGCCCTCGACCTGCGCGTTCCCGGCCGTGTCTCCCCCGTCATCGACACACTCGGCTTCGGTGAACTCATCGGCTGGTCCTGGCTGTTCCCGCCCTACGCGTGGCAGCTGGGCGCGGAGGCGCTGTCGCCGGTCGACGCGTACGAGCTGGACGCGTCGACCGTGCGGCTGATGTGCCAGTCCGACCCGGCCCTCGGCACGGCGGTCGGGCAGTGGGTCGGCAGGGTGCTCGCCCGGCGCCTGCACGCCGCCCGCACGCGCCTGCTCGACCTGTACGCCCCCTACGGCACCGGCATTCCCCTCTGAGCGGCCGAAAGGGACCGTTCGGCCCTGTCGAGGCCCGGCCCCGGTACGCCACGCTCGGTCGGGACAGCCCAGAGTCCAGGGAGTCGTGGTCATGGCCGAACGTCAGCACGTGCCCGGCAGCGCACCGGTCCGGGTCTTCCTTCTCGACGATCATGAGGTCGTGCGCCGGGGACTGCACGATCTCCTGGACGCCGAACCCGATCTGGAGGTCGTCGGGGAGGCGGCCACCGGTGAACAGGCGTTGGCACGCGGGCCCGCGCTGCGGCCCGACGTGGCGATCCTGGACGTTCGGCTCCCCGACAGCGACGGAATCGCCGTCTGCCGCGAACTGCGGTCCCGGATGCCCGGACTGGCCTGTCTGATGCTGACGTCCTTCGATGACGACGACGCGCTGCTGGACTCGATCATGGCAGGGGCGGCCGGCTACGTCCTCAAACAGATCAAGGGCTCCGACCTGATCGCGGCGGTCCGCACGGTCGGGTCGGGGCAGTCGATGCTCGATCCGGCGACCACCGCCCGGCTCATGAACACCCTGCGCGCCCCGGTCGACGATTCCGCGGTCTCCCACGACGCACGGTCCGCGGGTCTCTCGGAGCGCGAGCGCGAGTTCCTCGTACTCGTCGGCGAGGGGCTCACCAACCGGCAGATCGGCCAGCGGCTCTACCTCTCCGAGAAGACCGTCAAGAACGGCATCTCCCGGCTGCTGGCCAAGCTGGGCGTGGAACGGCGTATTCAGGCAGCGGTACTCGCGACACAGCTGCTGCCGCCCCCACGACGGCGGGGCGAGCACGGAGAGCGGTGAGAGCGGTGAGAGCGGTGAGAGCGGTGAGAGCGGTGAGAGCGAGTACGCGCCGAACAGTGGTCCACCTAGGGCTGCCCTAGCAGGGACCGGCGGGCGCGGGAGCCGGTGAACCTGGGTACGCGCCCCTGACGGGCCGGGCGGGCGTTCAGTGTTCTTCCAGCGGCACCCGCCACTCCAGCTTCGTACCGTTGTCGTCCTGTCCGTCCGTCACCAGCAGTTCCCCACCCCGGTGTCGGGCCCGTTCCGCGAGGTTGCGCAAACCGCTGCGCCGGCCCTCACTGCCGGCCCGCATACCCGCGCCGTTGTCGGTGACCGTGAGCGTGAGGTGGCCGTCGCGCACCACGAGCGCGACGTCCACCGCCTCGGCCCCCGCGTGCCGGGCGACGTTGGTGAGCGCCTCGCCCACGACGGCCACGGCGTCCTCCGCGACATCGCCGGCCACATCGACGTCGAGCAGCCCCTCCATGCGCAGGGACGGCGTGAAGCCCAGGACTGCCGCAGCCTCCTCCAGGGCGCGCACGACACGGACGCGCAGACCTACGGTCACGGTCTCGTGGGCGCGCAGACCGAAGATGGTGGACCGGATGATCTTTATGGTGGTGTCGAGGTCGTCGACGGCCCGCCCGAGCCGCTCGGCGGCCTGCGGATGCTGTACGAAACGCTGCGCGCTCTGCAGGGTCATCCCCGTCGCGAACAGCCGTTGGATCGCCAGGTCGTGCAGGTCGCGGGCGATGCGGTCACGGTCCTCCAGCAGGCTCATCTGCTCGGCGTCCCGCCGCCGGTCCGCCAGCTCCATGGCAAGCGCGGCCTGTCCCGCGAAACCGAGGAGCGACGTGGCCTCCATCTCGCTGAAGGGCGGGCGGCCCGCGGCACGGGCCAGCATCAGGACCCCGCGCAGTGCGACGGTCGTTCCCAGCGGCACGGCCACGGCGGGGCCCAGTCCTTCCCAGCGGTCGGGCCCGTAGGTGATCCGTGCGTCCTTGCGTACGTCCGTCGTGGTGACGAGTGTGCCCGCCGTCAGTGCGGCGCCCGCGAAAGTGCCCTGCCGTGGCAGCACCAGGTCCAGGTGGGAATCCGCCTGGATGCCCCGCGCCAGCGCTCCGCGCAGGTCGTCGGTGCCCTCCACGACCAGGTCGACGACGCCCAGGTCGGCGGCTGTGATCTCCCGGGCACGTTCCAGGATCACCTTGAGCACCTGTCCCTCGGACACGTTCGAGAGCAGTTCGCTGGTGATCTCCGCGCCCGCCTCCAGCCAGCGCTGCCGCAGTCTGACCTGTTCGTAGAGGCGGGCGTTCTCGATGGCCACGCCGGCCGCCACGGCCAGCGTCGACAGAACGGCCTCGTCCTCGGGGTCGAACTCCCCGCCGCCACGCTTCTCGGTGAGGTAGAGGTTGCCGAACACCGTGTCGCGGACGCTGATCGGCACGCCGAGGAAGGTGTGCATGGGTGGGTGGTGAGGTGGGAAACCGATGGACGCCGGGTGGCCGGAGAGTTCGGCGAGCCGCAACGGCTCGGGATGCCGGATGAGTTCGCCGAGCAGTCCGTGTCCTGAAGGCAGGTCGCCGATCAGCGCCCATTCCTCGTCGCTGACGCCCACGGGCACGAACTGGTCGAGCTGCCGCTGCTGTCCGATGACGCCCACGGCTCCGTACTCCGCGTCGACGAGCACGACCGCGGCCTCGACGATCCGGCGCAGCACCTGCGCGAGGTTCAGTTCACGGCCCACGGACAGTACGGCTTCGAGAAGTCCCTGGAGCCGGTCCCGGGTCCCGCGGACGGCTTCGATGCGGCCCTGGAGTTCGTCGAGCAGTTCGTCGAGCCGCAGCTTCGGCAGCTGCTCCCTGGCCCCTCGGCCGTCTTCTGCACTCCCGTTTCCGCCCCCGCCCATGCGCCCCTCCACATCGGGAGCCGACGTGGCGTCAGCGCCCGATCTCACACGGTAACCGAATGAACGCGGCTATGGCAGCGCGGAGTTGGGCCCCGGACAGAGGTACCGGTCCATGGATACGGCCTGGCGGCCCTCGGGCCGCCCCCGTACGGTGTGATCATCCGCACGTTTGTCCGCACCCTCGTCCGAACCCTTGTCCGCACCTTTTATCCGCAGCGAAGGCGGTCCTCCATGGCCTTGTTCGACCTCCCTCTCGATCAGCTCCGTGACTATCGCAGCGCGTCCGTCGAGCCCGAGGACTTCGACGCCTTCTGGGGAAAGACCCTGCAGGAGGCGCGCGAACACGGCCTGGACGCCCGTTTCGAGCCGGTCGAGGCCCATCTGCGGAGCGTCACCGTGCACGACGTCACGTTCGCCGGATTCGGCGGGCACCCGGTGAGAGGCTGGCTGACCCTCCCGGCCGGGGCGGACACACCGTTGCCCGCGGTCGTGGAGTTCATCGGGTACGGCGGCGGGCGCGGTCTCGCACACACCCATCTGCTGTGGGCCTCGGCCGGCTTCGCGCACTTCGTGATGGACACCCGGGGCCAGGGCGGCGCGTGGGGCGGTGGAGGTGACACGCCCGATCCGGTGGGCAGTGTGCCCGCCTATCCCGGGTTCATGACGCGGGGCATCGACGCCCCCGAGAACTACTACTACCGCCGGGTGTTCACCGACGGGGTGCGGGCTGTGGAGGCCGCCCGTTCCCATCCGCTCGTCGACGCCTCGCGCACCGCGGTCGTCGGCACCAGCCAGGGAGGCGGCATCTCGATCGCGGTGGGCGGTCTGGTGCCGGATCTCGTGGCGGTCGCGCCGGACGTGCCGTTCCTCTGTGACTACCCGCGCGCCACCAGGCTCACGGACCGCGATCCGTACCGGGAGATCGGCAACTACCTCAAGACGCACCGCGGGCGTACCGAGCAGGTGCTACGCACGCTGTCGTACTTCGACGGGGTGCACTTCGCGGCGCGCGGCCGGGCCCCCGCCCTGTTCTCGGCGGCTCTGGAGGATCAGACGTGCCCGCCGTCAACGGTCTTCGCGGCCTTCAACGCGTGGGAGCACGACGACAAGGTGATCGAGGTGTACGACTTCAACGACCACGAGGGCGGCGGGCCCTACCAGGAGGCGGCCAAGCTGGCCTGGCTGCCGACGTACTTCTAGACCGGCTTCCACACCGAAGCAGGGCGCGGGCCATCGTGTGGGGTCGTCGTGCGCGTGCGGAACCCGTCGCGCGCGTACGGGCCCCGTCGCGCACGTGCGAGGCCGTCGTAGCTGGTCGCGCAGTTCCCCGCGCCCTTGACGAGGCGCCGCTGCGCTCCAGCGCTTCCGCCGGGTCCGACCAGTCGGTATGTTGCGGGAAGCCGGGATGCCCCGAACTCCCGACGGACGACGGACGACGGACGACGGAGGAGCCATGTCTCAGGTCCAGGCGCAGATCCAGGGTCACTGCGGGACGCGCTTCGACGCGGTGCGCACCGCGTTCGAGGAGAACTTCCGGGACCGCGGGGAGCTGGGCGCGGCCGTGACCGTCACGGTGGACGGCGAGACGGTGGTGGACCTGTGGGGCGGCTGGGCGGACGCGGCCGGCACACGCGCGTGGGAGCGGGACACGCTCGTCAACGTGTGGTCGACCTCGAAGGGGCCGACGGCACTGTGTGCGCACATCCTGGCCGACCGCGGGCTGCTCGACCTGGACGCACCGGTGGCCGCGTACTGGCCGGAGTTCGCGGCGGCGGGCAAGGAATCGGTGCTCGTACGGCATCTGCTGTCGCACCGGGCGGGTCTGGCCGGGCTGCGCGAGCCGCACTCGTTGGAGCAGCTTTTCGACTGGGAGCTCACCACGAAGCGGCTCGCGGCGACGGAGCCCTGGTGGGAGCCGGGGACGACGTCGGGCTATCACGCGCTGACGTACGGCTTCCTGGTCGGTGAAGTGGTGCGCCGCGTCTCGGGGTTGCTGCCCGGCGAGTTCCTCCGGCGGGAGGTGACCGGGCCACTCGGCATCGACTTCACCATCGGGCTGCCGGAGAAGGAGTCCGGGCGCGCGGCCGAGCTGGTGCATACGCGGACCGCCGGCCCCGGCGAACAAGCGGCGATCCTCGGCCAGTTGCCGCCGGTGGCGCTTGCCGCGCTGGCCAATCCCGGGACGGGCGCGGCCGATGCCTGCACGGCGGCGTGGCGGGCCGCCGAGATCCCGGCCGCCAACGGGCACGGTACGGCCCGGGCTGTCGCCTCGCTGTACGGGATCTTCGCCGGCCGGGGATCGTACGGAGCGCACCGTGTCCTGTCCCCGGAGGCCGCCGAGCGGGTCCGTGAGGGACAGGGCGCCTGCCGCGATCTGGTACTCGGTGCCGGCCTCGGAGGCGATACGGAGATCGCCCTGGGCGTCTGGCTCAGCGGTTCCGACCACTCCTACGGCCCCAACCCGCGGGCTTTCGGGCACGACGGCTTCGGCGGGTCCTGCGGCCTGGCCGATCCGGAGGCAGGTGTCGCGCTGGGGTACATCATGAACCGTATGGGCCCGCACATCGCCAACGACCCACGGAAGACGGCACTCGTCGACGCCCTCTACGGCGCACTCTGAGCAACCGGGCCAGGCTCTACGGAATCGCTCCCTCTTTCACGTTCCCCTCGTCGAGCCGCAGACCGGGGATGCGGTCCCAGCCGGTGACCCGCATCAGCCGCCGGATGTGCGGGGCGACGCCGTGCAGGTCGAGGGTGCTGCCGGACGCGTGCAGGGAGAGAGCCGTGAACACCAGCAGGCGCAGCGCGCCGACGTCGATGAACGCCAGATCCCGCAGATCGAGCCGGGTGCTCGAGCCGCCGAACGGGCGGGCCCGGACGCGGGCCGTCTCGCCCTGCAGAGCGCGAGCCAGAGCCGTCACGTTCGAGTCGTCGACCTCACCGGCGAGCGCCAGTCCCGGCGGGGCGAAGGTGCGGGTGATGGAGAGCAGTTCGTCGTGCCAGACGAGATCGGCGGCGACCCGCCCGCGGTGCAGTACGTCGAGCGGGGCCAGTTCGAGGTCGTCGAAGACCCGGCGATCGTACTGGCAGATGCCGAGGACCGGGAGGGACGCGAAGACGGGTTCCAGGAGGAGTTCACTGTCGTGCAGCGTCTTGAGCCCCTTGCCCGCCTGTTCGCGCATGATCTCCACACTGACGCGCAGCCCGAGGTAGCCGTCTCCGACCGCGCGGCGCGTCTCGCGGCGGATCACCTCGTCGAGGTCCCACAGCCCCTCGGGCGTCGAGAGATGCGGGTCCACCGTCAGCCGCCCGGCGGCGACTTCGTCCTCGACGGCACAGCCGCGGGCCTCAAGGAAGGTGAGCGCGAGTTCGGCAGGCAGATCGGCCGGGCCCAGCACCAGCCCCCGGTGTCCGCTGGCCAGCCCGTCGAGAAGAAACGCCGCGATCACGGTCTCCCGCTCCTCGTCCGCGTCATAACCGAGCAGCAGGTGGTCTCCGGTGCGCATCTCTCCGACCGCTCTGAGCGCAGGTACGGCTTCCATCTCCCGCACCTCCCAAGGTCGCTGCTCGGCCTACTGGGACCCCTCAACGCTACACCCGTCGCCACTTCGGCGTGCGAATGAGATCCGACTGACGGTCACCCTGCCGGAGGTCGGACACGAGCGTCAGGGGGGCGTTAGGGTGGCGGCCACCGGTTGGGTGAGGGGGAGCGATGGGCGCCTCGGTACGCAACAGCAACAGCAGGGGAAATCTACCCGCCGAGCCCAACACGTTCGTCGGCCGCAAGCCCGAACTCACCCGTATTTCCGCCCTGTTGGGCTCATCGCGGCTCCTGACCCTCACGGGCCCCGGAGGGGTCGGCAAGTCCCGGCTGGCACTGCGGGCCGCCCACGCCGCGCAGGCGATGTTCCCCGGCGGAGTGTGGCTGGTGGAACTCTCCGACCTGAAGGACCCGGACCTCCTCACGAACGCCGTGGCCGAGGCGACACGGCTGACCGAGCAGACACTCCGCCCACTCCTGGGGGCAGTCTGCGAGCACCTGGCCGGCGGGCCACTGCTGCTCGTCCTGGACACCTGTGAGCACGTACTGGACGAGTGTGCCCGTGTCGTACAGGAACTTCTGGCGCAGGTGCCGGAGTTACGCGTCCTGACCACAAGTCGTCAGTCGCTGGGCGTGCCCGGTGAGCATCTCCTGCCGGTGATGCCGCTGCCGTTCGGCGAACACTCCGACGCGGTGGAGCTCTTCACGGCCCGCGCCGCGGCCGCCGTACCGTCGTTCACGCTGACGGACGCCAACCGGGCCGCCGTCGCGGCGATCTGCGCCCGGCTCGACGGAATTCCGCTCGCCCTGGAACTCGCGGCCGTGCGGCTGCGCGGCTTTCCCCTCGAACTCCTTCTGCAGGGCCTCGACTCCCGCTTCGACCTGCTCGTCTCCCCCGCCCGGCCGCGGCTCGCCCGGCATCAGACGCTGCGTACGGCGATCGGCTGGAGTCACGAGCTGTGCACCCCACTGGAGCGGCTGCTGTGGGCCCGCCTGTCCGTGTTCACGGGCGGCTGGGACATGGAGTCCGCCGAATTCGTGTGCCACGGCGGTCCGCTGGACGCCGAGGAGATCCTGGCACTGCTCGCCTCGCTCACCGAGAAGTCGATCGTCATCCGCGAGAACAACGGCGTGGCCGGGCGCTACCGCATGCTCGACACCATCCGTACCTTCGGCGCCGACTGGCTGGACGGCCTCGGCGAACAGGACGCCGTACGCCTGCGTCACCTCGACTACTTCCGCTGGATCGCCCGCCAGGGAGAGGCCGAGTGGCTGGGCCCCGGCCAGCGGATGTGGGCCGAGCGGCTGAGCATGGAGCACGCCAACCTGCGCGTCGCCCTGGAGGAGTCCCTGGCGGCACTGGACCCCAGGGCGGCGCTCGAACTCGCCGGCACCCTCTGGTACTTCTGGTTCGCGTGCGGCTTCGCCGACGAGGGGCGAGGCTATCTGGAGCGGGCGCTGCGCCGGGTGCCCGACGACGACGCCCCCGGGCACACACTGGCGACCTGGGCGCATCGCCTGGTCACCGTCGCGCCGGACGATGTGGAAGCGGCCGAGTCCGTGAGCGCGGCCTATGTGTGGTTGGCGCAGGAGCGCCATCTCCCCGTCCCCGCGCTGCCGTTGACGGGGGCGAGCCTCGCGGTACGCGGCGAGTCGGCGCGGTCCGCCCTGCTGTACGGCAGCAGTTC
The DNA here is from genome assembly GCF_040651415.1 of Streptomyces sp. NPDC048484. Taxonomy (NCBI): domain Bacteria; kingdom Bacillati; phylum Actinomycetota; class Actinomycetes; order Kitasatosporales; family Streptomycetaceae; genus Streptomyces; species Streptomyces sp. NPDC048484. Next base: position 48,452 of record NZ_JBEZJY010000054.1, read on the forward strand.
CCAGGGGCCCGGGGGCGGGGGCGGGGCGGAGTTCTTCCAGTTGCTGACGCTGGCCGTGCAGGCGTATCTCCTGGCCGGTCAGGGCGCGTTCGAGCGGTGCGCGGTGGTCGCGGAGCGGCTGCGCGTCGACTGCGCGAAGCGTGGGGAGCTGTGGATGCGGGCCTGGGGCGACTTCTTCGTCGCCCTCGCCGGGATCGGGCTCGGGCGACCGGAGGACGCGCTGCGTTCCGCGCGCGAGGCGCTGGCGGCCAAGTGGCGCGTCCACGACCGGTTCGGCACGGCGGCCGTCGCCGACCTCCTGATCGCCGCGGAGGCCGTCGGGGGCGAGCCCGAACGCGCGGCCCGTCTTCTGGGCGCGGGCACCCGCCTCTGGTACTCGGCCGGGCTCCCCCAGCTCAGCGACATCGAGACGACCGTCTTCCGCAGGGAGTACGCACGCCGTCTCAGGGCGGAACTCGGCGACACCCGATTCACCGAAGCGGTGCGCGAGGGACGGAGCCTGAGCCCGGAGGCGGCGATACGGCTCGCGCTGAACGGCTTGCTGGACGACGCGGACCTCTGACCGGCCCACCCGAGCCCCACGGTCACACGGTCACACGGCCGGGTCTCCCCTGCGCGCCGGGCTTTCCCTGCGCGGACGACTGCGGCTGCCACCGAGCAGCCGGGACAGCGGATCACCCATGTCGGGGCGCCGCCCGCGTCAGGACACCCGCTTCGGAACATGGCTCACAGCCGGCCCTCCGGCGGGCGGACCTCAGAGCCAGCCGTTGCGGCGGAACCCCCGGTGGATGACGAGGCAGAGGGTGGCGATGACACCGAGGACAGCGAAATAGCCGTACTCCCAGTGCAGTTCCGGCATGTGGTCGAAGTTCATGCCGTACATACCGCAGATCATGGTGGGGACGGCCACGACGGCGGCCCAGGCCGTGATCTTGCGCATGTCCTCGTTCTGGGCGACCGTCACCTGGGCGACGTGGGCCTGGAGGATCGAGTCGAGCAGCCCGTCGAAGGCGTTGATCTGCTCGGTGGCGCGGGCCAGGTGGTCGGCCACGTCGCGGAAGTACGGCTGTATCTCCGGGGAGACCGCGGCCGACTGCTCATGGGCGAGGATCTGCAGGGGACGGTGCAGGGGGACAACGGCCCGCTTGAGTTCGAGGAGTTCGCGCTTGAGCTGGTAGATCTGACCGGCGTCGCCGCGGGCGGTGTGCTCGGCGAAGACCGCGGTCTCGACGGCCTCTATGTCGTTCTGCACGGCATCCGTGACCTCGACATAGCCGTCGACCACCTGGTCCGCGATGGCGTGCAGGACCGCCGAGGGCCCCTTCTCCAACTGGTCGGGGAGTTTCTCCAGGGCCTCACGGAGCGGACCGAGAGAGCCGTGGTTGCCGTGCCGGATGGTGATCACGAAGTCCCGGCCGACGAAGACCATCAGCTCGCCGGTGTCCACGACCTCGCTGGTCGCGGTGAGCTGCTCGTGCTCGACGTACCGGACGGTCTTGAAGACGGCGAACAGTGTGTCGCCGTATCGCTCCACCTTCGGTCGCTGATGTGCGTGGACCGCGTCCTCCACGGCCAGCGGATGCAGGCCGAACAGCTCGGCGAGGCCTTCGAACTCGTCCTCGGTGGGCTCGTGCAGACCGATCCACACGAAGCCGTCCCGGCCGCCGTTGCGGGTCCGGCGGATCGCCTCGTCCGGCGCCCAGTCGCCGGGCTGCCGTCCGCCCTTGTGGTAGACCACGCAGTTCTCCACCGCGCTGCCGAGCGGGGAACGGGCGGGATGGCTGAGGTCCACAGTGCGGCGGTAGGCACGGCGAACCACTCTGTTCAGGGTGCGGATCATGGGCACTTGCCGGGCTCCTTCGGTGACCGGGCCCAGTGTGCCATCGGTCTCCGCCTGCTCCTCGCCGCCCCCGGCCTCCGGCCCGGGGATCTCGTGTCAGGTCGAGCGTGCCTACGGGTGGGCGCCCGGGTGGGCGCCCCCCCCGTGGGCCCCAAGATAGGAAGATCAAACCACTTA
>NZ_JBEZJY010000055.1:0-50148 GCF_040651415.1 Streptomyces sp. NPDC048484
GCCGCGGTCAACGTGACCGGACGCTTCTTCTGCGAAGGCATGAGCGCCGTCCTATCAGGCAGAGGGAAAGGAAATCTGCCAGACACCAACCTCCCGACCCGACACACCGGAACTAAGCAGCGACACGCTACTAGTGCCGCGGCAGGCAACGTTTGCCCGTTAAGGAGCGCCGTCCGGTGCGTGCTCTCGGTGTGCCGGCCGGAAGCCCTCGTACTGGACGTACTTGGGGTTTCGGCCGGTGCGGCGAGAGTGCGTGCCGGGCGTCGCGACGGGGCGAACGTTGCCTGTCGCGGCACTAGCCCGGCAACGTCGTCCTCGCGGACTCACCTCGTCACCGGCCCCACCCTGCTCCCACACCCCGCACACGGCGCAGGGGCCGGACGGCCCACCGTGTGAACCGTCCGGCCCTCGTCCGGACGGTTCACACGGTGGGCCGTCCGTGCGATCTCCAAGCAACTGCACGATCTCGTGCTCTTCTGTCGCCGTCATGCAGCTGTTCGCCGTGGGTCGCCGCAAGGCACGCGCTCAAAGGGGTGTTGGTTCACCGGGTGGTCGGCCGGCTCCGGCTCATGTGTCGCATTGGCCGGCGGCCTGGGCACACGGCGGCTCAGTGAGCGAACCGCGAGCCCGTCGAGAGCGACGGCCAGGACGATCGTCACGGCGATCGCCGCTACCATCAGCACCGCGGACAACTCCCAGAACTCCGGTGCGAACATCGTAACCACTGTTCTCACTCTCCTCGTGCCGGCATCGTTCTCCTCACCAACAGCCAACTACGACGCGGATCTCGGCGCATGAGCCGACCGGTCCACGGCAGAGGCCCGGTCCAGCCCTCGGGAAGGGCCGCACGGGGTATGGCCTCCGCCCGGACCTCGCTGTCGGCGGACCGGCGCACACTGCTCGCGCGTGGTACGACGGCCACGCCGTACGCCACCGCACCGGTCGGTGGGCGGACTCCGTCGTCCTCTCCACGCCCTCGAGGGCCGAACGACCCCATGTCAGGCCCGGGCGGCCCGTGGTGCCGCACATCCCCCGGGCAGACCCTGGGGGCAGCAACCCCACGGCGTCCTGGAGGGGAACGATGACCGACAGCCGTACGACCGCGGTCCTGGACAGGAACGGGCTCGACGCCCTGGTCAAAGTTCTGGGCGCACAAGGCCGAACGGTCATCGGGCCGACCGTGCGCGACGGAGCCGTGGTGTTGGCCGAGCTCGCGTCGGCCGACGAGTTGCCCTTCGGCTGGGGAACCCAGGTCGAGGCGGGCCGCTACCGGCTCGTGCCCCGGGCGGACGGCGCCGCCTTCGCGCACACCTCGGGTCCGCAGTCCTGGAAGACGTTCCTGCATCCGCAGCGGGAGAAACTGTGGAGCGCCGACCGTGCGGCGGACGGGCAGCTGACGGTGGCCGAGGAGAGTGCCGTGCGGCCGTCGTACGCCTTCCTGGGCGTACGCCCCTGCGACCTGCGCGCCATCGCGATCCAGGACCGGGTACTGGCCGGGGGCCGTTACGCGGACAGCGGTTATCGCGAGCGGCGTACCGGGGCCTTCCTGATAGCCGCCGAGTGCACCGAGCCCGGCGCCACCTGCTTCTGCGTCTCCATGGGCGGCGGTCCGGCGGCCGACGCCGGATTCGATCTCGCGCTGACCGAGGTGGTGGACGACGCCGGTCACCGTTTCCTCGTCCGCGCCGGCAGCGAGACCGGTGACGACCTTCTCTCCGGGATCCCGCACCACACGGCCGACTTGGTTACGCGGACGTCTGCCCGCGAGGCGGTGGACGGTGCCCGGGACCGGATGGGGCGGGCCATGCCCCCTGTGAGTCTGCGCGACCTGATGGGCGAAAGCCTGGAGGCCGATCGCTGGGACGAGGTCGCCGCCCGCTGCCTGACCTGCGGCAACTGCACCATGGTGTGCCCAACTTGCTTCTGCACCACCACCGAGGAGGTCACCGACCTCACCGGCGACCACGCCGAACGGTGGCAGCGCTGGGACTCCTGCTTCGACCTGGACTTCTCCCACCTGCACGGCGGCCCGGTGCGGTCCTCTCCGCGCAGCCGCTACCGGCAGTGGCTCACCCACAAACTCTCCACCTGGTACGACCAGTTCGACAGCTCCGGCTGTGTGGGCTGCGGACGGTGCGTCACCTGGTGCCCCGTCGGCATCGACATCACGGAAGAGGCCTCGGCCCTGCACGACGAACTCGCCGGGCGACTGCGGCAACAGGAACAAGGGGAGTCTGAGCGATGACATCCGTGACCATGACGACCTCGGCCCTCCCGGCCGAGCACCGTGAACGTCTGATGGGGATCGCCCGCGAGGACTCCTTCGAAGCGGGCACCCGCCTGTTCGAGGAGGGCGGGCACGCCGACCGCTTCTGGATCGTGCGGACCGGCGTCGTCGCCCTGGACCTGCGGGTGCCCGGCCGGCGGGCCGCCGTGGTCGAGTCGCTGGGCCACGGCGAGCTGGTCGGCTGGTCCTGGCACTTCTCGCCCTATGTGTGGCAGCTGGGCGCGGAGGTCACACATCCGGTGCGGGCCTGGGAGTTCGACGCGCGGGCGGTGCGGGCGATGTGCGCGGACGACCCCGCTTTCGGCCGCGCGGTCGCGGCCTGGGTCGGCCACGTGGTCGCCCAACGGCTGCACGCTTCCCGCTTCCGGCTGCTCGACCTGTACGGCCCGCACGGCGGTGGCGACAGGTCATGACCGACGTCCCCCTGCCCTACCAGGTGACCCGGTCGGGCTGCGCGGCCCCTTCGGCACCGGCTGGGAGCTCGACCGGGCGGCCGGCGGGGAAGTGGTGGTCGTCGCGGGCGGCATCGGTCTGGCTCCGCTCCGGCCACTGGTACTGGAAGCGTTGGCGGCCCCGCGGGAATTCGGCCGGTTGAACCTGTTCATCGGCGCCCGCACGACCGACGATCTTGTCTACGCGCACGAGGTGCACTCCTGGACGGTGGCCCACGGGCCTCTGCACTGTGCGGTCACCGTCGACCGCCCCTCCCCCGGCTGGCGCGGGCGGGTCGGTGTCGTCACCACTCTGCTCAACGGCGCCCGCTTCGAGCCAGGAAGCACCACGGCGTACATCTGTGGCCCCGAGGCGATGATCCGCGCGACCGCCCGCGACCTGCTCCACCGCGGTGTGCCGGCACACCGGGTCCGAGTCTCGCTGGAACGCAACATGCGCTGCGCCACCGGGCACTGCGGCCACTGCCAACTGGGCGGCGTCCTGCTCTGCCGCGACGGCCCTGTGATCGGCTGGGACCGGGCCGAACCTCTGCTGCACGTACGGGAGTTGTGACATGACCGTGCCCAACACCGCCATGGCAACACAGCGGCGCAGGACGCACTCCGGAAGGTCTTCCGCATCACCGACCGGGCCTGGCGCGGCATCGGTCCACTGCCCGACAGCGGCTTCGAACTCACCGACGCCTACGCGCGGTTCGACGCCACGCGCCGCTTCGACGTCGGCGAACTCCGTCCCGTCGAGGACCCCGAGTGCATCGCCGGCGCGGTCCTCACCGGCGCCCGACTGCCCACCGACTGCACGGCCTACGGCCTGCGCTGCACGCCCCGCAGTCCGCTCGGCGCACCCATGGTCTCCACCGAAGGGACCTGCTCCGCCTTCCACTCCGCCGGCCGCACGAAGGAAGCGTCACCGTCATGAGCCCCGAATGCCCCGCTCCCCGCCACGAGGACGAAGTCGTGCTGCTCGGCCACGGCGCCGGAGGGTGGCTGACCGCCGAACTCCTCGACACGCTCGTCCTGCCCGCCCTCGACGGCCAGGACGGCGAGGACGGTCCGCTTGAGGACGCCGCGCTGCTTCCTGGCCATCCGGATCTGGTGGTGAGCACCGACAGTTTCGTCGTCAGCCCACTGTTCTTTCCAGGAGGGGACATCGGTTCCCTCGCCGTGCACGGAACGGTCAACGACCTTGCGATGCGCGGGGCGTGGCCGCTGGCCCTGTCCGTGGCCCTGATCGTCGAGGAAGGGCTCCCGCTGCCCGAACTCCGCTCTGTTCTGCAGTCGTTGGGCAAGGCCGCCCGCGACGCCGAGGTCCCCGTCGTCACGGGTGACACCAAGGTCGTGGGCCGGGGCGCGGTGGACAAGGTGTTCATCAACACGACCGGCATCGGGCGACGGCACCGGACACTGCGCCCGTCCGCCGGGCTCGCCCGTCCAGGCGACGCCGTCCTGCTCTCCGGGCCGATCGGGCTGCACGGCACCACCGTCCTGTCCACCCGCGAAGGTCTCGGCTTCGAGAGCGACATCGCCTCGGACAGCCGCCCCCTGCACCGTCTCGTCCGTACCCTGGAACCGCTCGGCGAGCACGTGCACACCCTGCGCGACCCGACCCGGGGTGGTCTCGCCTCGTCGCTGAACGAGATCGCCCACGACTCGTCCGTCGCCGTCGAGATCGTCGAGAGTGCCGTGCCCGTACCGTCGGCGGTCGTCTCCGCCTGCGATCTGCTCGGCCTCGATCCCCTGGTCGTCGCCAACGAGGGCTGTCTGGTCGCCTTCGTCGACGCCACCGCGGCCGACGCCGTTCTGACCGCGATGCGCTCGGTTCCCGAGGGGCGCGGCGCGGTCCGTATCGGGGAGGTCCTTCCGAAGGGGCCGAGCGGCCGGGTGACGGTACGGACACTGGTCGGCGCCCGGCGAGTGGTGGACATGCCTTTGGGTGAGCAACTTCCCCGCATCTGCTGACCGTTGCATCTGCTGACAGGACGGAAGCGTGCGCGGCAGGACGGGAGCGTGCGCGGCCGGTTCATCGGTCCGGCCGCGCACAGGTGGTGCGGTCAGCACGCCGTGGCGCTCAGACGTGCCGCACCGGGATGGTCCGGCTGCCCTCCTTCACTTGTGGCACCGGGACCGTGACGGCCAGCACACCGTCCTTGTACTCCGCCGTCGCCTCGTCGCCCTGGGCTCCGGCCGGCAGCCGGACAGCGCGCACGAAGGTGCCGTAGTGGAATTCCGTACGGTACTTCTCCGTGGTCTTCTCGCCGCGCTCGGCGCGGAGCGTCAGAACTCCTTCCGTGACGGTGATCTCGACGTCCTTGGACGGGTCGATACCCAGAAGCTCGGCCCGCAGCACGTACGTTCCGTCCGTCAGGAGTTCCTCGACACGAATTCCGTGCGTCCCGGGAACCGTGTGCGCCCCGGGGAACCCGCTCTCCATCCAGCCGAACAGGTCAGGCAGTGTGGGCCAGCCGGGCAACCGCTCGATCATGCCGCTCATGTCACCCTCCTTCTTCTCCACTTCCAGTGTCGTCCACCGATGCCCACACGTGCGTGGGCCGACCGGCCCACCGCGCGGCCCACTCGCTCCCTGTCGACCGGCACTTGCCGCACTCCGCCGCCGGCCGACCCGTCCTGGGTCGTTGCACGCGCGTTCCAACCACAGCGCGAGTCGCTGCCGGCTCGACATGCCTGGCGGGGCTCCGGGGGGCGCCGTCGGCCCGTCCCGAGCGGCACCGGTTCCGCTTGCGCGCTTCAGGCCGCGGGGCGTCCGGTCCGAACAGCGTTGCGTGGTGTCAGCGGCCCATCCGAAGACGGTCCTCGGCCTGGGTGGCGATGACGGCGGCCTGGATGCGCCGCTCCACACCGAGTTTGGCCAGCAGACGGGAGATGTGGTTCTTGACCGTCTTCTCGGCGAGGTAGAGCCGCTGGCCGATCTGCCGGTTGGTCAGTCCCTCACCGATCAGTCCGAGGATCTCCCGCTCCCGGTCGGTCAGGCCCGGCAACGCGTCCGGCTCTTCCTCCTGCTGCTGGTCCTTGCGCAGTCGGGCCATCAGCCTGGTGGCGGCGCTGGGGTCGAGCAGCGACTGGCCCCGAGCCACCGTGCGGACAGCCGATACGAGGTCCGCGCCCTGGATCTGCTTCAGCACGTACCCCGCCGCCCCCGCCATGATCGAGTCCAGCAGGGCCTCCTCGTCGTCGAACGAGGTGAGCATCAGGCAGGCCAGTTCCGGCATCCGGGAACGCAGCTCCCGGCACACGGTCACGCCATTGCCGTCGGGCAGGCGGACATCGAGGACAGCGACCTGTGGCCGCAGCGCAGGCACACGCACCAGGGCCTGCTCGACGGTGCCGGCCTCACCGACCACACTGATGTCCGGCTCATCGTCCAGAAGGTCACGCACTCCGCGCCGAACCACCTCATGGTCGTCCAGCAGGAAGACCCGGATCGGTCCTTCGGCAGCGCCGGCCTGCTCGCTGTCCACCATGAGACGCTCCCTGACCTACGGTCCACGCCGGTGTCCGGTCATGGACAGTATCGGCTTCGTCCATCTAGATCCTTCCCGTTCATGGCCCGAAAGACCAGGGCCGGTCGGCCCTGTTTCGCCCACCGCACGGTCACGTGTGTCAGACGAGCTGTCACGGCCGGCTCGTGCGCAGGGTGCCGCCGCGGAACGGCGGGTACCGGCCCGCACGGTAGTGAGACGCGTCCGCACCGACAGGAACTGGGAGGTCAACGGCGTCGCGGGTGCCGGCGCCGGGCTTCCGTCGGAGGCCGCGAAGAGGGGCACCGCCGCGTTGCTGCGGCGGTGCCCGTCTTCGGTTGTGCGGGAGTCAGATGAGCCAGCGGTTGCGGCTGACGAACGGCAGCCGTGCCCACACCCTGCCCAGCCCCCACACCGCGCCGGCACCCGCCGCCGCGAGAGCGATCAGGACCACCGCGTAGACGAGGTGGTAGTCGGCGAACGGGTTGGGCGACATGCTCACCGACCCGTCGGACAGATGCTTCGCCGGCGGCCACTCGGCGATCCACATGAACGCCATCATCAGCGTGCCCGCCACCGCCGCGAGCCGCAACGCGATCCCACTGACCAGCGCGAGACCGACACCCAGCAGACCCAGCATGAACAGCCAGTCCGCCCACGTCGCACCCGCCCAGTCATGGAACGTCGACTCCATCGGCCCGGCCGCCACACCACTGAGGAAACCCCTGGTCGGCGAACCACCATCGATCCAGCCCTTGCCCGAACCGGTCGCATAACCGAACCCGAACGTCTTGTCGAGGAACGCCCACAGGAAAACGAACCCCGTCAGCAACCGCAACCCCGCGAAAACATACGCAGTAGTCGCCGCCGCCGCAGTCGTCGTACCGGCCGCCGCAGGAGCCGTCCCGTTCCCGCGCAGGGACGGGAGGTGGAATCCCTGGTGCCGTTGGGGGTGGTCGTGGACTGCCATGATGCTCATCCCTTCCAAGGGTGATGCTCGGGGTTCTCGATGTCTTTCGTTGCGTCATCAATGTCCCGCGCCGGGAACGTGGATCGCAGGGGCTGTGGGGCCCTGCGAACGGGGCCGAACGTCCCTTCGAGGAGGGCCTGTTCAGCCGTCCCAGGCCCGGTCTGCGATATCTCCATGTTGTGGCCGCGTACGTGCAGGTGGCTGTGGCCGCTGCGCCGGCAGGCCGGGCGGTGGATCAGCCACGGGTAGCCGTGGTGGGCGAAGATCCCGTACTCAGGGTGCGAGGTGCGCACCGTACATCGTGCGCCCTGCGACAAGTTGCCGTCCGGTGACCAGCTCGGGTTCGATTCGCACGAACACTTCCTTGGGCGAGGGCACCCATGAACGCGGTCCCACCCGGCGCAGTCGGGCGTGTTCGTCCGGATCGGTCACCACGGTGGCCCGGCCGGTGACTACGACACTCCAGCCGGAGTGCGTGGCCCCGTCGACCTCGTCCACCTCGAACGCGACGATCGCGCCGTCGATCGCGTGAGCCAGTTCCGAGGCCGCCGACGTCCGCAGCAGCACTGCGCCACCAGGGTCCAGGCGGAAGTTGACCGGTAGTACGGCGGGCAGGGCCTGACGTGTGTAGACAATGCGGCCCACAGGCACCTTCGCCAGCAGGTCCTCACACTCCTGCCGGTCGAGTTCGCGGAAACCGTCGTTGAGATACATGGTCAGTCCGCCTCTCGCCGGGTGTCACTTCGTGTGGACCATCCTGTGACCGGAGCCGGCAGCCGATGAGGGGCCACCAGTCCCGCCCCACCGGAGAGCGACCCAGAAGGCCGGTCGTCGCTCACCCACCGTCGAAGTAGCGCTCCCTGATCACGCGGCCGGTGACGTCGACCGGGTCGAGGCACACCCACATGTCGCGCCTGCCTCCGGTCCATGGCTTGCTGTACGCCTGCTCCGTCAGCCGACGTACGGCGTCGGGGTCCGTCACACCACGGGCGGGTCCGCGCACCAACACGCTCCAGCCTCGGCTGAACGTCTCGTCGATGTGATCGACCTCGAAGGCGACGCGGGCTCCGACCGCCGACGCCGATGTGGAGCCGGGAGCGGTCCTGAAGGCGATCGAGCCGTCGACGACGCTGTAGTTGACAGGCAGAACCGTCGGCCCCTCCGCCGTCGTCGTCGCGAGCCTCCCCACACCGTGCGTGGACAACCGCCGCCAGCATTCCTCGAGTTCCAGCTCCACGAACTCCGGGTCGCGAGTGGCCCTCCCGTAGCCGGGCGGCAGGTCGGCATCGCCGCCGGTGAGCGCCGCCAGGCTGGTTCTCAGGGCACCCGCGAGTCGGATGAGAGCGCTGGCGCCGGGCGCGGAAGTGGGCGTTGTCTCCAGGTAACGGAGGTAGCCGGGTGCCACACCTGCCCGGCCCGCCACCTCCTCCAGGGTGAGGCCAAGTTCCGTGCGTCGCTGTACGAGACGGCGCGCGAGGTCACCTCGGGCGGATCCGGTCGATGTTTTCGCCATGCCGGCCGATGTCTGTTCGGACATGGTCCTCACCTCTTCCTCCGGTCAGGCCAGAAAAGACACGCATATTCAATATGTTCCAAGATGGTCGACTTCCGCTTGGGCCGGTCGGTTCCTGTCAGCCTCCCGGACGGCCCCTTCGAGCAGGAGTCCGAGCCTGGAACAGCAGGCCACCGTGGAGTCGCGCGAACAGGGCCGACCGGCCCTTCCGTGGCGCCCTCCGGGTCAGGTTGTGTGTGCTCATGTCTGAAGACCGAATCAGCTCAGCGTTCCGCCACACGCAACGTGACGCCGGCGGCACGATCGTGATTGAGCTGCGCGGCGAGATCGACATACTGACCGCATCGCCTCTTTCGGTGCGTCTCGATGACATCACCGAGCGTCCCTGCCCCGACGTGGTGCTGGACCTGCGTCCCGTTTCCTTCATCGACTGCAGCGGGCTGCGGCTGCTGTGCCGGGCACAGAACCGGGTCACCGCCCGCCGCGGCCGGCTCCGACTGATTGTCGACGACACGCACTTCCTGCGCATTCTTCAGGGCGCCCATCTGGCCGGCGTCTTCGAGATGCACTCCGACCTGCCCGAGGCACTGCGGTCCTCCTCGAACGAGAGCGACCTCACGGCTGCGGGCACGGTGGGCTGACGGGTCACCGGTTCGGCGGTTCCGTGGCCAGTGGCGACTGCGGAGCGCGTCGCGGGGTGGCGGGGCCCTGCACGCCGTAGCCGAGGCGGATCAGTATCTGCGCGTGTCCGGTGTGGTCAGGCACAGGGGTGAGACCGCGACGCAGATCGGGCCATTCCATCGGCTGGTGCAGCAAGGACGCCCGCAGTCCGTGGACCGTGGCCACCAGCAGGACGTGCTCGAGCGCCTGTCCGGCCCGCAACCAGTCGGTACGGCGGTCGTGCTCGGTCGTGAGCAGGGCGATGACCGGTGCCGACTCAAAGGTTCGGGCGGGCAGCCGCTCTTGATGCCGCTGAGCGGTGAAGTCCCGCATCGGGGTGCGCTCCCGCGCGTCCTGCGGACCGAGGACAGTCCTGGGAAGACCGGTGTCCGCGGAGTCGTCCGCATCCGAATGCACCCAGCGACGGCTCTCCGTACCGCGGTCGGGGTCGATGCGGTTGCGGTGCTCGGCCTCGGCGGCCACACGAAGCATACGGGCCGTCTCGACGGACGTGGGGAAGGCGAGGGTCGCACCATCCGCGTGGGCGGCTTCCGCGAGTTCGACGCGCACGGGCGACGGCACCGGATGCTCGGAGAAGGGGAAGCGGCTGCTGTGCCTGCGCCAGATCGCCGGATAGAGATCGGCTCGATGCCCCGAGCCGTGCCGTCGAAGAGGCGCGGTCAGGCGGACGAGAGCGAGCAGGCCGGGATCCTCGGGGCTGGGCAACAGTCGTACGACGGGTGACCAGCCGAAGTGGGCGATTGCCACACGAAGGTTGAAGACGGACGCGCCCACCGACAGGTGCAGGGCGCGGCCGACCGGATCCGCGTGCCGCAGGCTCCTCTCCGGGGCGGCGCGTACTTCGAAGGTGGTGGTGTCGGCGTCCAGCCGGTAGTCCCACGGCTGGGTGTTGAAGAACGAGGGCGCGGCCACGGCGGCGGAAACACAGGCTTCCAGGGTCGCGGCGTCGAGAAGTGCGGTACGCATGGTGGCCTTCTCTCGTACGGACGTCGGACGGGTACCCGTGCCTCCGAGAGTGGCGGCCCAGCGGTCACACGGTAAGAGGCCGTTGGTCCCTCACGGGCGGCAGACCAGGGTAGGTATGTCGCTGCGGCGGAAAGAGGCGGCGGCGCCGTACGTCGGCCCGGCCACAGGTTCCCGCATCGGGGCCCACCGCTCCGATCTCGTCCTGAACGCGGCCCCGACCGTCCTCGCGACGCTCACCTGGTCGACGCCTGCCACGACACCGCTCCGGGTCTCCGCTGCCACCTTCCCGACGGTGGCGGCGATGGAGTCTCCGAGCCGCGGCCGATGTGTCAGGCCGGGACCACGGTCACCGGGCACCGGGAGTGCTGCAGAAGCGCGTGCACGGCAGGTGACAGGACGCCTTCGTTGCAGCGGCTGACGACCAGTAGCTCGGCGCGAGCCGAGGCCCTGATCAGCGCCTCGCCGACGTCGAACAGGACCACGTCCTCCAGAACGGGCGTGGACGGATACTTCTCTCGCCAGACACGGAGCGCGTCGGCCAGCACCTGCTCCTCCTGGTCCTCCCAGCGGCCCCGGTCCTCCTCGGGCACGGCGTACGGCAGCCACGCGGCTTCCGGCAGTGGCAGCTTCCAGGCGTGCACCGCACGCAACCGCGCCATCAGCCGGCACGCGGCGCCGAAGGCGTGGTCCAGCGCCGCGCCGTCCGGCTGCCGGGCGTCGACGCCCACGGCCACTTCGCCTCTGCGGTTGCTGTTCGTGGGCCAGGGCGGCACAAGGGCCACCGGTCGCCGGGACGCGGCGGCCACGTGCAGCGCGACTGTGCCGACGCCGGCCCCCGCGGAGCGTCCCGCGCCCTGAATTCCCAGGACAACGAGCTCGATGCCCTGGTGGCGACTCGCCAGCACCGATGCCGGTTCACCCTCGACGGCCACAGCGTCGACCGTCAACTGGGGGTACCTGGCGGCCATCTCCCCGGCCAGGCACGCGGCCACATCGACAGGCCGACCGGATGCCGGGCCCGTTGTGGGCTGCGGCTCCGGTCCGGACGTCACGTGCACGATCTGCAGCGCGGCTCCCCGGCTGACCGCTTCACGTGCCGCCCACTCACCGGCGGCCCGGCTGCCCACCGAGCCGTCCACCCCTACAACAACCCTTGCGTCCACAGCGGTTCGCCTTCCCTTCCACGCGTCCACCCCACTGTCGGGGAGGAACGTACAGATCCTGCAGGGGCCGCCCGAACCTCGCTGCAGGACCGACCGGCCCCTGCGTCCCGCCGTACCTCGACCACGGGTTACGTGGCGTCGCAACGGGCCGACGCCGGATCGACGCGGCCGCCGACGCGGCGATCGCCGCCATGCGGGCGCATGCCCCGGTGCCTCCGCGCGCGGGGCGAACCCGGGGAAAGTTCACCGGGGCCCTCGCCCCTGAGGGGTGTGCGCGGGACCGCTCCCGTCCCGACCGGGCGTGGCGGGGGCGTCGACAGCCTGGACACCGCTCTTCTCGGGTCTTCTCGGGTCTTCTCGGGCAGAGACGGCACATCGGTCCGGGAGGGTGCGGCACCGAATCTAACCCACGTCCCGTCTGCGGAAGCCGGCCGCGCCGACCGCCGTCAGGGCTACGGTGATCAGCACCAGCAGCACCGGCGCGGCGGCGCTCGGATCCCCCGCCGGCAGGTGCGGAACGTGCTCGAAAGGCGAGGCGCTCGTGACCCAGCCGGGCAGGCCGAGCACCTCACCGAGCAGGCCGATCACGAAGCAGGCGGCGAGGAACACCCAGGCGGTACCCACCGCGCGGGGCAGCAGCCCGAACAGCGCGCTCGTGAGCCCGGTCAGCAGCCACAGCGCCGGCGTGTAGGCGAGCGCGGCTCCGAGGAGGCGGGGTATCTGCTCCGGCCCACCGCCGGTCGTCCCGTACGCGAGTCCCGTTCCCAGCCCCGCGGCGGCCAGCACGACCACGCTCCCGGCCATCGCCACGGCCAGATGACTGGCGGTCCAGCGAACGCGGGAGACGGGTGTGGCGAGCAGCAGCTCGGCGCGCAGCCCGGTCTCCTCGCCGCGCAGCCGCAACGCGGACTGGACGGCGAACCCGGTGCCGATCAGTGCGACGAGGAGGAGTGACTGGGAGAGGTAGGAGTCCGTGAGATCTGTCGTGCCGTACCGGGCGACCATGTCGCGCAGCGTCCCGTTGCCGCCGATGAGGTCTTCGACGTCGGAGGCGACCCAGCCGTAGGCGAAGCCGGCGAGAAACACGCCGCAGCTCCAGCCGATGAGGCTGCCCCGCTGCAACCGCAGGGCGAGGCCGAGCGGCCTGCCGAGGCTCCGCGCCGCCCGGGGCGGACCGGCCCCGCCCCCGCACGGCAGTCGTCCGGGCCACCGACGGCCGGCTGTCCTGACCTCGGGGAGAGACCTCGACGCACCCAGGTGTTCGTCAGTCACTCTGCAGTCGTGCGGCGACGTACTCGGTGAGGTCGAGCAGCCGGTTGGTGTAACCCCATTCGTTGTCGTACCAGCCGAAGACCTTCACCAGATCGCCGTGCACCTGGGTCAGCGGGGCGTCGAAAACGCAGGAGGCAGGGTCACCGACGACGTCCCGGGAGACGATCGGGGCGTCGGAGACCCTGAGAATGCCCTTGAGCGGTCCGTCGGCGGCTTCCCGGTAGGCGGCGTTGACCTCGTCCACGCTGACAGAACGGTCGAGGACCATGGTCAGATCGGTCAGAGACCCGTCCTCGACCGGAACACGCACGGCGCTGCCGTCGAGCGTGCCGGCCAGCTCGGGCAGGACCAGACCCACGGCACGGGCGGCGCCGGTGCTGGTGGGAATGATGTTCACGGCGGCGCTGCGGCCGCGGCGCAGGTCCTTGTGCGGGCCGTCCAGGATCACCTGGTCGTTGGTGTAGCCGTGAATGGTGGTCATCAGCCCTTTGACCACGCCGAAGTGCTCGTGCAGAACCTTCACCATGGGTGCCACGCAGTTGGTGGTGCACGAGGCGTTGGAGACGACATGGTGCTGCCGCGGGTCGTAGGCGCCCTCGTTGACGCCCATGACCACGGTGGCGTCGACGTCCTTGCCCGGCACGGACAACAGCACCTTGCGTGCCCCGGCCGACAGGTGTCCGCCTGTCTGCTCGCGAGTGCGGAAGCGACCGGTCGCCTCTATGACGATGTCCACGCCGAGATCGCCCCAGGCCAGTGCGGCCGGGTCGCGCTCCGCGCTCACGGCAACGCGGTGTCCGTCCACGGTCAGTGAGGTGTCGTCGTGCTCGACGGGCCGGCCCAGACGTCCGTACGTCGAGTCGTAGGTCAGCAGATGGGCCAGCGTCGCCGGCGACGTGATGTCGTTGACCGCGACCACCTCCACCGGTGTACCGGCGCCGGTCTCGGCACGCTCCAGCACACAGCGCAGGTAGTTGCGTCCGATACGGCCGAAACCGTTGATCCCCACACGTACGGTCATGTCCTGGTCCTCCCGGATGGGTTCGCGCTGCCCGGTGGCGTCCGAGCGCGGTGCCAGCCTGCCGTCGCCGCACGGGGCGCGGCTTGGGCCGTAGGGGGGCGAGCTGCGGGCCGTTAGGCCCTGTCGGCGGCTTCGGTGCACTGCGGTCGTCCACGAGGGAGGCGTGGACAAGGCGGCGACCGCTGCCCACCTGCCCGCTGTCCGGGCATCGGGCACCGCTGCTCCGGGTTCCCACGGATGCTCCGGAGCAGGGCGGCAATCATGGCCGCCCGGTCACCACGGAATGGCCTCGTCGCCGAGGTGTGCCTCCGGTCAGGGTGTCGGCACCAGGCGATACCCGGTGACGAGTTCCGGCTCGATGCGTACGACGTCTCCCATTACCGCGCCGGACCAGGGCGTCAGCAGACGCCCATAACGGGCCAACTCATCGGAGTCAGTGACCCGCGTGGCCACGCCCGTCACCACCACGCTCCAACCGGTGTGCAGGGTCGCGTCAATGTCGTCCGCCTCGTACGCCACCACCTCCGAGCGCAGGGAGTGATTCAGCAGAGCGGACCCCGAGTGGGTGCGAATGACGACGATGCCCTGGTCGACCAGGTGGTTGACGGGCCGGATGGCAGGCAACGCCTGCTGAGTGAAGCCGACCCGGCCCAAGGACACACTCGCCAGAAGTTGCAGCGCTTCCCCTCTGCTCAGTTCCACCATGCGCGCGCCGGCTCCGGATCTCACGACTTCGTCGGCGCTCACGACGTCTTCCCGCAAAACAGCGGCACCGGAGGACGAATTCCGGGTGACCGCGACTCGTCAGCGGAACGCACTGCGACAGCGATCACGTTCGGCCACTCTCTCTCGATGCGAGGGATCGGCGCGGGCGACCGTACGAGACAGAGGCATAGCAGCCGACCGCGGACTTCTGCTGGAATCCTGCTCCTGCCCGCCCACCCGTCCCAGAGTCGTACGCCCCCGAGACAGGGCCGTACGGCCCTTGCGAAAGCTCTGGCCGACCGCAACCGGCCCAATATGCCGCAGCAGGGCCCTGGCCGAGAATCGCGACACCACCAACATCCCGCAGGCTGCTGCCTGCACGGGAGTGGAGTGCCCTGCCCGGGCTTCGGCGTGTGCCTCGCTGCCGACCCCGTGTGCGGGCCGATCGTGTCCTGGATCTTCACGCAGCGGCCTGCCCGGCACAGCATCGCCCGTATCACCCGCGCCCTCAACGACGCCGCCATCCCCTGCCCCTCGGCCGCCGGTTCCGGCCATAACCCGCATCCGTCCCGTCGGCAGTGGGTCCTGACCACGGTGCGGGCCATCCTGGCCAACCCCCGCTACACCGGCCGCCAGCTGCGGAAGCCACCGTCGGCCGGCGCTGGATCTTTCTGATCTGGTCCGCGACACGGCCCTCGGCGAACGAACCGGCAGATGGAGCGCGGGGCTTCTCGCCGTGCCGGCCGTGCTGCCCCCACTCGCGATGGCCACCACCCGCGACCTGCCGCCCCGCGTCGGACAGTGGATCACCTGGCCGGACTACGTCTGGCTCCCTCCAACCTCCTCGCCTCCCTCCAGCAGCCCGCGCTTGCCGACATGCACCAGGTCGACTGCGCCCAGCTCTACGTCACCCGCGGCACAGGATTCTGGGGCCCTCCCGTACGCGTCGGCGCTCCCCCGGACATCACGGTCGTCGAGTTGAGGAGCAGCGATGGAGAGTGACACCGACGCGGCGGGCACAGCGTTCTTCTCGGACATCGGACCGGTGAATCCGATCTCGCATGTCCTCGGGATCTTCACCGGGGAGCAGAGTCCCCGGCACACACGTGAGCAGGAGGACCTTGGATGCCAGGCCTCACCGACAGCGGGCAGCCGGAGACCGCGCTGGGCTTCGAAGTCTTCAGGAACGTCGACCGGATCACCCCAGCCATGTACGCCATGACGCGGCCGGTCTACCAGCGTCATGGCGTGACCCGCACCGATTTCGCCGTCCTCGACCTGCTGCTTCGCCGTGGACCACGGCACATCATGTCGCCGTCACAGCTGGCGGAGGAACTTACCGGGTCATCGGGTCTCAGCCGTCTCATTCTCAGCCGCGGTGACTTTGGCCGGTCGGGGCAGCCAGCGGAGCGCGACGAGGCCGAGGACGAGATGCAGGACGCTGGCTGTCGCCGCGGCGACGTGCAGTCCGGTGAGGAAGGCCGACTTGGCGTCGGTCACGATCGCCGCTGTCAGTTCAGGCAGCTGGAGTGTCTCGTCGAGGGTTGGGGCGAGGTCGGGGCCTTGGAGGCGGAACAGCAGAGCGGCCAGCGAACCGAGCAACGCGATGCCGAGAGCATTGCCGATCTCGTTGCTGGTCTCCGCGATCGCGCCTGCGGATCCGGCGCGCTCGGGAGGGACTGCGGCAACGGCGGTGTCGGCGACGACAGCGAAGGAAATGCCATAGCCGAGGCCCGCGACCGCGGTGGATGCGACGTACCAGCCGATTCCGCCTGTGCTGGTGGTGGGCAGCAGCAGGAGCAAACCGGCGGCGATGGAGAAGTGGCACACGAGCAGCGCGGCGCGCTTGCCGACGCGGTCGACGACCAGCGGGGTCATCATGCAGGTGGTGGTGAGTGCGACGGCTCCAGGCAGCGCCCAGAGCGCGGCCTGCAGGACGGGGACGTCGAGGACAGACTGCAGGTAGATCCCGGCCAGGTACGCGGCAGCTGACCATGCTGCGAGCGGCAGCAGGCCGGTGATGACGGCGACGGTGAAGATCCGGTCGCGGAAGAGTGAGAAGTCGATGAGCGGGTGCTCCAGTCGCCGTTGCCGGAGACCGAACCACGCCAGCACGGCAATGCCCGCGAACACGGTGGCCACCGCGGTAACTGTCGGGCCTTGGGCGGCCACGTGCTTGATGCCGTAGATCGCCAGCAGGAGCCCGACGGCGGAGGTCACGACGCTGGCGGTGTCGATCCGCCCAGGCCGGGTCGCCCGGACCTCGCCGAGCAGCACCGGTGCGAAGCAGAGGAAGCCGATGATGACGGGGAGGTTGATCAAGAACACCGATCCCCACCAGAAGTGTTCCAGCAGCACGCCGCCGATGACCGGTCCGATCGCGAAGCCGGCAGCGAATGCTGCGGCGAAGATGCCGATGGCCTGTGCGCGTCGCTTGGGGTCGGTGAACAGTTCACTCAGAACCGCCAGCGCGGAGGGAAGCAGGGTCGCGCCGGCGATCCCCATGACCGCACGGGCGGCGATGAGCAGTTCCGGTGTGGGGGCGAAGGCAGCGGCAGCAGAGCCGAGGCCGAAGAAGGTCGCGCCGACCATGAGGAGCCTGAGGCGTCCGTAGCGGTCGCCGATGTTTCCGAACGCGATGAGCAGTGACCCTACGGCGAAGCCGTAGATGTCCAGGGTCCACAGTGCTTGGTCGGCACTGGGGCTCAGCGCCTGACTGACCCGGGGCATCGCGAGGAACAGGATGGATCCGTCCATCGAGACCAGTAGCACGGGGCCGAGGACGACGAGCAGACCGAGCGAGGCCCGGAGGCTACCGGCGTTGGTCGTGGGTGAGGCGTGCTGGGTCATGACGTCAACGCTGCAGGCTCCCGGCCGTTGCATCCAGACACCCGGTGTGGCTACACCCAGCAGGTGCACCCACACCGCCGCGGACCATGTCTAGGCTCGATGGTGTGGAGAGCTTCGGAGCATTCTTGAAGGGCCGCCGCGACCAGGTCACACCGGACGCGATCGGGCTACGCACCTACGGCAACAGTCGGCGCGTTCCAGGGCTGCGCCGAGAAGAACTGGCTCATCTCGCAGGCGTCAGCGCCGGCTATTACACACGGTTGGAGCAGGGACAAGCGGGCGCAGCCTCGGCCCAGGTCCTCGACGCACTGGCCCGGGTGCTGGAACTGGACGAGGTCGAGACGGTCCACCTACACAACCTCGCCCGCCGGACCGACCGGCCAGGCCTCGCCGAACCGCCCGTCGAGCAGCCCCATCCTCGTGTGCTCGCGCTGTTCGACTCGCTGGGCGAGGCTACTCCCGCGATCGTGCTCGGCAGGCGCGGGGACGTGCTCGCCTGGAACCGCACGGGTCAGGCGCTGCTCGCCGAACACATGGAATTCGACGCCCCTGCAGACCCAGCTCGTCGTCCCTCCATCCCGCGGATGTTCTTCCTTGACCCCCTCACCCGGGACCTGCACCGCAACTGGGACGAGCTCGCGCGCGTCCACGTCGCGTACCTGAGGCTCACCGCCGGCCGGTTCCCGACCGACGCGCGACTGGCGAACCTCATCGGCGAGCTCACCATGCGCAGCGACCAGTTCGCCCAGATGTGGGCAACCGGAGAGGTCGCCGACTGCACCACCGGCGACATGCACCTGCAACACCCCACCGTCGGTACCGCGAGCATCGCCTACCAGGTATGGCTCCAGCCCGACAGCCCGGACCACCGCCTCGAGATCTACACCCCCAACGACGCATCCTCAGCAGACGCACTCCACCTCCTCACCCGTCACATCGCGACCCGTCACATCGCGGGTGTGGTCTGTCGCGAGCCGCGCACAGGTGACGGCATGGTCCCGGAGTGGTCTCAGTCCATGCGCGGCTGAAGCCCCGCTGACTGGTCCCACGCCGAGGACCGGCTCCGCGCCCGCGGCCTGCTTGACGCCGCCGGCGAGCCAACCGACACGGGGCTCTCCCTGCGCGAGGAACTCGAACACCGAACGGACCACCTCGACCGTGCCCCGTACGACCGTCTGGGCCCGAAGGGCACCCAACGGCTCACCGAACTCGCGAGCGGCTGGCGGCCGTCACCGCTCCCGCCACGGTCGTCGGCCTGACCCTCACCGTCGCGGTCAGACACGCGCGAAGGGTCCGTCCCACCACGGCGGGTCACACGTCGCTCTGCCGTCCACGCGGCGACCTCGTACCCGGCCGCGGTCACGGCCCGTCCGTCGGCGCACGCGGGCCGGGACACACGGCAGGAGTGTCAATGATGAAGTCAAGCCGCTTGCGTGCGCCTGCGAGGTTTGACTCCAATTATTGTCTGGCATTTCGCCGCGTTTTCGAAACGGGCCCGGATCGGAATACCGCCGCGGCCAGCGCGTCACCGTGCCCGGGGACCGTCCCGCGAGCGACACCCCGCGCAAGCCCGGCTACGAGCGGAGCGGTGACGAGCGCTACTACCCGCGCCGCATCAACGCCCGCGTCGGCTACTGAGGTCGCACCTCCTCAGCTCAGACGGTCGTCTTCTTCCCCAGGCACGGGGGTGGCAGCAGCCGCCGAGACTACCCCCGGTGGGAGCGGCACCAGTCGCGCCCGCCCACTGTGCTGACTCGCTGTTCAGTTACACCCAGCACCCATCCAGCACCGTCGAAGTTCATCCAGCACGTCGGGCGGCGGCATCACCGTGTGGCGGGTCGACCCCGGCCAGGACTCCTGGACACTGCTCCAAACCGTTCCCGCCGACGACGCGGACACCCACGACACCGACGCCGCCCGGCGCGATCCCGGTCAACCCGTCCTTCCTCGCGCTCAACCCCGACAGCACCCGCCTCTACGCCGTCCACGGTGACGCCACGACCGTCAGCGCCTTCGCCGTCGACCCCGCGCGCGGCCCCCTGACGCTGCTCAACACCATCGACGTGGGCCGCCGCAACCCAGTGCACCTCACCCTCGACCCAACGGGAAACTGGCTGATCGTCACCTTCCTCGCAGTCCCAGGATCCGTGGTGACCCTGCCGGTCCGGGGCGACGGCTCTCTGGGAGCGGCGGCCGGTGTCCTCGAACTCCCCGCCTGGCAGGGCCTCAGGACCGCCCCCGGTCATTTTCGGGACACAGGTCGACACAGGAGGAAACGTGACACGTACCAGGCGTGAGTTCAGCGCGTAGGTCATGGCCGGCATGGGCGCGACGGCGATCCCGTCCGCCCTGGCCACGAGTACGGCAGCGGCGCGGGCACTGGCGGGCGTGGACGACAACCCGATCATCCGCTGGCAGTACCGCGTGTGGTGCCAGACCGGCTATCGCAGTCCGGGCAACGCGGGCACCGGGCAGCCCGTCGACCAGTTGACCGACCCGGCCGCCGACTTCGTGCCCCCCAAGGGCTTCCTGTACAGGGACCATGTCCGGCCTCCACGACCAGGGCGCTCGCCCGGGCGAAGGTGTGCCGGAACTCCTTCAGGGGCCGGTACTCCTCCGAGTGGTAGAAGTCGAGCACGGCCTGCTTGTCCGGGAATTCGAGGATCACACCGATGGCCGGGCGGTAGTCGCTCTCGAACACTTCGGGACTGGTGTCCCGGGCCACGGGCCTGCCGCCGAACTTCTCCACGACCGCGAGGGTCCTGGTCTCGTACTCCGTCATCTTCTCCTGGTCCTCGGGGGACACGCTGATGACCATGTAAGCGCTAATACAACACCTCCATTGTTCGCAAACTCGTGAACTATTGAACTATTGAACCATGGGAGTGTACGGGCAACAACCGCGCCCGGGGGCCGACCATTCTCGTTCGTCCGCCTGTTCACAAGGTCACGTACAATTGAGGTATGAAGGCTCTGGCTCACCCCGCTCGCGAGGACCTGCTCATCCAGTCCGTTCTCGACGCGCTCGCCAGTCCGCTGCGCCTGAGAATCGTCAAGCGGCTCGCCGGCGGTGAGGAGCTGACCTGCTCGACCGTGCTGCCGGACGTCTCGGCGTCCACAGCCAGCCGCCATTGGCAGGTACTGAGGGAGAGCGGCGTCCTGTGGGCCCGCCGCGACGGGCGCATCATCCTGCACATCCTGCGCCGGGAGGATCTCGACTCCCGTTTCCCGGGCCTCCTGGACGCGGTGCTGGCCGCGGTCGACGAGTCCGACGAGGAGAAGAGCGGCAGCACCGCCGCCTGACCCCGACCACGCCCGAACCAACGTTGCACATAATCGCGTTGAACCCGTTCGCCTCGCCCACCCGTTCGCGTGGGACGGAGCCGGTGACCAGGACCGGAATGGCGGCCTGTGCAATGCCGCTGCCGAGACCGACGAGCGAGGGCCAGATGTAGACGAATCCTTTGGCGGCTGGACCAGAACCTTTACGGATCCAAGGCTCTGCGCGGCGATCGTGGACCGACTGACGTTCGGCGGCAACCTCATCGAGACCGGCACCGACTCCTACCGGCTGGCCGCCACCCGCGCCCGCGCCGAACAGACGGCGGCGGCCGCGGACGCGGGTTGACGAAGCTGTGGGGCGGGTCGCAATGTCCTGGCGCCCGCCCCGCTGGCCTATCGCAGGGAGATATTGAGCTTCTCGCCGACGGTTCGGTAGCCGATCCGGGCGTAGATCCTTTCGATACCCGGATCGCCCGGCTCCAGCCACACCGTCCGGCAGCCTCGATCCAGGACTGCAGCGGTCAGGTGGGCGGAGAGCATCGCGCCGATACCGCGCCGCCGGGAGCTCTCGGCGACCGCGAGGCCGGCCAACTCACTCAAGCCGTCCACCGGCGATGAGCAGACGCCCGCGCCGACCGCGGTGCCGTCGCCGGCGCTGACCAGGGCGACCACGCCGCCGCTCGCGATGGTGTCGCGCAGCCAGGCAGTCTCACCCGTTGTCGGCTCACCCGGCTGTCCGTACCCGGCGTGCTGCACCACCGCGGTGGCAAGGAGCCCGGCGCCATCGGTCGGCTCAGTGATCAGGACGCCGGTCGCCGCTCTGGGGGTGATGAGTGTTTCAGCTGAGCAGGCCATGACCGCGGCGCGGTTCTCGGCCGTGAACCCCGCCGCACGCAGGGCCAGTTCGACCTGCGGCGCGCAAGTGGGCAGGTACTCCAGACGCGGCACCCGATCGAGCGTGCGAAACATGCTGATGAGGGCGCTGATCTCGCTCGCGGTCGGCGCAGCCCCGTCATCCGGGATCGCATAGTTGGCGAACGGGCTCGGCCAGTTCCGGTCATAGCGCACCACGAACGGGCCGCTGCGCACATGACCGCCGGAACGCAGGGCGCGCGTGCGCGCATGGTTTTGGACGTCGAAGTCCATAGGAAGATCCCTCTGAAGGCATGTAAAGACATCGGACATGCCGCCGATATCACCCGGGCTCGCAACAGGCGCACGTCGGGTGGTGCATTCAGTGCATCGGCGGCTCAAGTAGCGAACTCGCCCGCATCCAATTGGCTTCAGCTCCAGCTCTGTGAGTCCTTGCAGCCAGCGGTGATCTTGGCATGTCCGCCGCATGGTGGACAAGCGGCTGAACATAGGGGTCTCCGCCGTCGGCGCGCTCCGGCACCGACCCACGGCGTCAGGCTCGCTGCCCAACACGGGCGTGGTCGGTGCCGTCGAGTGTGAAGTAGCGCAGGGCGGTGAACTGGTCCTCGATGCGGTTGAGCCAGGAGGAGTTCGTCGGGGTGTAGGCGATCTCGACGTTGTTCGCCGCGACCCAGGAGGCGACCCGCCGGCACTTCTTCGTGGTCAAGTGCGGGGAGAAGTTGTCGCAGACGATCGCGATACGGACCTTGTCCGGGTAGAGGGTGCGCAGGTAGCGGCAGAACTCCAGGAACTGCGTCCGCCGCTTGACTGGCTTGATGTGGCCGTAGAGCTTGTCCTTGGCCAGGTCCAGGGCGGCGAACAGGTGCCGTACTCCGCCGTAGCGGTTGTAGGTCGCCCGCCGCCTGCGGCGCGGCTCACGGTCAGGGTCCTTGTGCTTGCCGCCGCGCTCGGCCCACTGCTTCCCGGGGTGGGGCATGAGGTTGAGCGGCCCGAACTCGTCCATACAAAAGATGACTTCGGGCTCGCCTTCCTCGGGCAGGGCCTCCCCGTCGGCGATCGCGTAGAGGTGCTCGACGCGGGCCTTCTTGGCCGCGTAGTCCGGGTGGCGGGAGGTCTTCCAGGTCTTCAGACGTTGAAAGGAGATGCCTTCCTCACGGAGCAGGATGCGCAGGCCCTCGTGGCTGATGTCGTCGATCACCCCTCTGCGACCAGGAAGTCCGCCGGCTTGGACAGACTCCAGGTGGAAAAGGGCAGGTCGTGCTCACTCGGCCTGGACTTCGCGATCTTCTTGATCTCGCGGACCTGCCCTCGTTCAGCCACGTGATCATTCTGGCCGTCCGGTTGCCGCGCCGGGCGGCACCGGCCTGTTGACCGGACTACGGGAGGACACGCCGGGCGGTAGCGCATCCCCGCTCGGGCGTCGACGGCTTCTACGACTGGGCGGTGGCGTCGGACCGCCGCTTTGCCAGGATGCGCCGGTTCCCGCCCGGAGCCGGCCGGGTGGTCAGTCCGGTGCGGGGCGTGTGCGGCGTGCGGTGTGTGCGGGCCGCCCGACTGCGGCGTACCAGACCACGGCCGCACATATGAAGGCCGTCGCCGCGGAGACCAGTGACCTTGTGAGGGTGTCGTTCCGTGCGCCGGAAACGAGGGCGACGGCCAGTGCCAGCGTCAGGGTGATGACGGGCAGCGCATGGGGGCTCCGCGTGGCGCCTGGCACGGCGGCCGGCGGCAGCAGCCAGGTTGCGAGGCCGTAACAGGCACAGGCCAACAGTGTGGCTCCCAGCACTTCGCTGGGCCGGTGGCCGCCCATGGTCGCGCTGGCGGCGGCGATGCAGGCGAGCCACAGCACACCGGCCGTGGCGACGTAGGGGCGGATGCGGGGGGAAACCACGAGGACGGCGGCGAGGGTCAGCGCGGCGGGGATGGCCGTGTGCCCGCTGGGGAAACCCTGATCAAGGAGATTCTCCGGCGCGCCCACCAGATCGGGGCGGGGCAGGATGGTCGATTTGAGCACCTCCTTGCCTCCGGTCGTGAGAATGACGACCCCGAGCGCCGCGCACCCCTGCCGCCAGCACCGCCGCACCAGGGTGAGGACCACGATGACGGCCAGGCCCGCCATCAGGGTGGGCTTGGCGCTCAATTCCATCGGCGGCAGGGGCGTCGAGCCGTAGACCGCTCCTGACAGGGGGTAGATCCATGCTTCTTCGCCCCCCTGTTTACCGAGATCAAACAGGGCGTTCTCAGCTCGTTGCCCCCATGGGGTGCAGATGGCGAGCAGGTAGACCGTCAGGAACCCCAGGCTGTACAGCAGAGCCGGCATCCACGGCCGTGTCGTACGCGACGGGCTGGGGTCGTCGGGGGCCTCGGGGGCCTGCCTTGAGGCCCCCGGACGGTGCGCGGGCCGGGGCTGAGAATCGTGCTGAGTCAT
This sequence comes from Streptomyces sp. NPDC048484, assembly GCF_040651415.1. Lineage (NCBI taxonomy): Bacteria > Bacillati > Actinomycetota > Actinomycetes > Kitasatosporales > Streptomycetaceae > Streptomyces > Streptomyces sp. NPDC048484. The sequence continues at coordinate 23,940 of NZ_JBEZJY010000055.1, forward strand.
CGCTCTGTTTCTTCCGTTGGAGGGAGTTCGGTCACGCACGTCCTCCGGCACGACGTGGGCCGCCGGGCTCGGCCGGCCCACCGGGGGTCCGCTCCTATTCGGCGAGTGCCTGCCCCTGCCGGCGCTGGGCGGCGATCGCCAGGGCGGGGAGGGGTGCGATCAGCAGGATGAGGACGACCAGGTCCGGAAAGGACTGCATGAACGCGTCCGGCCGGACGACGATCGCCTGCATGCGGACGATCGCGAACGCCGCGACGGGGATCAGCCACCGGTGGTCGCCGGTGGCGGCCGTCGCCACCCACGCGGCGATCAGCGCGGCGACTTCGAGGACGAACAAACCGCGCTGGAAAGCCGGACTGACGGAGATGATGTGCAGGCCCCCGGCCACGAACATGGCGAGCACGACGGGGGCCAGCCAGCGGTACGAGCGGCGTCGCAGACGGCTGGGACGGCAGAGCGCCAGCACGGCGCACGCGGCGCACAGTGCCCCCGACAGCACCAGGTCACGTGCCGTTATCGGGGCGCCAAGACCGTAGTAGCCCAGGCCCGCCTTGCCCTCGTCGCCGAAGAGGGTGCGGCCGTGGAACGTGGCGCCGGCCCAGATCATGGCTGCCGCGGCCGGCAGCGCGATCCACGGTCTGCCGCGCAGCAGGGCGATCAGGCAGCCCAGCGGGAGCAGCCCGTAGGGCAGCAGCCGTATCCGCGTGGGACCTTCGGCCCACGGGTACCAGCCGGAGAAGTGGAAGGCGATGGCGTGCTGTCCGGGGTCGATGTGCAGTGCCCAGTGCCACACATCCTGCAAGTACGGAACCAGCGCCAGCGCGGCGAGGGCCAGGGCGGCCAGATGGATGCCGTCCAGCCACCACGGTCGGGCCGTGTCGTCGACGACGGCACGGGCGCGGGCCTGCGTCCCGGCGCGCACCAGGGCGGCAACTTCCCGCGGCGGGGGCCAGGAGCGGCCGGGATACGCCTCGGACAGGCAGGCCAGCACCTCCTCTCCCTGCCGGGAACGGTAGGGCTCGGGATAGGCCGCAAGCAGCAGACGATTCATGCCGGGGCTGCTCCGGCATCCCGCGAGTGTCCGATGACGACGGCCGCCGCCTGCTGCATCCGCAGTGCCTCCCGGCCGAGCGCCTCGGTGCCGTCCTCGGTGAGCCGGTAGTAGCGCCGCGCCCGCCCGTCCACGATCTCCTCATGGCCGGCGGCCACCAGCCCGGCCCGCTCCATCCGCTCCAGCGCGCCGTAGAGAGTGCCGACAGCGATCCGGAGCCGCCCGCCGGTGGTCCGCTCGGCGGCCTTGATGATGCCGTAGCCGTGCAACGGTCCGTCCATCAGCGCGGCGAGGATGAAGTACTGCGGTTCCGTCAGGGGTGGATTCTGCTTGGTCATGCATCGAGCATATATCGAGCTGCGAGATATATCTGCCTGCACTGGATGATCACTGGCAGCACCTCCACGCCTGCGGCGAGCGTCACCCTCTCCCGGCCGGCGGGCGCGACGGCGATCTCCTCGACGCACCCGCGCGGCGTTGGCGGATGCTCACCGCGACCTGATCCGGGCCGAGCGGAATGTCATTCCCACCGGTCCGCCGGACCCGTCCCGCCTCCGTTGAATCTTCCATGGAACAGACCCTGTTCGTCCGGACCGGCCGGGAGACCAAGAAGATCGCCAAGTCCAAGCCGGCCGAGCACGGCCTGCCGTTCTCGACCTGGAGCCCAGCCGAGCCGGCCGACTTCCTGGTAGCCGAGGGGGCGTTCGACGACATCAGCCACGAGGGCCTTCGGGCCCTGCTCCGCGAGGAAGGCGTCTGATTTCAATGCATAAAGACCTGGAAGGCCTCACACGACTACACGGCCAAGAAGGCCCAGGCCGAACACCTCTACGCGATCGCCGACGGTGAGGTCATACCCGAGGAAGGCAAACCCGAAGTCGTCTTCTGCATGGACGAGTTCGGGCCGCCCAACCTCCGGCCCCACCCCGGGCGGCAGTGGACCGAACGCGGCGGCCGCCACAAGGACCCCGCCCGGGAACCGAGGCCCCGCCGACGGGCGACCTACACCCGCCCGCACGCGGTCCGGCACCTGTTCGCCGCCTACGATCTGGCCGAGGGCAAGCTCTACGGGGTCGCATCAAACCGAAGAATAAGCGGACCAGGTTCCTGGAGTTCTGCCGTTACCTGCGCAGTCTCATCAGCCATGGCGAACCGAGCTGGCCCCCTGAGGGGTTGGGAGCCAACACGGTTCGCAGCAACAACCTGGCAAGCTGCACTGCGACTCATGATCGACGAAAAGCGGGTGATCGCGGAGCGGCCTGCTCCGGCTACGGATTCTGTGGCCGGGCCCGGTTCTGGGGCCGGCTCGGGTCCCGGCGGCACGGCCAACTCCATGGACCGCACCGTCGCCCGGTGGAATGAGCCGCCGAACGGCGCGTAGTGCAGCAGGTTCCTCGATCAGACCGACGTTCGCGGAACGGCAGACAACGAGCCCAGCCGCCGTCCTCATCCGCTCCCGCGTGAATCCCGCCGTTGCACATCGGGGCGCAGCGCCTACTGGTACGCAGCCTGGCCAGTGCAAGCCGAACCGCGCCGTCCTCGCGAGCGCTCTACGCCGACGAACACCGGCGGCCGCCGGACTGCCCTCGGTTTCGCCATAGAGAGCGGATTGTGTCTGCGTCATCGTGGTGGACGTCGTCCACTTCCCGGAGCATGCTTCAGGAAGCCTGATGGAGCGGGACGTGTCAACGGTCTCGCCCATCGGCTACGGGGGCGATCATCATGGACGGCAATGCTGTAACCGGCGCTTCGGCCAGGACGAACGTGGATGTGGTTCTGGAGGGGGGCGGCGTCAAAGGCATCGCCCTCGTCGGTGCGCTGAGGGAGCTCTGCGCGGCACATACCGTGCAGCGTGTGGCCGGTACGTCGGCGGGAGCCATCGTCGCGGCGCTGCTGGCGGCCGGGTACACCGTCCCGGAGTTGGAGCACGAGATGCGGAGCCTGGACTTCGCCTCGTTCCAGGACGGGCCGGCGCGTCATTTCGGGAAGGTCGGGGCGGCATTGGCCGTGCTGCTGCACAACGGTGTCTTCAAGGGCGATGCTCTGCATGCCTGGATCGAAGAGCGACTGGCGGACAAGAACGTCATCACCTTCCAGCAGCTGCGTCGCCAGGAGCAGGGAGAGGATACCGGGACGCCGCCCTACAAGCTGGCCGTCGTCGTGAGCGATATCAGCCGGGGGCGTGAGCTGCGCCTGCCGGAGGACTACCAGGCGCTGTGCGGGGTGGATCCCGACACCGCGAAGGTCGCCGACGCGGTGCGTGCCTCCGCCTCGATCCCCTTCTATCTCCGGCCGGTGAGGTTCCGTACCGGCCCCTCCCATGAGTCGCAGCGGTTGACGCTCGTCGACGGCGGTCTGCTGTCCAACTTCCCCGTCGACCTGTTCGACCGGCGGGACTCGACACCGCCCCGCTGGCCGACCATCGGCATCAAACTGTCGATGCGGCGTGTCCCCAGCCAGGACTGGCAACCGGCCCGAAATCCCGTGGAGTTGGCGAGGCGGCTGGTCTCCACCATGACCAGCGCCCACGACCGGATCCACGTGGATGAGAGCCGCGTGCAGGACCGCATCATCTTCGTCGACACCGACAAGGTCCGGTCGACCGACTTCCGCATTGCCCAGGAGCAGGTCGAGACGCTGTACACCAACGGCCGCAGCGCCGCACAACAGTTCCTGGCCACTTGGGACTTCCGGCAGTGGCTGAACCGCTATCACCCGTCGCAGGGCGGGGCGGGCCCGCCACCCTGACCCCGCCAACGGACCGGGGGAAATCATGAACGCCCAAGGCCGCCAAGGCTGGCTGCACAGAACCCAAGCCCGCCGAACAGCAACACGGACTGCCGCACAGGACGCCTCATCGGCATCCGCTGCCGCAGGACCTCCTCATCTCAGGTCCAATACGTGGCTGCATCGTGCGCAAACACGTTTGTGTGTACTGCGATACGAGCTCAAGGCCACGTGCGGGCAACCGGATCGCCTGTGTCACAACGAGGTCCGGCAAGCGGAGCTGCAGGCAGGCGTGACGTGTCTCCTCGACGCGGTGCTCGCCCTGGCAGGCCCGCTCTGCCAGAAGGATCCCTGCCTTGCCCTCGTCGAGGATCTGAAACACAAGGACGAGCCGCAGGACGAGCCGCAGGACGATCGTGTGCCGTGGGCTGTCGCGGCCCTCCTGGAGGCTGCCTACGCGGCCCAGGAGGAACGAGCCGGGTGACACCGGCACCGCGGCCGACGACCGCGGGTTCGGTGCTGTCGGCGGGCGCATGCTCGCCGACGGCGCGTCAGGTCTTCTGTGCTGTGGCGTGTTGCCGAGGTGCGGCAGGATGGGGAAGCGGGATCTTCTGCGCGAGTTTCTCGCCTTCGACGTCCAGATCGGGCAGGAGACGGTCCAGCCACACGGGAATCCACCAGGCCTTCTCCCGTGCGAGTGCCATGGTGGCCGGGATGAACGTCATGCGGATGACGAACGCGTCGATGAGGATGCCCACCGCCAGCGCGAATCCCGCCTGTTTGATCATGGGCTGGGCGTTGAAGATGAATCCGGCGAAGACCGAGACCATGATCGTGGCCGCGGCGATCACGACGGCGCTCGCCCGGGCGAAGCCGGAGACGGTCGCGTCGAGCGGGTCGGCGCCGTGCATGCGGGCCTCGCGCATCGAGGTGACCAGGAACATCTGGTAGTCCATGGCCAGTCCATAGAGCACGCCGGTGACGATGATGGGCAGCAGGCTCATCACGGGTGCGCTCGCGTCGAGTCCGAACAGCGCCTGGAGCCAGCCCCATTGAAAGACGGCCGTGGTGATGCCGAAGGTGGCGGCGATGCTGAGCAGGAAGCCGAGAGTGGCCATCACCGGGACGACGACCGAGCGGAAGACCAGGAGCAGGACGATCAGTGAGAGCCCGAGAACGGTGGCCACGTAGAGGGGCAGGACGTCCCCGAGGCGGTCGGATACGTCGATCGCGAGGGCGGTGAAGCCGGTGATGCCGATGGTGACGCCATGGGTTTCGCGGATCTCCCGGCTCTTGTCCCGCACGGAGGTGACCAGGTCCTTGGTGCCGTCGTCGTTCGGTCCGTCGCCGGGAACGAGGCTGAGGACGGCCACGGTGCCGGGGGTGTTCATTCCTGCCAGGGAGATCGATGTGGCACCCTCGGTGTCCTTCAGCTCGGAGACGACCGCGGCGAGCGCCGTGGGGGTGAGCGGCCGCCCGCTGTCGGAGGAGCGGGCGACGAGCATGAGGGGGCCGTTGTAGCCGGGGCCGAAGGCGTCGCTGACCTCCTCGTAGCTCTGGCGCTGCACGGTGTCGGGGCTGTAGCTGGCACCGGACGGCAGGCCCAGCCTCATGTCGAGGGCGGGCAGCGCCAGAACCAGAGGGATCAGGAACGCCGCCGTGAGAGCGGGGTACTTGTGGCGGATCAGGCGTGATCCCCAGCGGGTGGCCCGTGTCCGTGCGGCGGTGGAGGCCTGCTGCTGCGCCGTGCGTCGGGTTCCGGCCGAGCAGATGCGCTCCTTGACCAGGCCCAGGAGCGCCGGCAGCAGGGTCAGGGCGAGCAGGACCGTGACGGCGATCGTGGCCGCAGCGGCGAGGGCCATCGTGCTGAGCAGCGTGATGCCGACCACCAGCAGTCCTGCCAGGGCGATGATGACGGTGCTGCCGGCGAAGAGGACCGCGCTCCCGGCGGTGCCGATGGCGCGGCCGGTCGCCTCGTGCGCGTCCAGGCCGGTGTCCAGGATGAGCCGCCGTTGCCTGTTGACGATGAACAGGGCGTAGTCGATGCCGACGGCGAGCCCCAGCATCAGGGCCAGTACGGCGGTGAGCGAGTGGATCTCGAAGACGGTAGAGAGGGTGAAGGCGCCGCCGACGCCCACCGTGACACCGACCAGCGCGATGACCAGGGGCAGGCCCGCCGCCATCACCGACCCCAGGGTGACCAGCAGGACGATGGCTGCCACCACCACGCCGACGATCTCACCGACGCCCACGATCTCGGGTATCTCCAGCATCGCCGCCGACGGCAGGACGTCGAGGTGGCCGCGTTCGGCCTGCCGCTCGGCGGCCTCGACGGTGCTGTCGATCGTGCCGGAGGGCAGCTCGTAGGTCTGATCGTCGAACTGGAACTGCATCAGGGCGGTGGAGCCGTCGGCCGAGACGACGACCCCGGGCACCGGTCGGCCGTCCTGCAGCAGCGGGGCCGGCACCTTGCCTCCCGTCGGCTGCCCGGCGGCTTCGGCCACCGCCGCCTGGGTCCGCAGCAGCAGACTCTTCTCCCCCTTGGACAACTCGGCGGCGAGGACCTTGCGGGCGTCGATGACGTGGTCGTGGCGGTAGACCGCGTCCACCGCGGCGATGAGGGCGGCGCGGCTGTCGTCGCCGTCGACCCGCGTTCCGTTCTGCGCGCGGAACACCAGCATGCCCTGCCCGCCGGACGCCTCGGGAAGGGACTTCGCCAGATCGTCGATGACCTCCTGGGCGGGGGTGCCGTCGATGCGCACCTCGTTGCTCAGCTTGACCGGGTTGACCACGAGCAGAGTCACCACGGCGAACACCACCGCCAGCCAGCCGGCGATCACATACCAGGGCCTGGCGTAGGCGAAATGCCCCAGCCGGTACAGCAGCACAGACACAGCCTTCTCCCTTCTCCGGCGCACCCTACTGGGCACGCGCATCCAACGAAGTGAGAGGGTACTACCAAAGCGATAGTCGACTACCGAAGCGGTGGAGTTCTATCACCGCGCAGGTGATTGAGTAGTCTGCGTGCAGAACGGGAGGGTCAGAAATGCCGAACGCCGCGCCGCGCACACACCGGGTACGCAGGGTTGACGCCCGCTCCAGCGTGGAGCGCATCACTGCGGCCGGACGTCATGTCCTCGGCGCGGGTGAGGGCTCGTTGGAGCAGATCGCCGCCGAGGCGGGCGTGGGCATCGCGACGCTCTACCGGCACTTCCCCAACCGGGAGGCCATCGTCCGGGCCGTCCTCGACGACATCCTCGAGACCGACCTCCTCCCACTGATCAACGATGCCACGGCCTCCCGCCACCCACGCCAGACCCTTCTGGACATCGCCACCCGGCTACTCGAGCTGATCACCGAGGAGCGAGGACTGGTCACCTTCGCCGCCAACTTCGCCGACGTCGCCGTGGACGCCCTCCAGCGCCTCAGCGAGTCCCTCCGCCCCCTCCTCGAGCACGCACAGGAGCAGGGCGAGATCCGTACCGACCTCACCGCGGACGACATTCCGCACTTCCTCGTCATGGGTATCGCAGGCCTCGCGCTCCCCGGCACCGCACCGTCCATGCGCGCACGCTTCATGGCCCTGCTCTTCGACTCGCTCAACCCCGCCGGCGCGTCCCCTCTCCCACCGGCATGCGCGGAAACGGAAGATGACGACCTCCGCGCCGCGATCAGCCGCGCCGTCCGGGACTGACTCCCGAAGCCGGGCCCGGCCTCAAGGGCGCCCTGATCGCTACGAGGCCGAGGAGCCCCGCCACGACAGAGTCCCGGTCCCCGGGGGTGAGGGGAGGGCGTGTCGGGCAGTCCTCGTGTGCGCCTGCTCCCTGCGCCAGAACGGCCTGGCTCGGCCGATGGCCAGCGCCGCCTCGTGCTGGACAGGAAGTCCGAGTGCGTACACGATCGCGTTCATGACGCCAGAGGACGCAATCGTCGCCACTGCCGACCGGATCGCGGTGCTGCTGGAGGCGGGGGCCGACCCGCGGACGCCGTTACCGGGCGCGGAGTGGACGGTGGGGGAGGCGGCGGCGCACCTCGCGCTGGCGGGGAAGCTGATGGCGGACATCGGGGCGGGCGAGGACCATCCCTACGGTGATGGGACGCCGAGCGGTCTCGCGGCGGCCAACCGTGCGGCTCTGGCCGTCTTCCCGCAGCGGGATCCGGCGGTCCTCGGCGCGGAGATCGCGGACGGGGCCCGGGCCTTCGTTGCGGCCACGGCCGGCTGCAGTCCGCGGGAGGCGGTGCTGACGCCGATGGGGCCGATGGATCTGGCCACCCTGGGCTCGTACCTGCTCACGCACCTGCTCGGGCACGGCTACGACATCGCGGTCGCGCTGCGCAGGCCGCACATGGTCAACCGGGAAGTGGTCGCGTTCACGCTGCCGTTCATGCGCCTGGCCATGCCGCGTGTAGTGAACGCCGGCGCGGCCGGCCACCATGCGTGCTATCTGTTGCGGATCGGCCGCGACCGCTTCGCCGTCACCTTCGCGGACGGTGCGCCCACGGTCACTGACACCCCGCCCCGGCGCCCCGATTGCACGATCGCCGTCGACCCCGTCGCCTTCCTCCTCCTCGCCCTGGGCCGCTGGACCACCCCCACTGTCATGGCCCGCGCCAAGGTCGTCGTCTGGGGCCGCAAACCGTGGCTGGGCCTGCGCTTCCCGATGCTCTTCACAGCGCCGTAGGCTCGACCAGCAGACCGAGCAATGGCAGCACCGCTACGCGATCCGCGCCGGCGTCGAAGCCACCCTCTCGCAGAACGCCCGGGCTCACGGGCTACGCCGTTCCCGCTACCGCGGACCGGCCCGCACCCACGTCCAGCACGTCCTCACTGCGATGGCCTGCAACGTCGCCCGCATCGCCGACTGGATCAGCACCGCACCCAGAACACGACGCCGGGCCACGCACTTCCGCACCCTGCGCTCAGCCACCGCCTGACCTGCCCAACATCACCAACAGAGTCACGGCATTGGGTCCAAGTGCATGTGTAGTCACACCATTCGCTCACTCGTTGATTCCGGGCACCAGCTCCACTCGGTCGAGCTGGTCACGGACGAGGGTATGAATGGGGACGGACCCGGCCGACGAGGTAGCCAGATGCTGCGACTACACCTTTGCTTGCCGTCAAGCCGATTGAAGATTTCTCGTCAGGACTTGGAGCTGGGCCGACCGGGAATGTGACTGAGAATGGACTTGGAGAAACCCCCATCGACGCAGACATCTTGGCCGGTGACATATCCTGCCAGCGGGCCGACAAGAAACTCGATCACGTTCGCGATATCCATCGGGTCGCCAATTTTCGCCAACGGGATAATTTCTTCCCTCGCCTTCTTGATCTCGGGATCGAGGTACATTTGTTCAGTCATCTGCGTGCGAGTCATGCCCGGGGACACCACGTTCACGCGGATTCCGTCAGGCGCCCATTCCAGTGCGAGTGTCTGAGCCAACAGCGTGAGCGCAGCCTTGGTCGGACTGTAGGCACCTGATCCGGCGTGCGGGAGCTGGCCGGACATCGAAGATGTGAAACAGGCGGACCCGCGACTGTCCTTCAGGTGCGGGTAACTTGCTTTGGCAAGTAGCCACGGCCCGCGGAGGTTGACGGAGAACATTCCGTCCCAGTCCTCGAGAGAGAGATCCTTGAGTGCGCCAGGGTTGGCGATTCCGGCATTTGCCACCAGCGCATCCAAGCCACCGAACTCGTCGACCGCAGCGGTTACCAGCTGACCGGGCACGTCGGGATCACCCAGGTCTCCTGTCAATGCAATGGCTTTGCCGCCCATCGACTGGATCGACCGGATGACCTCGTCTTGTCGCGCGTTCGCAGTAAGGCCGGATACCGCGATCATCGGCTGTTCGCCACGGGCAAGCGCTGCCTCTGTGAGCCTCAGGCTTACAGCCGCGCCGATGCCGCTGCTTCCGCCACTGACCAGAACCCTCATTGCACACTCTCCTTGCATATTTCCAGCGGGCATACTCAGCAGGCCCACGCAAGTCGTGACAGCTGTATCTGATGCGTTTCGAAGGACTTCAATTCACACCGGTCACCGAGAACTGCCATCTTACTGTTCGATGACCCTCGGAGTCATTCTGAACCGCGAGGCACTGAAATCACTGTCCGAGCTTCCAGCCCTCTTCGCTGAGATCACCCATCGACTTCGCGAATACTTCAAGGGTGTTCTCTTCGCGAATGACTTCGAGCACGACGTTGTTCACCCCGATTGTTTCCTGGACTGCTTCACCCAGGCCGTTCCAATCGATCACCCCAGTGCCGATGGGGTCGTGGCCCCACGTTTCCGTACCCGTGTCGGAAATGTGCATGAGCGCAACCGATCCGTGGTGTGAGCGCAGACTCGATACGGGATCCTCCCCGATGTAAGCAGCGTTCGCGACGTCGTACACGATTTTGAGTGCATCATCGTTGACCGTACCGACGATATCTGCCAGCTCCTCAATCGTGGGAGCAAAGCAGTAGGGGGTGTTCTCGAAGAGGAGTCGTTTTCCCGCCCGCTTGGCCAGCGGGATCAGCTCTTCCAGGCTTTCGTACATCCACCCGTAGACGTTCTCGAGCGAGGGGGAGATCATAGGACGCCGTGTGCCTGGTGAGATGACAACTTCCGGGACATCCCAAGCCACCGCAAGATCGATCACCGACGCGATGTGCTCGATGCTCTTCCGGCGCATGCTGGCACCAGGACTGGCCAGATTGATGTCGTATCCGCCGGCATTCAGGGATCGGACCTTGGCGCCCTTCTCGTTGAGCGTCGCCAGGATTGCCGAACGCTCGGAGCTGGAGATCTCTTCCGGCCAGCAATGTGGAGAGCTGATGGGAACCTCGAAGGTACTGTACCCATTCTGGGTCAGCTCGGATATCGCATCGATCGCCGTTGCCGACCAAAGATATGAAAAAGTGTTGATGATCATATGGATTTCCGTTCGATCTTTGAGGTGTCCCCATCGCGCACCCGGGAGCAGGGGCGGCTACGACTGGGGCTCCTTGCACTGTTCAGGGGCTGAACTGTCAGCAGTGGACGCCTCGCTCATGACGACGGCGATGGTGTCGGTCGGGGAAACGATCTCCCGCGGGGCACGGCTGCCGGTCTCCGGGAGCGTGAAGTAGACGATGAGGCACAGGCCGACGATGACCATCATGTAGATCGCCACGTACATGGGCCGTCCGGCGCCGACGAACGCGGCTGCGATGAGGGGTGCGGTGCCGCCGAAGAGGGCGATGACGATCTGATGGGCGAATCCGATTCCGGAGACGCGGACCGAGGCGGGGAACAGCTCAGCCTGGATGGTGGGGTAGACGGCTTGCCAGATTCCGAGGACAACCCATCCGGAGGCGGCGACGATGACGTAGACACCGAAGCCGGGCGCCTGCAGGAGGAGAAGGAGCGGATAGAACAGGACGATCATTCCGATGGCGCCGATGATGGGGAAGATCTTCCGGCGACCGAGACGGTCGGAGAGGTAGCCGCCTGCGGGGACGATGACAACCAGCAGGGCTAGGCCGATCGCACTGCCGGCAAGGGCGGAGGACAGGTCTCGGCCCGAGGTGAGGTTGGCGTAGGTGGGCAGGAACGTCGCCCAGGTGTAGTAGGCCACGGCGGGAGCGGAAAGGGCAGCAGTCTGCAGGAGCGCCTTGGGGTGCTCGCGGAGCAGTTGGAGGAGCTTCGCGGGTGCGGACTTCTGCTCGACGAGCGTGCTGGCTTCGAACTCCGGAGACTCGTCCGAGCGGGCGCGGAGGATGATTCCAGCGACGCCGATCACACCACCGATGATGAAAGGGATCCTCCATCCGTAGGACGCCAAGGCGTCGGCGGCGAAAAGAGAGGTGACGGTGGCTGCGGCGCCCGTTGCGGCGAGGGTTGCCAGCCCGCTGGCCATGTTGGTGAAGGAGCCGAAAAAACCGCGCCGGTTGGCTGGAGCGTGTTCCACCATGAACGCGATGGCGCTCTGCCCCTCGACGCCGGCGGAGATGCCCTGGAGGATGCGGGCGACGACGAACAAGATCGGCGCGAAGTAGCCGATGGTCGCGTACGGGGGTGTAAACCCGATGATCAACGCGCCGAGAGCCATCCCCGCGACCGCGAGAGACAGGACGCGTCGGCGCCCGTACCGGTCGGCAAGCGGCGAGATGATGATGCCGCTCAGAGGCCGCACGATGAACCCGATGGCGTAAGTGAGGAACGCGGCGATGAGGGACGCGAACTGGGAGCCCGAGGGGAAGATCTGCGCGGAGAAGACAGAGGCGAGAAGACCGTATATATACCAGTCGTACCACTCGACAAAGTGCCCGACGGTCCCGGCGAGCAGGTTACGGGCCTCTCTCTTACGCAGGACAGGGTCTGTGCTGTCGGGGGCGGATGTACTGGGCGCGCGACGTGAGGCCGTCATTGAATTCTCCTTTGAATTTGGGCGCAAGTGAGCATCCCAACGCCCGGGCCGAGGGTCGCTGAACCTGTTGCAGGGGTGTCTGCGTCTGCCTGTCTAGGCGGAGAGTTCCTCGTCTGCGACGAGGTAGGTGTAGCTCGGCCAGCTGCGGGAGATGTCAGCCGCGGCCGCCATCAGGCGCGGCGACAGCTTGGCCATACGCGCTCGGGTCATCCGCACGGAGGGGCCCGCGATGCTGATCGTCCCGGTGGCCTCCCGGCCCGGTCCGGCTCCGTGGATGGCGGCCGCCACGGCACTGATACCGAGGTCCATCTCCTCAACCGTCGTGGCGTACCCGCGGTGACGAACCTCGTCGAGCTCGACCTGGAGTGCGGACCGGTCGAGGGCGGATCTGGGAGTGACGTCGAGATGGCTCTCGTGCGCCAGCACGGTCGCGACTCGGTCCGGAGAAAGTGTGGCGAGCCACGCCTTCCCAGATGCAGTGGCATGGGGGACCGCGTCCTGGCCCATGACGGGGTCGATGCGGAGGGACGAGTTCGCCCCCTGAGCTTTGGCGATCCACTTCAAGGAGCCGTTGGTGGCTACCGCCAGGCGAACGAGCTCTTCACACTCCGCCGCGAGCGAATCCAGGCTTCGCTGAGCCCACGTTCCCACTCCTGACGAGGACAGCTGGCGGAGCCCCAGGGCGCCGAGGCTGTGAGTGGCCAAGTAGCTGGAGGTGCGGGGATCCTGATTCACATAGCCCGCATCGACCAGGGCGGCGAGGAGGCGATGAACGACGGCCTTGTTGACGCCCAGGCGCTCGGCGATGTCCGTGACGCGGCGGCCTTCGGGATGCGGCGCCAGCAGTTCGAGCACACGCATCGCATTCACGACGCCATCGGCCAGTGCCATGTTCTCGTCTCCTCGCCATCGGGGATCCACGTCCGCGTGGTTGTAACGCTGTTACGAACGCTGTTACGAAACGTCACACGCGTCCGCCCTCGCTGTCAAGAGCCGCGGTCGTCCTGGTCGTCAGACCCCGAGAACTCAGCGGTCAGATCTGCTGCACCAGCTCACGCAGACGCGTGAACGCCGTCTCGTCATCGTTCACGACGACGTCGTGCTCGCCGGTGTTCCAGCGGCACTCGAGTGCACCGAATCGCTCCCAGTAGACGTCCCATCCGGCGAGCTTGGCCCGGTCCCGCTCACTGCCGCGCTCGATCAACCGTTGCCGCACCACCTCGGGCGAGGTACGCACGTGGATCACCCGGATGCGAGCGGCGGGCCAGCCTGCACTCTCGGTCGAGCGACGCAGGAAGCCGGGGTCTGCGAGGTACGCCACGAACGGCGCATCGAGGACGACGGAGAGGCCGAGTTCCAGATTCCGGCCGGCAGTCGCGAAGAGCGTCTCGTACTCGGCCGGCATGACCCTCTGCAGGTACAGCTCGTTGGATTCCCGGTCGGAGGGATCCTGGCCGAACGCCTCGAGAGCCACTCGCACGAGGGGGCCGGCGATCGTGTCCTTGTCGAGATACGCCGCGCCCGTGAGGGAGCTGAGGTGTCTCGACAGGGTCGACTTTCCCGATCCTGCCCCACCGAGCGTGATGTAGGCAACGGGCAGGGCTTGGACATCGGATGTCATCGCTTCACTCGCGCGATCGCGGCCACGAACTCCTTCGCCGCTGCGGTCACCTTGCCCATGTCGCCGTCGGGGCGACCGGCCTTGGTGATGGCGCTGCCCACTCCGACCGCCGCGACGCCTGCGTCGAACCAGTCGCCGACATTGGCGGTGGTGACGCCACCCGCCGGAAGGATCGGGACGTGCGCGAGCGGCGCCAGGACCGCCTTGGCGTACGGGATGCCGCCGGCTTCGGTGGGGAAGAGCTTGACGATGTCCGAGCCGGCCTCGGCGGTATCGAGGATCTCGGTCGGCGTGTAGGCACCACTGATGGTGGCGATCTGGTAGCGGTTGGCGACGCGGATCATGTCGGGGTTGAGGTTCGGGCTGACGAGGAACTGTGCACCGGCCTGGATGCTCGACCAGGCGGCGTGCCCGTCGAGGACGGTGCCCGCGCCGAAGGCCACGTCTTCACCGGCGAAGCGCTCGGTCAAGCGCTCGATCACGGTGAGGGCGCCGGGGATCGACAGGGTGATCTCGAGGGCACGGATGCCGCCGGCGACGGCTGCCGAGGCGACTTCGAACGCCTCCTCGGCGGTGTCGAGGCGGACGATGAGGACGTTACCGGATTCGCGGATGGTCTCTAGGACGTCGAGTTTCTGGAACATGACGTTGATGGGTACACCAATTTCGCGCGCTTCGCGAGCCGCGATCCGGATGCGTTGACGAATCGCGGCGAGGTCTGACATCTTCGGTTGCAATCGATCTCAGCAATCGTTCTCATCCGCGAGGCGACTGATGCGCCGGGATCCTGATCAATGCGAAGGAGTCGACGGCGGTGGATCATTCCTCTTCGGCCCCTCGGCCCTCGGCCGTGGTGCTGGGTGCGTCCCACTGGCACGCGCCGCTGTACCGTGCCGGGCTCGCTCGGCACTTCCGCGTGACGGCGGTGCAGGACCCCGACCCCGCGGTCTCTCGGGCATTCGCCGAGCCCTTGGGCGCACCCGTCGCGGCGAGCGTCGACGAGGCTCTGGACCAGGACGGCATCGAGGTGGCGTTCGTGTTCTGCCCGCACCACGAGATGCTCGCGGTCGGCCGAAAGCTCATCGCCCGCGGCATCCCGTTCGTGATCGAGAAGCCCGCCGGTGCGAACCTCGACGACCTTCGGACGCTCGAGGAGGAGGCGCGCCTGGCCGCCGTGCCGGCGACCGTGCCGCTCGTCCAGCGCGGTGCCCCGATCGACACTTGGCTGCGGCAGGCCGGCGACATCGTCTACGAGCGGATGGCGTTCGTCGCCGGTCCGCCCTCACGGTACCGGCGCAACGGCAACCCCTGGATGCTCGAACCCGCCCTCGCCGGCGGCGGCAGCCTCATGAACCTCGGCCCGCACTTCGTCGACCTGGCGATTCGCCACCTCGGACACCCCGTCGACGTCGTCCAGAAGCTCTCCACCACGCTGCACGGCGAGCCGGTCGACGACCACTCCACGATGGTCCTGACAACCGTCACGGGCCGCGAGGCAATCGTCGAGGTCGGCTACGCGTTCCCCGACTCGCCGCTGAAGCGGTACTGCAGCTTCACCGCGGCCGGGACCGATGGGTTCGCCACCGTCGACACCACCGGCGTCGCAACGTTCACCGACCAGTCCGGCATCACCAAGAGCGCCGTCCTCGAGGTCGACAGCGACCCGCTGTACGACGTGTTCGTCACCGGCGTCGCCGACACGCTCACGACCGGGTTCGCGGGCCTGCCGACGCTCGCCGAGCTTCTGACCACTATGGAGCTCATCTGGTCGCCGCACCTGGAAGGGACGGTGCGTCGTGGCTGAGGTGAGCATCGACGACGTCGCCGAAGCGGCCGGCGTGCACCGCTCGACCGTGTCGCGCGCGTTCTCGAAACCGGATGCCGTGCGCGCGGCGACCCGGGAACACGTGCTGCGTGTCGCAGCCGAGCTCGGGTACTCGATGAACCCCCTCGCGCAGGCTCTCCGCCGCGGCTCGAGCAACCTCGTCCCGCTGATCGTTCCGGACCTGACCAACCCGTTCTTCGCCGAGCTTGCGCGCACGACCGCCGCCGCCGCCGAAGCACGCGGCTACCAGCTGATGCTCTGCATCACCGACGGCGACACCGGGCAGACCGCCGACTACGTGAGCGCGATGCACTCCATGTACTCCCCCTTCGGCATCGTCGCCCCCTCAACCCGGGTCAACCTCGAGGCGCTCCGCCGGTACGCGTTTCAGAACCGGGTCGTCGTCATCGACCGGGTCGAAGACGACCCGGCCGTGCCCACCGTCACTGTCGACAGCGCCCGGGGCGTCGACCTCGCCTTCGACCACCTCCTCGGTCTCGGCCACTCGAACATCGCCTACGCCCCGGGGATTGTCGGCACGTACACCGCCCAGGATCGCTGGGACGCCTACCACCACGCCACCGAGCGTCACGCCATCCCGCCCGTCGTCCTGGAGGCGGCGCCCGGCGCCGAACCGGGGCCGGGGCTCGTGGACCACTGGATGCGGGAACCGATCCGCCCGACGGCGGTGATCGCCTCCAACGACCTCATCGCATTCGCCATGATCTCCGAGCTCGGCTCGCGCGGACTGACCGTGCCCGCCGACCTGTCGGTGATCGGCTTCGACGGCCTCGACCTCGGCTCCCAGTTCAACCCCCGGTTGACCAGTGTCCGACAGCCAATCACCGACCTCGGACGGATCGCCATCGAACTCGGCGAGGCCCTCATCGCCGGCGGCCCGCCCGACCACGTCGTGCTCGAACCATCGCTTCTCATCCGCTCCTCCACTCAGGAACACCGCTCATGAGTCCGAACCCCGGTCGCCTTCCCGGTCTGCAATACATGGACCACGTGGCCTTCACCGTCCCCGACCTCGACGACGCCACCCGCCTGTTCACCGTCCTTCTCGGCGCCGAAGAGCTCTATCGCTCCACCCGCGGACCCGATGCCGCGGTCATGCCGGAGCACTTCGGCGTGCCCGCGGACGCACACCTGGAGCTGCGCATGCTCCGGCTGCCGCCGAACCTGAACGTGGAGCTGTTCCAGTGGTGGAGCGATGACCGCTCCCCCGTGTTCCCGCGCGCCAGCGATGCGGGCGGGCACCACCTCTGCTTCGTCGTCGACGACGTCGACGACGTGGTCGACGCGGTCGCCGACCTGCGGGGCATCGAGATCCTCGGTGCGCGCAAGGAGGTCGCCGGCGACAGCCCCGCTGTCGCCGGGAACCGGTGGGTGTACGCCCGCACCTCTTGGGGGCTCATCCTCGAGTTCGTCGACCGCTCGCGGGTCGTCGATCCCCCGCGTCTCGTCGGCCCCCACGACTGGCACACCCACTCGACATCGAAGACCTCGAAGACCTCGAAGACCTCGAAGACCTCGGAGACGCCCTCTTGAAGATCGCCGGCCACACCCTCGGCACCCCCGACCACACCGTCCCCGAAGCGCTCAAACTCTTCGCCCGAGCGGGCCTGGATGCCGCCGAGGTGATCTACCAGGACGACTACACGAGCGGTCTGCCCATCGGCGGTGCCGCGGCAGCGGCGGAAGCGGCACGCGTCGCCGACGGCGAAGGCATCCCCGTCATCGGGCTCACCCCGTACACGACCGCCATCAACGCGACCGACGAGCGCATACGCGGAGCAGCCGTCGACGAACTGCGATCGGCCATCGACATCGCCCACGCCATCGGCGCGAACCGCATCCGCGTCTATTCCGGCGCGTGGCAGCCGGACCGGCAGGACCACGCCGCGCACTGGACGCAGCTCGTCCGCTCGTTCCAGGAGCTCTCCGCCCCGGCGGCAGACGCAGGCGTCGTGCTCTGCGCCGAGAACCACTTCGGCACCATGACGCAGACCGCGCGCGACACCGCCAAGCTCATCCGCGCGGTCGACTCGCCCGCCGTCCGCGTCCTCTACGACCAGGCGAACCTCACCTTCACCCACGACGAGGACGTCGACGACGCCTTCGCCGTCCAGGGCGATCTCATCGGCCACGTGCACGTCAAGGACCTTGTCTTCAAGGACCCGAACGCCCCGTTCGTCGCATCCGAGACGGCGCGCGTGCACGCCGAGGAACGCGCCGTCATCTCGCGCGTCGTCGGCGACGGCACCCTCGCCTGGTCGCCCATCCTCCGACGCCTCCGCGAGGTCGGCTACGACGACGTGCTCTCGCTCGAATACGAGTACCGGTGGCATCCGCAGGATCTCGACGCCCCCGAGATCGGATTCCGTCGCGGCGCCGAGCATCTCCGTACGCTGCTGCGGCAGCTCGATCTCGAGGCGACCGGCCAGAATGCCGAGGCCCGCTCGTGACCGCACTCCGCGTCGGCGTGGTTGGCGCCGGCAACATCGCCAGCATCGCGCAGCTGCCCACCCTCGTTCAGCGCAACGACGTCGAGCTGCGCGCCCTGGTGTCGCGGCGCGAGGACCCGAGCCCGCTACAGCGTCGGTGGGGGTTCGCGAACGTGTACCGCACGATCGACGCAATGCTCGACGCCGAAGAGCTCGACGCCGTCTTCGTGCTCACTCCCCGCTCCGAGCACGTCGCGGCCGTCGAGAGCGCCC
This sequence comes from Streptomyces sp. NPDC048484, assembly GCF_040651415.1. NCBI lineage: Bacteria > Bacillati > Actinomycetota > Actinomycetes > Kitasatosporales > Streptomycetaceae > Streptomyces > Streptomyces sp. NPDC048484. Next base: position 42,281 of record NZ_JBEZJY010000055.1, read on the forward strand.
TGCGCGCCGGCATCGACGTGTTCTGCGAGAAGCCGCTTGCCACCTCGACCTCCGACGCGGTCCGCCTTGCGGAGCTCGCCGACGAGCACGGCCGCATCCTGATGGTGGGCCTGAACCGGCGGTTCGCGCCCGTGTACGTCGCTGCACGGGAAGCGTTCGGTGCGGCCGGAGCGTCGTTCTGCGTCGCGCAGAAGAACCGCGCCGGCTCCGAGTACCGGGCCACGTTCGAAAACGCGATCCACATGGTGGACCTCCTCCGCTGGTTCTGCGGCGGAGACGTCGTCGAGGTCACCAGCGCGGCCGCAGGAACCGACCCCTGGGAGGAGGACGGCACAGCCGCCCTCATCCGGTTCTCGACCGGGAACACGGGCCTGCTGGTCGCGGCCCGAACCGCCGGCGCATGGGGCGAGAAGCTCGACGCGTACGGCCAGCTGCGCTCGGCGGAGGTCATCGCCCCCGACACCGTCGCGGTGACGGCGGACGGCGCCCGCACCGTCCGGTCGATGAGCCCGGAAGCATTCGGCTGGGCGACCGCGACCGAGACCTTCGGCTTCGCCGACGCGGTCCGCCACTTCCTCGACCGCGTTCAGGACCGGCAGCAGCCGCTGACCTCCGGATGGGAAGCGGTCAAGACCCAGCAGCTACTCGACAAGATCCTCGCGGCGGCAGGCCTGCCCACCGAGGAGCAGGAGGGACGCACGTGGTCCAGCAAAGCAGTGCAGTAGCGCCACAGCCCCAGGTCGCCCTGGTCACCGGCTCCAGCGGCGGCATCGGCGCGGCCGCCGTCGAAGCGCTGCAGGCGCGCGGGGACGTCGTCATCGGGGCCGACCTCGCACCGCTCGGCGGGCAGGACATCACCGGCTTCTCCGAACTCGACGTCACCGACGAGCATCAGACCGCCGAAGTGCTGCGCCGGATGGTCGCCGAGCACGGCCGCATCGACGTCCTCGTCCACGCCGCAGGGGTGCTCGGTGGCACCCCCGACCCGCTGGCCACCACGACCGAGGAGTTCGAGCGCACCATGCGCATCAACGCCACGGGCACGTTCACCATCACGCGCGAGGTCGCGAACCTCATGCGGGGCAGAGGCACGAAGGGCACCATTCTGCTGCTGTCGTCGGTCGCGGCCAAGGAAGCGCGCATCGACTACCTGCCGTACAACGCCAGCAAGATCGCCGTGCTGCACATCATGTGGTCGATGGCGAAGATCCTCGGACCGGACGGGATCTCGGTCAACACCGTCAACCCCGGACCGGTGAACACACCGATGTGGACACAGCTCGCCGACCAGTCCGGCTCCGCGCAGGCAGCACGCGACGCTCGTGCCGCGCAGCTCCCCATGCGACGCTTCGCCGAACCGGCCGAGGTCGCCAACGCGATCGGCTTCCTCACGGGCCGGGCCAACCGGTACATCACCGGCGTCTCTCTCGACGTCGCCGGTGGAGCGCATCTCGGGATGAGGTCTTGAGGTTGTCCCGTATGGGGTGTGAGCTATCCGGTGAGAGCTGGGTTGTGTAGCCAGGCGATACCGAGCATGGCCTGGTGAACTCCGTTGCCCTTGAGCCGGCAGTCCCGCAGGATCTTCCAGTCTTCAACACGCCGACCGGCAGCCCTGCCCGCCGCCGGCTCACCGAGAGGACTCGCTTCGCAATGCCCGCCCGGCCGTCGACTTCCCCGCCGCGAAGCCCTCGCGTCGGGGAACTGGAATCCGAGAGCTGGCAGCGCATAATCGCCCAGCTACCGGTTCTCACAAGCCATCGAAAACCCATCAGCGACAACAACCGCGGGCACCTGACCGTCAGCTCCTACATCTGGACGCGGACCGCCCGAAGGCAAGCCTGACTTCGCCCCCTGCCCACCACACAACGCCCCCGCCCCAGCACTACGCGCCCTCCTCGGTCGGCGGCAGGACCTGACCCCATCTCCAAAGCCTCAACCCGCTGCCAGATCGGCCTTACCACGCCCGGCTCGGACGACACAGAGCGATCAGTAGGCACCTCCGAGCACGCAGAGTGACCGGCTGTAAACCACCGGAGGATACGCGACACCTCAACATGCGGGCCTGCAAATCGCTGTGCCGCCGAGGGCTTCACATCGGTGACCATGAATGAGCTCGCGCAACGGCTGGAGTGTTCCAAGGCGACGCTGTACAGCTTGGCCTCCACGAAGGAACAGCTGGTGCTGGCGGTCACCCGGGCCTTCTTCCGGGATGCGACAGCCGAGATCGAGCAGGCCGTCCAGGCCGAGCCCGATCCCAGGCAGCGCATCCGGGTCTACCTCGCCGGCGTCGGCACGGCCATGCGCCGCCACTCCAACGCCTTCTACGACGACATGGTCGGCTACGAACCGACGGCGCAGATCTACCGCAAGAACTCCGCCGCCGCGGCGCACCGGGTCCACCAACTGATCGAGGAAGGCGTGCAGAGCGGCGTCTTCCGCGCGCTCAACGGGCATTTCGCCGCCCAGGTCGTGGCGGTGACCATCGACGCGGTCCAGTCGGGGGTCCTTCTGGAGAGCACCGGCCTGACCGCCGGCGATGCCTTCTCCGAGCTCGGGGACCTCCTGCTGGACGGGCTCAATGCAGGGCAGGACGCACCCGGATAAGGAGGGGTGCGCCTCCCGGATCGTCTCCGACCGGGCGCCCGGTCCTCACGCGGACGGCGTCGGCAGGATCACGCGGGACACCGCGGGACACACCGCGCCGCTGTCGTGGTGGACGGTGTGCGTGCACGGCCGCAACTCACCCCTGGTGCCGGGCAGTTCACCGGTTGTCCCCTTACGAGCTGCCCCGCGATTGGTCTTGAGGCGTGTTGGCCCGGAGGTTCGGCTGGTGGGTGATTCAGCAGGCCGTGGGGCGGGCGAGCACGAGTCACGGGGTATCCCGTCAGCCGCGCACGTGCAGCCCGAAACCGGTGCGGCCCGTCGGCTCCAGTCCCTCCTTCAGGTGCAGCGAGGGGATCTCGTAGTCACCGAAGTTCTGCCGCCGGAACGCGATCGGCTCGGTCGACTCCAGGGTGAGCAGGCGCTGCTCCCATGCCTTGGCAACGTCCGGGTACTCCACGCTGGTCATCCGGTCGGTGCCGTACAGCACGAACGGCGGCAGCACCTCGATGCCCGGGTAGTAGAGGATGCCGTGGTGGATCGGGAACAGCAGATCGTCGATGGGGCCGTTGATCCCGCGAGCGGCGTAGTGCGACTCCGGGCCGCCGGCGGTCACCGACAGCAGAGCCTTCCTGCCGGCGAGGGTGCCTTCGCCGAAGCGCTCGCCGTACCTGGTGTCGCTGTGCTCGCCGACACCGTACGCGAAGTGGTAGGTGAACACCCGGTCCACCCAGCCTTTGAGGATCGCGGGCATCGTGTACCACCACAGCGGGAACTGGAAGATGATCGTGTCGGCCCACAGCAGCTTCTCCTGCTCTGCGAGGACGTCCGGGGTGAGCGTCCCGGCGTCGAAGGCCCGGCCCGAAGCCAGGGCGACCTTCAGCGGACTCGAGGCGGCGGGGCCGTAGTCCGCGGCGTCCACGACCGCCTTCCAGTTCATCGCGTACAGATCGCTCACCCGTACCTCGTGCCCAGCGCTCTCCAAGGTGGACACCGCGAGGTCCTTGAGCGAGCTGTTGAGCGACTTCGGCTCCGGATGTGCGTAGACGATCAGCGTCTTCATGAGAACTCCTTCGGATCGGATGCCTCCGATCCTGGGCGCCGCGGCGCCCGGCGTTCAGGGGCTCCTCTTCCATCGGACGGGACTTCCTGGTACTGGCAGGACCACCTTCACGGACACCACCGAGGCCATACTGGGGGGCATGGACGATCTCGCGGGATTCCTGCGGACCCGGCGTTCCCGGGTCGGCCCGGCGTCCGTCGGCATCCCCACCGACAGCCGCCGCCGGGTCGAAGGGCTGCGCCGCGAAGAGGTCGCGCACCTGTCCGGCGTCAGCGTCGACTACTACGTACGCCTGGAGCAGGGCCGCGCGACCCAGCCCTCCGAGCAGGTCCTCGACGCGCTCGCCCGCGTCCTCGGCCTCGACGAGACCGAACGCGGGCACCTCTACCGGCTCGCCCGGCAGCGCCGCCGCCGCGCGAAGGCGCCGGGCGGGCGGGTCCGGCCGGAGCTGCTGCGCGTCCTCGACCTGGTCGCCGACGCACCCGCGCTGATCATGGACCACCGCCTGGACGTGCTCGCCGGGAACCGCCTCGCCGGGCTCCTCTACGGCCGGCCGATGCCGGGCCTGAACACCGCCCGGCACATCTTCCTTGAGGAGGCCGAGCGCGGCCTTTACGCGGACTGGGAGAACTGCACCCTCGACGTGGTCGGACATCTGCGCCTGGCCGCCGGCAAATACTCCGAGGACCCCCGCCTGGCCTCGCTCATCGGCGAACTGGCGATGGGCAGCGAGCGCTTCCGCCGCCTCTGGGCCCGCGCGGACGTGCGCGCCCGCACCCATGGACGCAAGGCGTACCGCCACCCGCTGGTCGGACTGCTGGAACTGCACCAGGAGAACTTCGCACTACCGGATGAATCGGGTATGGAGCTGCTGGTCCTGTCCGCAGCTCCCGGCAGCCCCGCCAAGGACGGACTGCGCCTGCTCGTGGGCCTGGACGCGGACAGCGATGACGCGCATCCCACAGTGAACGCTCAGATCCGCCGCTAACGGGCTGCCTCGTGATTGCTCTTGGTCACAGACGGGGACATGGCGAAGGCCGCGCGAGTTGATTCGGGTGTGATGACGAGTCAGGCCCGCGCGGCCACGTCCCATTCCGCCTTCTGCGGTCTGTCGGAGGAGCACCTGGGTGAGCTTGCCGCAGGCGTCTCCGGTGTGGATCGCCGTCATCCGCCAGTGGAGAACCACCCAGCCGCCGGGAAGCTCCTGCTGGAAGAGGATCCGGTGCTGTGCGTCGGTGAATCCGTCACGGACCGCGGCGATCGACGCTCGCATGCCGTCGATGCCCGAGGCGGCGCCAACGGCGGGGTTGTGGTCGATCACATCCGGGGCGAACACCTCGTCCGCCCCGTCGACGTCGCCGGTGTCGTAAAACTCCAACTCGCGCGCGGCGACCCGCAACGCGGTGCTCGTGGCCCCCGAGAGAAACGGGGTCAGGTCACTGCCTCCCGCGAGCGGTAAGTCCACCACCGCCGCACCGACCCGCGCCCGGAAGTGGCCGCTGCACGAGGCGGGGCAGTTCGGACGTGTGAGCACACCCGGCTTCCGGCGACGAAGCCGCCAAATCGCGGCTTCAATACAACGCCCAGCGGTGCAGTCGGCGGGCCCGCCACTCTGCATCCGTAGGGCCGATCGGCCCGGTCGCGCCGCTGCGGACGGCATTCTGGGCGTCCTGGTTCGCGACGGTGAGGATTCGGCACCTCGATGTCGGCGGCGGCCTGTTCGACCACTGCCACCAGTCGATGCACACAGCCGCGTCCGCACTGCCTGCCCGGGCGAAAAGAACCGGTGCTCTCCGCTCCGACCTCGACGTATCGGAATACTCGCCCTGGCCAAGGGGATCACCCGGGCCGCCACAGACCCACTCAAGCAGGGGCGACGCGTCTTACTTGTCAGACAGGGGCACGGACACTCCCTCGACACGCGGCCTGGCGCTCGGTGAGCGCCTGACCATCGGGCCCGTCGACCACAACGTAGCCGACGGTCACCTTCGAAGTCGTCCCCCGATGTGTCAGTTCGGTCTGGTGCACTGTGCCGGGCGACGCGTCGACGGCGGCCGTCGACCACTGACGCTCCGTCTCGCCCGCTTCGTCAAGGCCGTGTTCTTCCACTCCGCGAGGGGTATGAGATCGGCTGCTCATGGTGTGCATTCCTCGCCACCGAGACGCCATTCCCTCAGGGGAGCGAGTGCCGTGATGTCGCCGAGCAGGATCTCCAGCGCGTGCACCGCCTGTTCGGGAACAACGCTGTTGCCGAGGAGACGGAGCTGAGCGGCACGGGACAGGCCCTCGGTCCCGGTGCCCCACCCGCTGGGGAGCATCATCCACTCGACGAAATCGGCGGACAGGCGCCGGGTTCCGGGAACGGTCGGGGAGGGCGCGGCGCGACCGGTGGCGTGTTCCCAGCGACGGATGGCTGGCAGGTAGTCGCCCCACCATCCGGCAGGCGAGAGACAGCGGTACGCAGATTCATTCCGCCCTGACGCTTGGGGGTGGTGCCCGCTCGGCCGCCTGCGTCGGCGGAGGTCGGGGTGGGCAGCAGCCGCCCCGCCGATCTCACCGCCACCCTCGAAGCCCTCACCCACGCAAGCGCCGCGGCAAACGCCACAGACACTCAAACACCCGGGCACACCCAGGCCCGCCAGGCAATCAAGGACTGCGAACGCCGACTCACCCGCTACCAGGCCGCCCTCGAAGCCGGAGCCGACCCCACCGTCGTCACCCAATGGATCAACGAGGCGCAGAGAGACAAGGAGGCGGCACGGAAGAAACTCGACGCGCTGCCCGTCGCCACCCGGAAAAAAGAGTGCCCACTCGCCGCCCAGCAGATCCGGGAGATCGCTGAGAGGCTCGGAGACATCGCACAGCGCATCCACGCAGCCGACACCGAGACGAGAGGCCCACTCTACGAAGCCCTGGGCATCACTATCAGTTACGAACACACATCGAGGACCGCGACCCTAAGGTCGAGGCCTTCAATTGCGTTCGTTCTTGACCTGCTTGTAGCTCTGCGTGCGCCGTGAGGCGCTTCGCTGTATTCCCGGTGCAGCCGGGAGGAACTCGGAAGGAGGTTCCTGGGTCACCTGACTTACCTGGAATCGAAAGACGAAGGGGACAACAGCATGTCAGGAAAGCGGTGTTCGTCGGGAGGTGTCCAGGGCGAAGTGCCGCGAGGCCCGCACGATAAGGCCAAGGCTGAACTGCTTAAAGTCCAATCCCCAGTGATGAAATACAACATCCGTCGGAATGACACCTGAAGCCGACGGCGCGTCGTGCCCCGGCATGGGCAAAGGGCCGAGGCAACTTCCGTGACGCGCAACATCGTCCAGTGAGGACGGGTGAGGGGATGAATGGGCGGCCTAAGTCGTGCTCGATGCGTACAGCGAAGACGTACCACGGGATCGCCTAAGGGGCGCGAGCCCTATCGGCGACGGAGTGCTCATAGTAGCCGCCGGAGCAACGACCGGCCACGAGGTCCGGGAAAGCCGGAATGAGGGCGAAGGGGCACAGGTAGTCGGGAAGTTCGGACGGGGAGGGCTGCGGAATGCAGAGTGCTGAAACCGTGCTGAACGTCATTCGGGAGCGCGGCAGGCGCGGTCTGCCGCTGGAAAGGTTGTATCGGCAGCTATTCAACAGGGAACTGTTCCTGATGGCCTACGGGCGCATCTACTCGAATTCTGGGGCGATGACAAGGGGGGCCACCAGGGAGACCGTGGACGGTATGTCCCTGGCCAAGATTGAGGCGATTATCGACACGTTACGTCGTGAGGCGTACCAGTGGTCGCCGGCCAGGCGGGTGTACGTGCCCAAGAAGGACGGGCGTCGGCGTCCGATCGGGATGCCGCCTTGGTCAGACAAAATCGTTGCGGAGGTGGTGCGTCTGCTGCTTGAGGCGTACTACGATGTGCGGTTCTCCGACCATTCCCATGGTTTCCGACCCAACCGGGGTTGCCACACCGCGTTGCGAGAAGTGGTCAACACCTGGACGGGATCGAAATGGTTCATCGAGGGAGATATCTCCGACTGCTTCGGTAGTTTGGATCACGAGGTATTACTTGGGATTCTGGGAGAGAAGATCCACGATGGCCGGTTCCTGCAACTGGTCGGCCGGATGCTAAAGGCCGGATATCTGGAGGACTGGCGGTGGAACGCTACGCTCAGCGGCTGTCCGCAGGGTGGTATCGCCTCGCCGATCATGTCCAACATC